>JBBQHX010000007.1:0-36690 GCA_038324385.1 Gemmatimonadales bacterium | reverse complement strand
CAGCTCACCTCCCGCAAGGGGCCTGACGCGAACCCGATCGTGTCGCCGAACGGTCGCCTGATTGCGTATACCGGCTATGACTCGACCGGCGCGACGTGGCAGGACAGCCGGCTGTATGTGATGAACGCCGACGGCTCCAATGCGCGAGTGCTCACCGAGGCGCTCGATCGGTCGCCTTCCGCGCTCCACTGGGCGCCGGACAACGGCGGGGTCTACTTCACCGCCGACAACGAGGGCGCGCGCAACCTGCACTTCGTGTCGCTCGACGGCCGGATCCGGCAGCTCACGCGCGGCGAGCACATGCTGGCCGTGAGCGACATGCATCGCAACGGACTCGTCGTCGGTACGGCCACCGATCCGCAGCAGCCGGCCGATATCGTCGCTTTCACGCTCCGCGACGCGACGCCAAAACGACTGACGGATGTGAACGCAGATCTGCTCGACGGCAAGCGCCTTGCCGCGGTCGAGGAGATCTGGTATCCGTCCGTCGACGGCATGCGAATCCAGGGATGGATCGTCAAGCCACCCGGCTTTGATCCGTCGCGCAAGTATCCGCTGATGTTGGACATCCACGGCGGCCCGCACGCGATGTACAACGTCGGCTTCAGCTTCGCGCGACAGGAGCACGCCGCCAATGGCTACGTCGTGCTCTACACCAACCCGCGTGGCTCCACCGGCTACGGCAGCGAGTTCGGCAACGCCATCAAGAATGCCTACCCAGGCAAGGATTTCGACGATCTGATGGCCGGCGTGGATTCCCTGATCGGACGCGGCTACATTGACGCAAACAATCTGTTCGTGCACGGGTGCTCGGGCGGCGGCGTGCTGACGTCGTGGATTGTCGGCCACACCGATCGCTTCGCGGCCGCGTCGGCGAACTGCCCGGTGACCAACTGGCTGAGCTTCGTCGGCACCACCGACGGTTCGTCCTGGTACTACAACTTCGAGAAGATGCCGTGGGAGGATCCCTCGGAGCATCTCCGCCGGTCGCCGCTGATGTATGTCGGCAACGTCAAGACGCCGACGATGCTGATGACCGGCGTCAATGACCTGCGCACGCCGATGCCGCAGACCGAGGAGTTCTACCAGGCCCTCAAGATGCGCAAGGTGCCCACGGCGATGATCCGCTTCAACGAGGAGTGGCACGGAACGTCGTCGAAGCCGTCGAACTTCCTGCGCACGCAGACGTATCTGCGCGCGTGGTTCGAGGAGCATGGCACGCACAAGGCCGCCGTGACCACGAACAACGAGTAGACGCACCGGATGAGCGCGCCGGCGCGCCCATACGAGACGAAGGGCCCGAACGGTGGATCCCGTTCGGGCCCTTCGTCTGCCCCTGACGATGCGCCGCCTCGTGCGGCGCTCGCCCGATTCGGGCTGTTAGCTGGTTAGCGGGGACCCATCAGCATGTCACCGCCCGCCGTGATCACGAACTCATCGCGACGATTCAACTGATAGCACGCCTCGGTGGATTCGGTGCACACCAGCTGTTCTTCACCGAACGTCGTGGTCTCGATCCGGGCGGCCGCGATACCACGCTGAATCAGCCAGCGTCGTGCGGCTTCGGCGCGACGCTCGCCGAGCGCCAGGTTGTACTCGTCCGACCCGCGCGGATCGGTGTGACCCTGAATGCGGATGCGCATGTTCGGATTCGCCTGGAAGATCGCCAGCTTCTGCTCGAGAACCGCAGCGGCATCCGGACGGATCTCAAACCGATCGAAGTCGAAGTAGATCCGCTCCTGCATCACGGCACGGGCGCGGTTCGCGGCGTTGATGCTGTCCTGATTGACGACCGGCGGCGGCGGCGGAGCCGGTGCGGGCGCCGGGGCGGGCGCGGGCATGATCGGAACCGGAGCGGGCGGCGGGGGAGGCGGAGCATCGCTGCGGCCGCCGAGCATCAGGCTCAACCCGGCACGCGCGCCATAGTTGAGGTCTTCCGAGCTCGGATGATAGTCGGCCAGACCGTCGAAGCGCAGCGCGATGTTCGGCGTCAGACCGATACGCAGGCCGACGAGCCCGCTCGCACCGTCGCGCACTTCGAAGTCGTAGTCGCTGCGGACGTAACCGGCGCCGAGCAGGAAGGCGCTGCGCGAGCCCATCGGAATATTGAACGTGCCGCGCACGTAGATCGGCGTGAACTTGTAGTCACCCGCCGGTACGGCGACGTCGCCGACATCGCGCGTGACATTCGTCTGCTCGACCTCTGCCTCGATCGCAAACGTGCGAAACAGGAATACACCCAAACGACCACCGAACCCGAACTCGTTTTCGAAACCGACGCGGTCGTCGAACGCCGTGTAGCGTCCAAAACCGCCGATCTCGATCTGCCCCTGCCGCTGCGCCGCGGCGGGGGCAGAGATCGTCGCCACGGCGAGCCCCGCGGCAAACAGACGTGATAAGCGCATGTATCTTCCTCAGTTGTGTGGTGAATGCGGGTCGTGCCTGCCCGTGCGACACCGTCACACGGCGGGTGATGCGACCGTCGCCGGTCTTGCCTATGCATCCGCAGTGCCACCGCTCGGTAAGCGAACGATAAATTCACCTCGTGCTCAGCACCTAACCTCCTGACAAGCCGAGGCTTGCATGACATGGATAAGGTCTCGAGAACTTCGCATCGGAGACGTCGCCCCCCTGTTTTCGCCGTTCCGTGACACGTGAGCGGAGCTGCCCGTCGCGACGTCGAGCGTCGGCGCGCCAGCCGCTCGGCACTTCCTCCCAGTGATTGCATGACGCAGCCGGATCGCACCGACCCGTTTCCCTACGGACCAGCGACGGCGCTCGTGCGGCAGCTTCTGGTCGCACTCGCCGCGCGTCCAACTCGCGACTGGATCGTGCTCGCACACGATTTTCAGCGTCGCGCCGACACGCCCGACCTGCTGGCGGCCGACCGGGCGCTGGGCCGCGCCATTCAGCGCGCCCATCTGGAGTCCGCTCGCGATGCCGTCGTCGGCCCGCTCCTCCAGATTGCACACCGGGTCGCTTCGGCGCCTGACGGGGCGGTCGCCGCGGCCTCGCTCGATACCGAAGCGCTTGCGGAGTCGGCACTGGCCGCCGTGCTCGCCGTGCTCGCCTCGCCCGCACTGGACGAGGGCGCCGTCTCGGTGCTCTATGGGCATCTGGAGTCGATCGTGCCGCTCGCCTCGCTGCACCCCGCCGGCTGACGCCCCGACCATCGCGGCAGCACGGACACGCGCCGCCGGCCCACTGTGGCAGCACTCCACCGACGTCGCGGGAGTCGTGGCGAACCCGCCACACCCGGGGCGGCACACGCACCCGACGGCATGCGTCAAACCGTTATGCCGCAAGCAGTACCGGAACTCGCCCCGTTGGCGCCCCGCTTGCACATTGGGCGCTCGACCAACCGGCAGACTGGCATCATGTCGCCGCGTCGATTTCCCCTCCCCGAACCGTCATGCGCTCGGATCGCCGTGGACTGACCGTCCTCTCCCTCGTGATCATCCTGATCGTCGTCGGGCTGCTCGCGTTCGTCCTCCTGCGCAGCCGCGGTCCCGCCAGCCAGGTGGCGACGCCCGATGCGCCGCCGGCGACCACCGTCCCGACCGATGCAACTGTTGGCGGCGTGCTCACGGCGGTGCGCGAGCCCGACCCGTCGATGGCTGCCGGGTCGAGCGACACGGTGTCGGTGCGACTCGCCAACGGCGCCGGTGTCCCGATGATCGGCATCCCCGTGGGCTTCGCCGTCGAGACGGGCGGGGGCGCGGTCGACACGATCCCCGTTCGCACCGACAGCACGGGGCTGGCAAGGGCGGTCTGGCGCTTCGGCGCCGAGCCGGGAGTGAACTCGCTCCGCATCACCGCGGAGGCACCGCGCACGCAGATCGAGCCGCTGGTCCTTTTCGTGACCACCTACAGCCCCTGAGGATCCAACGTGATCAGACGTGACCCGCTCGTTCGGCTGTTGGCAGTGGCGCTCGCGGTGGTAGCCGTCGACCTCGCCTCCAAGGCGATCGCGATCGGCCTGGTCCCCCTGGGCGGGATCACGCTCGTCGGTCCGTTCTTCCTCGACCTGCTCTACAACGATCGGATGTTCGGCGGCTCGACGGACCTCGGCGGCTGGGTCGGAGCGGCTTCGATCGCGGCCTCGTCGCTGCTGCTCCTGCTCGCGCTGCCGATCGTGCGCTCGCTGGCCCGTTACGACGCCAGCGCGCCATGGATCCTCGGCCTGATGAGCGGCGCTGCGATCGCCAACCCGGCCAGCCTCGTCCTGCAGCCCGCGGGCGTGACGGATTTCCTCGGCATCGAACTGACGGAGATCGCGGTGCTGTTCAACCTGGCGGATGTCGCCGCCTACGTCGGCGTGGCATTCGCGGGACGGATGGTGCTTCGCCTCTGGTCGGCTCACCGCCGCGAGGCCACGGTGCCCGCCTCACGCGCCCGCTGGACCGAACGCGAGGTGAGCGTCCCGCTGTGGAGCGATGTCCATGCGCCGGCGGTCGTCAGGCGTCCCTCCCGCATCCGCCGCGCCCCGCTGGCCGACATCGGCGACGCGCGCGACCACGGCCACGAAATCGCCGCCGAGCAGCGAGCGCGCTGATCGCGCGAGTCCCGCTGGCCCCACACACCGTTCAGTCCCCCGCCCCCAGCCCTCGCAACTCCCGTCTTCTGTCTTCTGTCTTCTGTCTCGTAGCTACCGCACGTCGAGTCGCCGCCAGTCCCAGCCACGTGTGCCGTTGGGACCGATCGCCCGAACGTGCACGACGCTGCCGGCGGGCAGGGTCGTCAGGGTAATCTCCGGCGACGTGCTTCGCTCGATCCGCGCGAACGGATCGGCCGGCGTACCCACGGCAACCTCATAGCCCACCACCCCCGACTCCACCGAGGGCGTCCACCGGACCGTCGCGCCGCGGCCGGCGCGAACCATCGTCGGCTCTGCCACACGCGACGGGCTCGACGCCATCAGCATGATCGACGCGACCGTCGCCCGGCTGACTTCGGCCACGAGCGCCTGGTTGATCGTCTCGAGCACGTCATGCGTCTGATGGTAGTGGGGATTGGCGAGGATCGGATACGATCCGATGCCGGCCACGATGTCCCCATACGCGTCGTAGTACGCATGGGCGTCGGTGTTCTTGTAGTACTTCGCGTCGTAGGTGATCAGGCGCGTGAACAGCAGTGCCGCACCATGCTGCAGGTCGCGGAGCCCCGCGTTGGAGTACCGGATCGTGTTGTCGAGACGCTGATCGTTGGTGTAACCGATCATGTCGTTGTTCAGGGCACCGACGATGCGCTTGCCGCTCGCCACCGCCTGCCGCACGTACTCCCGGCTGCCGAGCAGCCCGGCTTCCTCGCCGGTGAAGAACGCGAACTCGATCGTCGCCGCCTGCGGTCGTGTCGCCAACACGCGCGCGGCTTCGAGCAGAGCGGTCGTACCCGAACTGTTGTCGTCGGCGCCCGGGCCGTCCCGCACCGAATCGAAGTGGCTGCTGATGACGTAGACGAGGTCGGGATCGGCCGTGCCGCGCAGGCGCGCGATCACGTTCGCCGTGCGCTGGCCCGGTCCCGGCTCGAACCATTGCAGTTCCGGCTCGTACCCATACGACCGCAGCGTCGCGGCGAGGTAGTCGATCGCCTTCAGATTGCCCGGCATACCGATGAACTTCGAGTCGAACCGGTAGAGATTCGCCGCGTGCCGATAGATCCGGTCGACGCTGACGTCAGCCACCGTCGCCCGTACCCGATCCGCAATGGGTGCATAGATCGCCTCGCCCTGAGCCCGCAGTACGCGTTCGGCCGCGAGTTGAGCGCGCACGCGCGCGAGCAGATCGGCGAGGCTCACCCGCTGCGCGAAGCTCGTCAGGTACACCCCGCGCTCCGGCGAGATCGTGTCACCATCGCGCTCGGAGACGATCGCGACACGCGAACCGTCTGGGCTCACTTCCCACTCGTACTCAGGAGCAACGGTTCGCACGAGATTGTTGTGGAACAGTCGCCGCCGCTCACCGGTCTCGAGATCGTACAGATGCGAGCGACGATGCCGCGCCTCGCCCACCACAGAGAGCAGCCGGCCATCGGCGATGAACTGCGGGAAGAGATCGTGCTGAACTTCCCGCGTCAGGCGCGCGACCTCGGGCTGGTCGGCACGCCAGACGTACACCTCCCAGTCCTCGCGGGGCATCATCTGGAAAGCGACGGCGCGCCCGTCGGGCGACAGCGCGGGATTCGCGATCGCGCGCTCGGTCGACAACACCGTCACCGGCTCACCTCCGCCCGACAGCGACAGGTACTGCAGCGTGTTGCGTCCTTCGGCCGAACCGACCACCGCGATCGCCGATCCGTCGCGCGATGCCGCCACGCCGCGGCCCGGAATGGTGCGCGTGGCGCCGTCATCCATCCGGATCACGACGCGGGCGCCCTGATCCGCCACTCCAGTTGCGCCGCCGGAGAAGGTGCGCGCGGGCGCACCGGCGACATAGGCGACGCCACCAGCCACCGGCACCATCCCCGTCTTCACGCCGTCACCGTCGGTCAGTGCGCGTGCAGTGCCCGCGCCCAACAGATAGAGCTGATTCTGTCGCTGCTCGCCTGGCGTGACCACCGCGGCCAGCACCCCGGCGCGACCGGCCGGCATCGCGGCGAGCGCGGACGGCACGAGTCCCTCGGGAAGCGTCAGCACCTGCTCGCGCTCCGAGGCCAGCGTCCGCGCGATCACGCGTGAGGCACGCTGCGCCTCACGCGTTACTTCCGCTCCCGCCCGTCGTGCCGCGGCGGCATCCGGTGCGCGCGTCACCGCCGCACGAGCAGCGCGCAGCGCCGCCGTCTCCTCCACGCGAATGACGTAGAGCGTCGCGCCATCGCCCGAGAACACCCCCGAGCCACCGGCGACCACAAGACGCTGGCGCGGCGCCGCGCCGCTGACATCCATCACCGTCGTTCGCTGGTCCGCGCCCGTTCCGGTCGTGAAGGCGAGCGTCCGTCCGTCGGGGCTCCACCGGAGCGCGCGCCCATCGGCGGCCAGCTCGATCGCAGGGTGCAGCTCACCCGTCGTCAGCGCCACAGCCTCGACCAACTGGTCGCCTCCGGGCTGCTGCAGCACCCGCTCCCAGCGCGCCAGCGCGTCGGCGAAATCGCCACGCTCCCACGCGATCAGCGACGAGTCGTGCGCGGCCGCGAGCGGGCCGGAGAGAGCGGCCGATCCGGCCGGGCTCTGCGCGGTGAGCGCCAGCGGAGCGATGGTGGCAGCGACGAACGTGACGACGGAGCCACGCCGCGGAAAGCGGGATGAATGCATGGGCCAGGTCAGCGGAAGGAAGAACACCGTACGGCGCGCGCGCGGATCGCGGTTGGCGCGCGTCCAGCCTCAAAGCTACCCCGCCGGACCCGACCGGCGGGAGGTCCGACGCGCTCCCCCCGGGCGGGGACGCGATGACGAGATCGTCACGCGTATGCCGCATGCACGAACGGACAACGGTCGCGCGCGACCGTTGTCCGTTCGTGATGTCGTGCCGATGTGCTCCGCCGTGACCGGGCTGTCCCGGACGCACACATCATCCGAGTCTGGAGTGCGATCAGGCCACCGTGATCGACGGATCGAGATAGACGTCCTGAATCGATTCGAGCAGGCGGATTCCGTCCTTCAGTGGACGCTGGAACGCCTTGCGCCCGCTAATCAATCCCATGCCGCCCGCACGCTTGTTGATCACCGCCGTGCGCACGGCCTCGACCAGGTCGCTCTCGCCGGTGCTGGCACCGCCGGAGTTGATCAGGCCCATGCGCCCCATGTAGCAGTTCGCCAGCTGGTAGCGCGTCAGTTCGATCGGGTGATCGCCCGGCATCAGATCGCTGTACACCTTCGCGTGCGTCTTGCCGAACTTCAGGTCGCGGAAGCCGCCGTTGGTTTCGGGCAGCTTCTGCTTGATGATGTCGGCCTCGATCGTCACGCCGAGGTGATTCGCCTGCCCCGACAGATCGGCCGCGAGGTGATAGTCGACGCCCTTGGTGCTGAACGCGCTGTTGCGCAGGTAGCACCAGAGCACCGTCACCATGCCGAGTTCGTGCGCGATTGCGAACGCTTCGGAGACTTCCTGTAGCTGGCGCGTCCCCTCGTCTGAACCGAAGTAGATCGTCGCGCCGATCGCCACCGCGCCCATGTCGAACGCCTGACGAACCTGGCCGAACATCACCTGGTCGTGCTTGTTCGGATAGGTGAGCAGCTCGTTGTGGTTGATCTTGACCACGAACGGGATCTTGTGGGCGTAGCGTCGCGCGCACGATCCCAGCACCCCGAGCGTCGAGGCGACGGCGTTGCACCCGCCCTCGATCGCGAGCCGGATGATGTTTTCCGGGTCGAAGTAGGCCGGGTTGCCCGCGAAGCTGGCCCCCGCGGAGTGCTCGATTCCCTGATCGACCGGCAGGATCGAGACGTAGCCGGTGCCGCCCAGGCGCCCCCCGTTGAGGATCTGCTGGTAGTTGCGCAGCGTCTGCGGGGAGCGATCCGTGAGCGCGAACACGCGATCGACGAAATCCGGTCCGGGCAGGTGCAGCAGATCCTTCGAGAAGCCCTTGGCCTCGTAGGCGAGCAGGTCCTCGGCGTCGTCGCCGAGCAGCTCGGCGATCGAGCTCGTCGCCGTGGTTGTCATGTCGTCCTCATGGGGTGTCGCGTTCGGCGGCCGGCTGGCCGCGCCGCGGTGATGGGATCCCCGCAAGATAGGGACGCAGCGGCGTGGGTTCTACCGCTCGGCACCCAAACCGCCGCCCGAACGGGGCCGCCGAGGCGCGAAAGTCGTCGCGTCGGCGGGCGTGCGCCCGGCTCTGGTGCTCTGAACCGGCGCCGTTCGCCCCGCGCCGACCTGTAACGCCGCGCCGGGGCGGCCGTCCTCCTTCCGGTTACCCAGCGCTCCCTCCGCTCTGGACGCGGCCCCGGTCATCCCGTCAGTATTCGCGACATGCCTGCCATCCCCCCCGTGTTGCGTCGCCCTGGGCTCCTGTTCGGCGCCTCGCTCGCCTGTTTCGTCGTCTACGAGGTGACCCTCCTCATGCACGGGCTCCCGCGCGCCCGCACGGGACTCGCGCGCGTGGCCTATCTGGCGCTCTACGGTCTGACCGTCCTCGCGGCCCTGCGTGCGGCCGCGGCCGTGCCGGCGCCCGCGCGGGATGCCTCACGAGCCGCGGTCGCCGGCTTACGCGGCCGTGTGGTCGCCTGGCGGGCGACGGCACTGTTCGCCGCGAGCGTGCCGACGGCAATCCTGCTCGCCTCATTGCTCCGCGAGCTCGGCATGCCTGCTGTGGCTGCGACGGTGCTCGACCTGGTCGCGGTCCTGGTCTATCCGGCCGCGCTGGTCGCCGTGATGGCGCTCGCTCCCCCGCGGACGACGCGGGCGCAGCAACTGCAGCTTGCCGTCGACCTGACACTCGTGATGGTCTCGGCACTCGTCCTCGCGGGTTTTTTCTACCTCCATCAGACCGCCGCCGGGCTACTCCCGGCGTCCACGCCGTCGTTTCTCTACTTCGTGCTCTCGCCGATCGGGGCGCTGGCGGTGGTGTTCGGCGTCACGCGGCTGATCCTCGACGGCGATCGCGTCGTCGTCGACGCTCCGATCGTGCTTGTGGTGGCGGGAATCGTCACGAGCACGGTCGCCGACATGACCGCGTGGATGCCCGGCCTGTCGGTTCGGGGAATGATCGCCGGGCTCTGGGCGCTCGCGATCCTTCTGGTCAATGCCGGAGCGTACGTCGAACGACGGAGCCCGCGCCGGGCGCCGGTTCGCGAGCCGGAAGCGCGCCGGCGGACCGACAGTCTCGTGCCGTTCGGCATGCCGGCGGTCGTGCTGCTCGTGCTGCTCGCCGCGGTGCCGGTGCTCTCGAGCAGCGCGATGCGGTTCCTGCTCTACGGCGTGATCGCGCTCGGCCTGCTCGTGCTCACGCGACAGATCGTCACGCTGCGGGAGGTGCGCCGGTTGTTGGCCAGCCAGCGCCGGCAGGACGCGCGCTTTCGGGCGCTCGTCGAGCGCTCGGGCGACGCGCTGATCATCGTCGCGTCGACGGGCCGCGTCACCTATCACAGTCCGGCCTTCGACCGGATCTTCGAGGTGGAGGCGGGCGCGCCCGCCGGTCGCGACCTGTTCGCGATCGTGCCGCCTGATGAACACGCCGCCGTGCGTCGGCTGCTCAGCGCGCCGCAGGCCGGCAGCATCGGGGCCGTGATCGTGCGCACTCGCGCCGAGCCGCCCGCCTGGGTCGAGCTGGTCGCGTCCGACCATACCGGCGATCCCGACATCGCCGGCGTGGTGCTCAACGTTCGTGACGTCACCGAACGGCGCCGGCTGCAGACCCGCCTCTCGCAGGCCGAGAAGCTCGAGGCCGTCGGGCGCCTCGCTGGCGGCATCGCGCACGACTTCAACAACATGCTCACGGCGATCATCGGCTACACCGATCTCGTCGAGCAGAGCGTCACCGAGGGCACGCCGGACGTCGAGGATGTTCGGGAGATTCGTCGCGCCTCGCTGCGCGCCGCGGAGCTCACGCGGCAGCTGATGGCGTTCGGCCGGCGCCAGATGATCGCGCCCCGTCGCCTCGTCGTCGACGACGTGGTGCACGGCATGGAGCGCATGCTGCGACGTCTCATGCCCTGCCCCATTGTCCTCGAAACGAAGCTCGACACCGACGGATGGACGGTCGTCGCCGATCCGGCGCAGGTCGAGCAGGTAGTGCTGAACCTCGCCCTCAACGCGCGCGATGCGATGCCGCGGGTCGGCCGCGTGCTGGTCGAGACGGCGCGGGTCGCCTTCCGCGACGGCGGCTCGCCGCGCACCGGAGGCGGCGACGCCGGCGACGCGCCCGGCGGACGATACGTGCGGCTCCGCGTGAGCGACGCCGGCGAGGGGATGACGCCGGCCACCATGCAGCGCCTCTTCGAGCCGTTCTTCACCACCAAGATCGAGAGCGCCGGTACCGGGCTCGGCCTCGCGACGGTCTACGGCATCGTCAAGCAGGCGAACGGCTTCATTGGGGTCGAGAGCACCGCCGGGGTGGGTACGGTGTTCACCGTCCTCCTCCCGTGCAGTCCGGCCGCCGACGTCGTCAGGCCGACGCTCCCCGCGTTGCGCGACGAACGGACCCTCGCCGCTCGCGCGGCGCGCTGATCATCCGCCGGCGGCGGTGCTTTCGATGAAGTTGCGCAACACGCGCTGAAACACGTCCGGCGGCAGCGCGCCCTCGATCGGTTCACCGTTGATGAAGAAGGTCGGTGTCGCCCGGATGCCCAACTGGCGGGCGGCGGCATCGGCACGGCGCGTCCGCGGGTGCGGCGTCCGCACGACGCAGTTGGCAAACGGTTGAGCGTCCAGCCCCAGCTCGCGCCCGACCCGAAGGAAGAGCGCCGCGCCGTCCGACGCATTCCCCCCCTTCCACTGCCGCTGCGCCTCGAAGACGCGGTCGTGCATCCGCCAGAATTCGCCCTGATCGGCGGCGCATTCACTCGCGGCCGCCGCCATGTCGCTGTTGGGGAACATCCCCATCACGAATGGCACGTGCTTGTAGAACACCGTACCCGCGTCGATGAACTCCTTCTGCAGCAGCGGGAATGTCTCGAGCGCATGCTTCGCGCAGTAGCCGCAGCCGAAGTCGCTGAATTCCACTACCACCACGCGCGCCTCCGCGCTGCCGAGGTCATAGCCGATGCCGGTCACATCCACGCCGCGCAGGACGACCTTCACCGGTGCCGCGGCCGGCCCGGCCGACGCGGTGGCCGCGGTCGCCGTTGCCCCCTGATCGGCGCCACCGGAGGCGGAGGCCGCATCGGCGTCGCACCCGGCGACCAGCACGGACGTGAGCGCGAGCACGCCCAGACGGGCCGAGGCGCGCAGAAGGGCGGCATGCCGCCTGACGATCGAACGAGCTGCGGTCATTGGATGGGGATCAGTTGGCCGAAACCGGCGAGGAATCCAGTGAGGCGGGCGAACTGGCCGGACGCCAGCAGCACGCCCACCACGACGAGCAGGCCGCCGGCAATCCTCTCCACGAAGCGTAGCTGTCCGCGGACGAGACGGAGGCGGGTGAGCACCCAGTGAAAGCTGAGCGCCAGCAGCAGAAACGGCACGCCCAGCCCGACGGAATAGGCCGCCAGCAGCAGCGTGCCTTCGGCGACGGACGGCTGCATCCCCGCCAGCAGGAGGATCGACGCCAGCACGGGGCCGATGCAGGGCGTCCACCCCGCGCCGAACGCCACGCCCACCAGCACGGTCCCGATCCGCCCGGCCGGCCGGCGCGCCAGGTGCAGCCGCCGCTCCCGCGACAGCGCGGGGATGCGCACGACGCCGAGCAGCACCAGCCCCATCGCCGCGATCGCCACGCCTCCCACCCGCTGGATGAGCGGCAGCGCGCCGCGCGCCATCGACCCGAGGGCAGTCGCGGTGGCGCCGAGCAGCGTGAACACGAGCGCGAACCCCACCACGAAGAGCAACGCGTGCGTCACCGCTTGCCGGCGCGCCGCTGGCGCATCGCCCCGCGACAGCTCGTCCACCGACATCCCGGTGACGAACGTCAGGTAGCTCGGCGCGAGCGGCAGGACGCATGGCGAGAGGAACGAGAGTAGCCCGGCGATGAAGGCGAGGCCATACGACAGTCCGATGTCGGCGCCGGTCATCGAGGGCCCGTCGTTCGAGGCGCGAGGCGCGGGGGAGTGGTCACCGGACGGAAGGTAATGGAGCAGGCGGAACACCGGCGTCGGCGCCCGCCCGACCGCCCCCCGGCCAGTGGATTATCCTTCCCGCAATGCGGGCGCGGCCGTGGCGGAGTGCCGGCGCGCCCCACACTCACCGCATTCATCCGGCGATTCATGTTTCCCTACCAGCTCTACAAGATCCTGCACATCGTCGGCATCGCCCTCGTCATGTCGGCCCTCGGCGGCGTCGCCATCCACGCGCTGAACGGCGGTATTCGGCGTGAGAATGCCGCCCGGGGGCTCATCGCGGGGCTGCACGGACTTGGCGTGGTGCTGATCCTCGTCGGCGGCTTCGGAATGCTTGCCCGACTCGGCTTCCTGCACGGCGCCCTCTTCCCCGGATGGCTCTGGGTGAAGCTCGCGGTCTGGGTGACCGTCGCCGCGGCGTTGATGCTCCCCTACCGCTGGCCGTCACTGGCCCGCCCCATCTACCTGTCGCTCCCCGTGCTCGTCGGGCTGGCGACGTACATGGCGGTCTACAAGCCCTTCTGACGGCCGAACATCGTTGCTGTCCGCCGGTCACCGGAATGACCGCGCCGGACATGTAGCTGCCTGACGGCGCGGAACTTCGCGCCGTCAGGCGCGGCGGGTCGGGCGGAGCCTCGTCAGGCGCCCGCGCCAGCCATCTCGTCGATCTTGATGCCCAGCCCTTCGGCGACGCGGCGGCCATAGTCCGCGTCGCACTTGAGGAAGTGACCCACCATGCGATGCTGGATGCCGCTGTCGCACTGCGACAGGGCACCCACGAGGTTGAGGATCAGGTCGTCACGCTCCCACTGCTCGAACGAGCGGTAGCGCGCGCCGGCCTGGCCGTAGTCGTTCAGCCGGCTGATCGGCTGCCGCACGACGTTGCCCGAGACGAACGGGGTGTGCGGCTTGCCGGCCGGAGCCGCCTCGCTCGGACTGCCATGTGCGCTCGGCTCGTAGTTCACGTGCGGGTTGCCCCCCGCCTCGACGCCATCGACGTGGTACGTCATCTGGCCGTCGCGCTGGTTGGTCGCGACGCCCTTCTTCGGCTGGTTGATCGGCAGTTGCAGGTAGTTCGCGCCGATCCGGTACCGCTGCGTGTCGGAGTACGAGAAGGTGCGCCCCTGCAGCAACTTGTCGTCCGAGAAGTCCATGCCGTCGACCAGCACGCCCGTGCCGAACGCGATCTGCTCGACTTCGGCAAAGTAGTTGACCGGGTTGCGGTCGAGTACGATGCGGCCGATGCGCTTGAGCGGGAACTGCTCGGGCGGCCAGATCTTCGTCGCGTCCAGCGGATCGAAGTCGAGCTCTGGATGCTCGCCGTCCTCCATGAGCTGCACCTTCACTTCCCACTCCGGGAAATTCCCCTCGGCGATCGCGTCGTAGAGATCCTGCGTGGCGTGATTGAAGTTCTTCCCCTGGATCTCCTCGGCCTGCGCCTGCGTCAGATTGCGCTCGCCGGCCGTGGGCTCGAAGTGGTACTTCACCAGCACCGGCTCGCCGGCCTCGTTCACCCACTTGTAGGCGTGCACGCCCGAGCCACGCATCTCCCGATAGCTCGCGGGGATGCCCCACGGGCTGAACAGGAAGGTGATCATGTGCATCGCCGACGGACTCAGACTGATGAAGTCGAAGATCCGTTGCGCGTCCTGACGGTTCGTCACGGGATCCGGCTTGAACGCGTGCACCACATCCGGGAACTTCATCGCATCACGGATGAAGAACACCTGCAGGTTGTTCCCCACCAGGTCCCAGTTGCCGTCCTCCGTGTAGAACTTCAGCGCGAAGCCGCGCGGATCGCGCAACGTCTCGGGCGAGTGGTTGCCGTGGATGACGGTCGAGAAGCGCGCGAACATCGGCGTGCGCGTGCCCTTCTCCTGAAACAGCTTCGCCCGCGTGTAGCGCGCGATGGGCTCGTCGCCCACCATGCCATCGGCCTCGAAGAAACCGTGCGCACCGGCGCCGCGCGCGTGCACCACCCGCTCGGGCGGCCGCTCGCGGTCGAAGTGCGAGATCTTCTCGAGGAAGTGGTAGTTCTCGAGCACCGTGGGACCGCGGTCGCCAACGGTTCGGTTGCTCTGATTGTCGGCGATCGGATGGCCCTGGCGATCCGTGAGCGTCGGCGTCTCGCCCTCCGCTCCGCCCTTCATCGGCCCCTTGCCGTTGCCGTCGTCCCCGTCTGCCATGCTCGTCTCCACACGCGGCTCATGGTGATACGGCTTGGCGCCCCGTCGGCGCAGGCCGGTCGATCTCGTATCATACCCGACCCGCAACCCCCGCCACCAGCCAACCGTGGCGATTGACGCCGCGATCGAATGTCATTCGCCCGGGGCGGCGTCCATCAGTCGCGCGGGGATCCACCGGGCACGATCGAAACGTTCTCACACGGCCAGGAGAGTGCCACCGGGATCGGAACCGCTGAGGAGTGCGCCCAGTACGCCCCAGAGCCGCTCGAAGCAGGTTACCGTGAGCAGAATGGCGACGGGAAAGAGCGAGAGGGTTATCTCGCCCCGAGGCGTGCCGAGCCGACGGCGCGACGAGGAGCGCACGGGTCCACACATGTGCATCGTGCCGACGCGGCTCCGCCGCGGCCGCCCTCGGGTGGGCGCCAGCCGGCGAGTCTGCAGGGTGAGCCATGGCGATGTCGAGGGCGAGACGCGGCGTTTCGGTGACGCTGGGCGCCGTCGGACGCATGCCCCGGCCCACCGTGGCCCGTCCCCCCCCGGGAACGCAACTCCGCAACGCGACAAGAGGGGCTCGCGACGAGCGATCGTCGCGAGCCCCTCTTGTCGATCAGTTGCCCCTCTAGGGCTCGAACCTAGACTCTCCTCATCCCGTCCCACTTCGACTTTCGCCGCCGCCCGGATCCAGAAGCGTTCGTGGGCTGGACTGTGCCTTCACCTTCGCCCATGCGGTGCATGTCGGTCAGGTGGCCCCCATCCAGTCTCTACACCTTCCCCACCGTTCCGGGGCTTGGCTCGGCGTTGGCATCGGGTCTCCCCGGAAGCGTTCACCGACTTTGAGGGCATTCACGCACGGCCTTTCGACCGTGGTGTCCAGCGATGGTGCTGCTAGAGTGAGGCGTGTTGCCAGTTACACCAAGGGGCATCACAACTGAACTTTCCGGTTCACCCGGAGTACGCTGGGTAGTCTACATCGAACCAGCCCCGCCGGTCAACCCCTGCCCCCGCGACGCGATCCGCGAGCGAGGGCTCGCGCGCGCCCGGCGATACCGCTCTAACGCGCTCAAAGAGAAGCACTTGCCCCTAGACGTCCAGACCCGCCGCCGTCCCGGCGCACGTGTCGCGCGCGATATGCGCTGCCTGACGCGGCCCGGGCGCCGGCTGATGTTGCTCGGGCTCGCGCTCGTCGCCACCGGTTTCGGTGGATGCCGTGCAGCAGGGCCTGCGTTCGGCCCAACACCGTCCGACGCCCGCGCCAACGCGTCGGGCTTCTTCGGGGCGTTCGGCGCGCGGTTTACGAATGTGCATCGGATGCCGCGCATCGACGCCGCGCGCAACAAGCTGTCGCGCCACGCGCTCAACCCCAGCCGCCTCGCCGACGACTCCACGGTCTGGACGAGTCGTTCCGGCGCCACGCGCACGCTCTCGGTGGTCGGGCGGCCGCTCAGCAACCGCTACGTATTCGAGGATCGTGCGGCGGTCGGTGCACTGACCCAGCCTGGCCAATCGCGCCATGCGATGAGCCTCACGCCGGTGTCGGACGGGGTCTATCGGTGGGATACCCGCGTCGACATGGCGGCCGGCCCCGTTGCTCCCGACGAGCTGCACGCCGTCTGGCGCGCCGTCATGGGCACCGCCGAGGGGCGGACGGAGCCCGCGCTGCGCGCCGACTATCGGACCGCCTTCCCGCGGACCACCGCCACGCTCGGCAAGCTGTTCACGCTCGACACGATTCAGTCGATCGCGCAGCGCGACGGCAGCAGCATCGTGCGACTCCGCGCGACCATGCACGCGGCCCGCATGCGCGAGGGTTATCCGAACTTCGCCAAGTATCTCGACAAGTACTTCGGTCCGGCGAAGTACGACATCGTCCTCGGCGATGGTACGGGAACGCGCTGGTTCGAGGCCTCGCTCCGCGATGACGTCTATACCTTCCGCCTCCGCACGCGCGACGGACGCCTGATGGCGCTCGACGGCAGCGGCCGCCCGATGCCGCGGCAGCTCGTCGTCGAGGCCGACGTTCAGGCGAAGGTATCGGTGTTCGGGGTCGGCGTCAGGCGCCTCCGCGGCGATCTCACGCTGCTCGACACGCCGCGCGAGCGCGGCTGGCTGTTCCGGTTTCGGCAGGAACCCAAGTGGGATTTCCCGCTCGCCGTCAATCGACTCATCCAGTCATCGCTGCGCCGCCCGTTCGCTGGCGAGGGCACGACGATGCGCATCTCCGCCGTCGGCGATGGCGTCGGGCAGACGCTGATCGCCCGGCGCGTCAGTGCGACTGTCGAGGAGAGCACGATCGTGCGCTGGATCGGCAATCTGAGCTCCACGGCGATGAGCGACTTCGCCGGCAAGGTCGAGGCCGAAGAGAACCGCTGGCTGTCGGAGCTGTTCCGC
Organism: Gemmatimonadales bacterium; assembly: GCA_038324385.1. Taxonomy (GTDB): domain Bacteria; phylum Gemmatimonadota; class Gemmatimonadetes; order Gemmatimonadales; family Gemmatimonadaceae; genus JBBQHX01. The sequence goes on along the minus strand of JBBQHX010000007.1, from coordinate 19,470 downwards.
TCGATGGAGGACGACGTCACGGCGATGCTGCGCTGAGCCCGATCCCGCCTGACGAGCCGGACGAGGCGTGCGCCCCCCAAGGGGCGCGGGGATTGGTCGCGGTCAGGCGTTCAACGCCAGACCGATCCTTCCGTGCTGGCCTGCACGCGGACGAGCAGTGAGATGATCGTACCGCCGACAGTCGTCACGGGAGCACCGCACGAAGCTGACGGCCCGGATCCCGTGATTCGTGCCGCACTTCGGACGGTCACCTCCCTCTCGCACGCGACCTGAGCGATGTCTCCGCGAGGTTCGACGGGTGGCTTCGGACCAGGTGCGCGGAGAGAGAATGCGCGGGCACCGATCGCCGTCGCTCCAGAACGCAAAAAACGCCAGGAAGGCGTCCCTTCCCAGCGTCTGGAGTTTCTCAGAGGACCCGCTTGTGGTAGGGCCCTGCACAACCGCCATTGGAACTCTACGTCCTACCGACCGACCGGCGGGCGTCTACCGAATGGCGAGCCTCTGAAAATCTGTGTGGTGCGAAATCTATGATGGAGCTGAGGGGAATCGAACCCCTGACCTCTGCAGTGCGATTGCAGCGCTCTCCCAACTGAGCTACAGCCCCGCCTGAGCGCCGAGCGCTCGGCGGGAGAACCCCCCGCACCGTCGCACTCGATGCAAGACGAATCGCCACGGGAAGCGTAACACGCTCCCGCGGCACACTTCGTCCAACCTAGCGACTCAAGCTCCAAAGTCAAGGGAGTTCACGCGCACGACGCACGGGAACCAGCGCACTTCCACCAGCCGTTGGAGCGACGTGCACTCACTCGATTCGGCGTACGCCACCGACCAGCTCGCCGCACGTCTGGTCGAGGTCAATGGCCGTCCCGACCGGGGCGACGGCGACTTCGTCCTGTACTGGATGCAGGCGTGTCACCGGCTCGACGACAACTGGGCGTTCCGCTACGCCGTGCGCGAGGCCGACCGCCTCGGCAAGCCGCTGGTCGTGCATCAGGGGTTGGACCCGACCTACCCGTATGCGTCGGACCGGATCCACCACTTTGTGCTGCACGGGGCGCGCGAAACGGCCGCCCGCGCCGCGGAGCTCGGCGTACACTACCAGTTCGTGCTCCGCCGGCGCCGATCGGACGACCGGCGGGTCGTCGATCGGATCGCTGGCCGCGCCGCGCTGGTCGTCACCGACCTCTACCCAACCGCCGGCGTTCGCGAGCGGACGGCGCGACTGGCGGCGCGTCTGCCCGTTCGGGTGGTGAAAGTCGACGGCTTCGGCATCGTCCCCGCCTCGCTCTTCCCGAAGGAGGAGTACGCGGCCCGAACGATCCGCCCAAAGCTCGCCCGCGTGCGCGCGCACTTCCTCGAGCCCGTCGAAACGCGCGGCGGCCGCATCCCGCTCCCCGCGCCGGCCTGGCGCGCGTTAGGCGACGAAGCCGGGATCGCGCCGATCGCGCTCGACAGCGCCGACCTGACCGCGGAGATCGCCGCCTGCGAGATCGACCACACGGTGCCGCCGGCACCGCTCGTGCCCGGGCGAGCGGCGGCGCTGGCGCGGCTGGCCCATTTTCTCGACACCGGGTTCGGCGCGTACAGCACGCGGCGACGCGAGCCGGCCGACGACGACGGCTCCAGCCGTCTGTCGCCATATCTGCATTTCGGCCATCTCGGGTCGGCGGAGCTCGCGCGGGCGGTGCTCGAGCGCGGACCGGCCGATCAGGCGGAGGCCTACCTCGACGAGGCGTGCACCTGGCGCGAGCTCGCGCTCAACTACTGCCTGCGCAACCCCGATCATCAGACACTTCGCGCCCTGCCGGCGTGGGCGCGGGAGTCGCTGGAGGCGCACCGGTCGGATCTGCGCGAGCATCTCTACACGGTCGGGCAGCTGGAGCGAGGCGAAACGCACGACCGCCTCTGGAACGCGGCACAACAGGAGCTGGTCTCGTCAGGCCAGCTGCACAACACCATGCGTCAGATCTGGGGGAAGAGCGTGCTGCTCTGGACGCGCGACGCCGACGACGCGCTGGCCGCCCTCATCACCCTCAACGACCGGTGGGCGCTGGACGGACGCGATCCCAACTCGTATACCAATATCCTCTGGTGCTTCGGCAAGTTCGATCGGCCCTTTCAGGAGCGCCCGATCCTCGGCAAGATTCGGCCGATCTCGCTTGCCCGCGCTTGGAAGAAGTTCGATCTGGATCCATATGTAGCGCGCTGGGGACGCGACGACGTTCCACTGACCCTGGCCCTGTAGCGCGTGCCATACCGGGCTCGGCTGTTTGGCGCCTTGGATCGCGCCGGCGGGAACTATCGCTCGACCAGATGTTTTTTGCTCCGGGGTGCCCGCGACACGCAACGTTTCGCCTGTCCGCACGTCCCCTTGTCGCTCAGGGTCGCTTCCCGTACTCTCGTGCCATGTTTCTCGACCTGCTGCCGATCGACGTCTTTCTCGCCGCACGCCGCATCCGCGGGATCGTCAGGCGTACCCCGCTCCGCCGGTCCGAGGCGCTGAGTGATCTTGCCGGCGGTGACGTCTACCTGAAGCTCGAAAACGAGCAGATCACCGGCTCGTTCAAGCTGCGCGGTGCCGCCAACACGCTGGCGACGCTCCCGGCGGAGGTGCGCGCGCGCGGCGTCGTCGCCTCTTCGGCGGGCAATCACGGGCTCGGTGTGGCCTATGCGGCCCGTCACTGGAAGGCGCCGGCCGTTCTGTTCGTCCCCCGCACGGCCCCACAGGTGAAGAAGGACGGCATCGCCGCCCTGGGCGCCCGGGTCGACGATTCGGCCGCCGACTACGACGCCGCGATGGTCCTGGCCAAGCGGTACGCGGCCGAACACGGGACGCGGTTCATCAATCCGTGCCTCGGCGATTCACTCCTGGCCGGCCAGGGCACCGTGGCGCTGGAGATCGTCGAGGATCTACCCGACGTCGCGAGCGTCGTCGTGTGCGTCGGTGGTGGCGGCCTGCTCGGCGGGATGGGGACCTTCCTGCGCGCCGTCGCGCCGGGCGTGCGGATCGTCGGCGCGCAGAGCGAGGCGACGGCGGCCATGTCCCGCTCGCTCGATGCCGGCCGGTTGGTCGAGATCCCCTCCGTACCGACGCTTGCCGACGGACTCGCCGGGCAGATCGACGAGGAGGCGTTGCAGATCGGTCGCCACGCCCTCGACGCGATGGCGATCGTGACCGAGGAGGAGCTGGCGCGCACGATTGCCTGGCTCGCTCACGAGGAGCGCGTGGTGGCCGAAGGCGCCGGGGCGGTCGCCGTGGCGGCGCTGCTGCAGGGGAAGATCTCCTTCCTCTCCACCCCCGCCGTATTGACGGTCAGCGGCGGCAACATCGACGTCGGGGTACACGAGGGGATCCTCGGCCGGGTCGAACCCGCGACCGGAGCGCGGGGCCCGACGCCGGTCACGCCGCGGGAGCACCAGGTCGCGATGCAGCAGTAGACCCCGCGGCGGCTCGGTCGCTCAGGCCGCCGCCGCGCCCGGGTTGCATGCACGACGGGCACGGGGCGACGCCAGATACGCGTCGATCCATGCCCGTCGGCTAGCTGCGCCGTGCATCCGGCGCGCGCGCGTGGTCGCTAGGCCCGCGCCTCGTCGCTTTCGGACGAGCCGCGACGAAGCCGGCTGTCGGAGGCGGGGCGGCGAATGGAGCCCATGCCGTCCCGCTCGACCGAGAAGCGCATCTCCCGCTCGCTCGAGCGCGTGGGCTCGGTCTCGCCCCGCCGGGCACGCGCTCCGGCGCCGCGGGCTTCACCCCCTTCCCGACCGATCGCCGCCATGTGTTCGCGGTCCTGGCTCACCGCTTCACCGCCCTTCCGGCCGGCGTTGCGAGCTTCCTCTGCGGTCCACTCGTGCGCCGTACCCTTGGCATGGGCCGCTCGACCACCCTTGCTGGCGATCTCTCGCTGGCGATCCGGGTCCATCGAGGCAAAGCCTCGACGGCTCTTTCCTGAATCACGCATCTTCGGTCCTCCCTGATGTTCAACCTCCATCTCGGGTCGCCGGGCGACCCGACACGTGCGGTCCCGCTTCGGACTGCACGGCAGACCTCGTCGTGCGCCGTCGGTATGGCCGACGGGTTGCGCCGGGATCGCGGCGTGGTGCCGCGTCGCCGGCGTGGTGCCTCCGCTCGTGCGGGGCCTATCCCGCCCGCGTCTCTCCGCCGAGGAGTGTGAGCACCTCGCCCGTGATGTAGCTCGAGTCGGCGTCCGAGGCGAAGAAGACATACGCGGGCGCAATCTCCTCGGGCTGCGCCGGCCGCTTCATCGGCGTACCGCCCCCGTGCTCCGCGACTTCCTCGGCGGGCTTGGCCACCGGATTCAGCGGCGTCCAAACCGGACCCGGCGCCACGCAGTTCACCCGAATCTCCCGCTCGACGAGGTTTTGAGCAAGGGATTTCGTGAACGCGTGGATTGCGCCCTTGGTGGCGGAGTAGTCCAGCAGATCCTTGCTGCCTTCGAGTCCAGTGATCGAGCCGGTGTTGATGATCGCCGATCCCGGAAGCAGATGCGGAATGGCGGCTTTCGCCATGTAGAAGTAGCCGAAGATGTTCGTGCGAAAGGTCCGCTCGAACTGCTCCTCGCTGAGGTCTTCGATCTCCTTCACGTTGTGCTGTTCGGCGGCGTTGTTCACGAGCACATCGAGCCGGCCGAAGGTGCGGACGGTCCGCTCGACGGCCTCGCGGCAGAAGCCGGCGTCGCCGACATCGCCCGGGAGGAGCAGCACCTCGCGCCCCGTGCCCTCCACGGCGGCCTGTGTCTCCTGAGCGTCGCTCTCCTCCTCGGGGAGATAGACGATGGCGACGTTCGCGCCCTCACGCGCGTAGAGCAGCGCAACGGCGCGTCCGATCCCGGAATCGCCGCCGGTGACGAGTGCGACCTTCCCCGTGAGCTTTCCAGCCTCACGATAGGCCGGGGCCTCGTAGTTGGGGCGCGGGGTAAGGCGCGATTCGAGCCCCGGCGCGTCCTGATGCTGCGCGGGAAGCGGCGTCTCGGGATATCGGTCGGACTGGCGCGGGGCCTCGTCGCGGCCCGGGCTCGCGGATTCGCTCATGCAGTCTCCAGGCGGTGGGAAACCGGGATAACTGCGGCAGAAGGCGTGCCGGGCCGAACAGTGCGGGCGGGTTCCGAGTCACGCGCTGAAGATGACGCGAGCGCGCGTTCGGGCCTGATGTTTCACCCGTCCCGAAACGTCCGACCAGCCTGTCGTTATGCGTTCCGCACCACCAGCGCTACATGACGATCAGCGGAGCTGGACGCCGAGTGCCGCTTCCAGTGCCGCGCCGAGCTCCGTCGGCCCGTAGGTCGCCGAGGGGGCATGGTACCGATAGCTGCGCGCGGCGCCATCCAGCACCAGATAGCGACGCGTGCTCGTGTGGCGGTACAGGCGCAGTTCACCGATGTCGTCGGGGCCGCGGACGTGGCCGATGAACTGGAACGCATCGCGGTACGCGGCGCCCTGCTGGCCGAGTTCGGCCTGGAGCGCGCGCTCCAGGGGGAGCCAGTCGGCGGTGGGGGCGGCAGTGAGTGATCGCACGTGGAGAGGACGGTGGACGGGGGGGTCGCGTCACGATGTCGTCGCACCATCCGACGACGCGCGGTGACGGGACGCACATCACCGCCGGCGCGCGGCCACGCCTCCGGCGCGTCTATTATTCGCCATGTCCCTCAGCCTCCAATTTCTCGGCACGGCGGCCTCCCGGCCGACGGTCGAGCGCAACGTCTGCTCCCTCGCCGTCACCCGCGAGGGCGAGACACACCTGTTCGACTGCGGCGAAGGGACGCAGCGCCAGATGATGCGCTACGGCGTCACGTTCGCGCTCGACGACATCTTCTTCACCCACTTCCACACCGATCACGTGGTCGGGGTCGTCGGGCTGGTGCGCACGTTCCAGCTCGGCGGGCGCACGACGCCGCTGCGGCTCTGGGGCCCCACGGGTGCGACGCGGATTCTCAAGCAGCACATCTTCGCGGGCGGCGGCGACCGACTCGGCTACCCGCTCGAAATCGCCGAAATGGCCGCCGGCGATGCGGTGAAGCGACGCGACTACGAGATTCGCGCCTTCGCCACCGATCATCGCGGCACTCCCTCGCTCGGCTTCACGCTGGTCGAGTACGACCGGTTGGGCCGGTTCAATCCCGACCTCGCGCGCGCAATGGGAATTCCCGAAGGTCCGCTCTGGGGGCAGATCCACCGCGGCTTGAGCGTTACGCTCCCCGATGGCCGCATCGTCGAGCCGGCGGAGCTCGTCGGGGAGAAGCGGCCGGGACGCAAGATCGTGATCACGGGCGACACACGCCCGTCCGCGACGACGGTCGACGAAGCGGCCGGTGCCGACGTCCTGGTGCATGAGGCGACGTTCGCCGAGGAAGAATCGGCGCGCGCGGCCGAAACGGGACACTCCACGGCTCGCGAGGCCGCGATGGTCGCCCGCGCGGCGCAGGTGGATCGTCTCTTCCTCACCCACATCTCGGCGCGGTATTCGCGCGACGCGAGCGACCTGGAGCGGGAGGCGCGCGCCGTGCTGCCGCGAAGCTGGATCGCGCGGGACGGAATGGCGGTGAAGATCGCCTACGCCGCCGACGCGGCGGAATCGGCCGACGCCGCGGTCCCGAACGGCGTAGCGATCGACGACGGACGCTGACCGGAGGGCCGCGCGCTCCCTACTCGTCAGTGCCCGTGGCGGGCGACTGGCTGAACAGCCCTGCGAGCCCCTGGCTCCGGCCGCCGGCCGTCACCGCCGCGTTGGGGCCAATAATCCCGGTCGCACCGTTGGCGCCGGCCAGTGCAGCCGGATCGACGCCAGCGAAGCCGGCATCCATCGCGCGATGCGTCGTGATCGGCATCGAGACCCGAAAGAGCCGGGCGATGTCATCGGCGGTGAGCGCGTCCATGACCTGGCGGGTTCCGAGCCGACCACTCACGTCGCGCGCTTCCGGTCCGCCGTACTGGTACCAGGCGTAGCGATTGATGCGGGAGGTGGCGTCGCTGGGGTGCTCGAAGACGATCATGGCGTGGCTCGCACTCGGCGTGCGGACCTGCACCGTCCAGAGCGTACCATCGGGGGCGCGGAACTCCATCGGCGGATCCTGGGCACGAAACGGAAATGGGGGCGGCGGCGGGCGGACCGCCAGCCGGGTGGTCGTGCGGCTCGCTCGTAATCACGCACCCGAGTGGTCGGGATCGCCAGGGGGGAGCGGCTGATCGCCGGCGATGGCGGCGAGCGGGGCGTCGATCGACGGGAGAACGCCCGCGATCGAGCCAGTGCTCCATGAGGCCATGCGGAAGGGGGAGCGGAGCTCACGGCGCGTTCGGCAGTTTGTCGCGCAAATGCCGTGCAGCCGAAGAAGTAGCGTCGACAGTTTGCGAGATCGGGAGCGTCGGGATGTCACCCACAGACCCCACCCCGTAACATTCGGAGCGCATCGCCATGCGGTATGCGTCGCCACCCCACCCGCCTGCCGCCCACCATACCAAGATGCCCATCGACAAGCCGATGCCCATCGGAGAGCTCCTCGCGATCCTCGACCTCGAGCCGCTCGAGGAGAACATCTATCGCGGCCAGAATCGCGATGTCGGCACGCAACGCGTCTTCGGGGGTCAGGTGATGGCGCAGGCGCTGGTCGCGGCTCGGCGCACGGTCGACGAGCCGCGTGAGGCGCACTCGCTGCACGGCTACTTCATTCTCCCCGGCGACCTCGCGGCGCCGATCGTCTACTTCGTCGATCGTCTGCGTGACGGTGGGAGCTTCACGACGCGGCGCGTGACGGCGATCCAGCACGGGCGGGCGATCTTCAATCTGTCCGCGTCGTTCCACGTGAGCGAGAGCGGGCGCGAGCATCAGGCGCCGATGCCGCCCGTGCCCGAGCCGGAGTCACTCGCGCCCGAGCTGATGCTGGTGCGCGAGCGCGCCGAGCAGATCCCGGCGTCGCTACGCCCCGTGTTGACGCAGGACCGTCCGATCGATTTCCGCCCCGTTGCGCCGGTCGACGAGTTCACGCCGGGGAATCACCGCCCGGAGCGGCAGATCTGGCTGCGGGCGCTGGGCACGCTGCCTGACGATCCGCTGGTGCATCAGGCGGTGCTCGCTTACGCCTCGGATCACCAACTTTTGCCGACGGCGCTCCTGCCGCATGGGATCTCGCTGCGGACGCCGGGGCTACAGATCGCCTCGCTCGACCATGCGCTCTGGTTCCACCGTGCCTTCCGCGCGGACGAGTGGCTGCTCTACGTGATGGACAGCCCGGTGGCCGCGGGCGCGCGCGGCTTCACGCGCGGTTCGGTCTACACCAGCGATGGCCAGCTTGTCGCGAGCGTGGCCCAGGAAGGGCTGATGCGCGAGCGCGCACCGCGTACCCCGTGAACGTTGAGCGCGGGGATCGCGACCCCGGTCAGTTCAGGCGGGCCGGCGTGAGGCGCGGCAAGGCCGGCGCAAGAGCCAGCCGACCGGGGAAGCTGGGGAAGGGCCGATCGCTCTCGTACCGATCGGCCTCGTCGAACGCGCGGGCGAGCGCGCGGCGAACCGCTGGCGTGACGGCGGGCTCGTCGAGCCAGTAGACGCGAAGCAGCGGAGGCGTGACGCGCACCAGCGGCCACACCCGGGCGGGGGCGTCGGCGGCGGCGACCGCCTGACCTGCACTCGAGCCCGAACGCGTCGGGGTGGTCAGCAGCGCGAGCTGCGCGTGCCCGTCGATCGAGTCATAGCGAGCGACGAGTTGCACGCCCGGGTGCGCGCGCCACCGGTCCTCGAACGCGGTACCACCCGGCTCGGCGCGGTCGATCCGGGCCGTCGCCCACCAGGACGGAGCGACGACCGGGAACGGATCGAGCGGCAGCCCACCGGCATCGCCGGCGGCGTCGCCGATAGCCGGCGCGAGGAACGCGATTGATGGACGCCCGGCCTCCACGCCGAGGGCGAAGCTGGTCGCATCGAAGGCGAACGTGCCGGAGGACTGATCATCTTCCGCCGTCGCGGCGATTGAGTCAGCGCGTCGGGCGAATTCGCGGCCACCGGCCGCAGCGAGCTCGTCCGCCACGCGCGCGCCGAGCAGTTCAGCGAGCGGTACCGACCGGCCGGTGCGCAGATCGAGCACCTCCCGGCGGAGTCGATGCCACGTCGCGCCGGCGAGCGGATGGACGTCGGCGAACCACTCGAGGGAGAGATACGGCCCGACCACGTCGAGCACGGTGAGCTCGGTGATCGCGCTGGCCATCGGGTCCGCGCTCTCGGGCTCACCGGGCGCGAGGGGGCGGTCGCCGGGGTTCGCGGCCGCCCAGGCGTCAGCGAACGCCGGCACGGTGGTGTCGGCCCAGACGAGCGAGGAGTCGTTGCTCACGACGTCCCGCTTCCAGAGCTGCTGGCCGACGAACACCGCGTCGCGGAACGAGCGGTCGTCATCGGTGACATAGAGCTCGTAGAAGCGGCCATCCAGCCGGGCGAGCAGGATCGGCGACCCGCGCACGGCCACGCCGTTGGGCCCGCTGCGCACCCAGAAGGTGGAATCTCCCGCGCTGATCACGAACTCGGCATCGGGCGTCGGGACGACGCTGGTCTGCGTCCCACGTTCCACCTCACGCGGCGCCGCGCTGTCACAGCCGACGAGGACGAGCAGCGCGGCCGCCACGACACCGGCGCGGAGCGCGCGCGCGCGCACGGACCGCGGGGCGGTGGCGCGGAGGACGACGAGAGCGGGATGCATGCGGCGAAATATAGCATTCGCCGAGCGGGCGGCCCGGCCGGCGCCGGTTAGATTTGCCCGCACTCACTCATCTGTTTCCCCTCGAAGCACCCGCGGCATGCCCCGTCTCTCCCATCCGCCCGCTCTCCGGCTCCTTCGCCGCACGAGCGCTCTCGCCGCCCTGATCGCGACCGCGGCATTCGCTGCCTGCTCGAGCGGCGGCGCCGACACCCCCGACAACGTCGCCCCGGACAGCACGGCGGCGGCCGCCGGACCGGCACGGACGGACTCGACCGTCGCGACCGCCGACAGCGGTACGGTGGCGACGACGCGCGGCGTAGCGCGCCGCGACGATCTGCGCGATCCGAACGCGATCGTGCGGGCGCTCTACGTGAATCGCTGGGCGGCCCAGAGCCGCAACCGAATGAACGCGCTGATCGAACTCGCCGATCAGACGGAGATCAACGCGCTCGTCATCGACATGAAGGACGAGTTCGGGCTCAACTACCGCTCGGAAGACTCCACCGTCGCGCGCATGGCCGGGAACTCCGGCGCGGTGCCGCGCCTCGAAGCGCTGCTCGACACGTTATGGGCGCATGACATCCTGCCGATCGCGCGCATCGTCGTGTTCAAGGACTCGGTCGCCGCGCGACTCAATCCATCGGAGACGATCCGCACCGCAGCGGGCGGCGTCTGGCGCGACGATAAGGGGCTGCCGTGGGTGAGCCCGTACAGCGCCCCGATCCGCGAGTACAACCTCAAGGTGGCGGAAGAACTCGTCAGGCTCGGCTTTGGCGAGGTCCAGTTCGACTACATCCGCTTCCCGGAGCCGTACAAGCGACTGGCGGCGCAGGTGTTCCCGAACGCGAACGGCGTATCCAAGCCAGACGCGATCACGGCCTTCCTCCGCGAGGCGCAGCAGCGAATGACCGCGCTCGGCGTGCGGAGCACGGCCGACGTGTTCGGCCTGACGACGACCGTTGAAGGTCCGCTGGAAATCGCCCAGCACTGGGAGCGGATGGCGCCGGTGACCGACGTGCTCCTGCCGATGGTCTATCCATCGCACTATCCGCCGGGCTCGTTCAACATCCGGCGCCCCAACGCGGAACCGGGACCGATTGTCAGGACGGCGATCACGCGCGCCCGCGAGCGTATGGAGGCGTTAGGCCTCTCGGGCGAGCGCGTGCGTCCCTATCTCCAGGCGTTTTCCCTCGGACAGCCGCCCTACGGCGCCGCCGAAGTCCGCGCCCAGATCCAGGCGACCTACGAGAGCGGCTACGACGGCTGGGTGCTCTGGCATCCGGGCTCGAAGTACGAGCTGTTCCTCGGCGCGATCGAGAAGGGCGAGACGGTGACGCGGAAGAAATGACGGGGCGGATGTGGGCTGTGAGCTTAAGGACAACGGTTCACAGTCATAGGTCGGTGCCCAGAGCCACCGTTCACCCCACCGTCGCTCGAGCCCTAACGATGTTCCGCACGCCCGCGATGAGGCGATCGACTTCCTCCTCCGTCGTGTAGCAAGCACAGCCTGCACGGACCAGGCCCTCATCGGCGTAGCCGAGGAGGTCGACGATGGTGCTCGCGTAGAAGTCGCCGTTGGAGACGAAGACCCCCTGGTCGGCGAGGCGCCTGGCCACGTCTTCCGAGGGCATCCCGCGAACAGCGAAGGCGACGGTGGGGGTGCGCGGGGTTCCGGGCTGCGGGCCGAACGTCGTGACGCCGTCGATGGTGGCAAGGCCGGACCAGAGCCGGTGGAGCAGGCGTTCGGCACGCTCGTGCAGGACGGCGAAGGCAGTCGTGAGGCGTTCGCGGCGCGTGTCGCCGGTACCGAACGAGGCGAGGAAGTCGACGGCGGCGGCCGCGCCGGCCATCGACTCGTGGCTCTGGGTGCCGGTCTCGAGCCGCTCGGGGACGGTGTTGGGCGAGGGAGCGAGCTTGGGGACGTCGAGCGCGGCGAGGCGTTCGCGGCGCCCGTAGAGAATCCCGATGTGCGGGCCGTAGAACTTGTAGGCGCTGCAGGCGAGGAAGTCACAGTCGATCGCCCGGACGTCGACGAGGGCGTGCGGCGCGTAATGCACCGCGTCGACGAAGACGAGCGCACCGGCATCCCGGGCCAAACGGGCGGCGGCGGCGACATCGGTGATCGTGCCGAGTGCATTGGACGCCGCGCCGATGGCCAACAGGCGCGGGCGGGCGGCGAGTGCAGCCTCCAGATCCGCCCAGTCGAGGCGGCCGGTGTCGACGTCGACTCCGACGCGGCGGATGCGCACGCCGCGTTCCGTTGCCAGCGCCAGCCACGGGTCCACGTTCGCCCGATGATCGAGATCGGTGACGACGATCTCGTCCTCCGGCCCCCAGCCACGGCCGAGGGCGCGCGACAGGTGGAAGAGCAGCGTCGTCATGTTCTGGCCGAACGCGATCTCGTCAGGCGCCGCGCCAAGGAAGTCGGCCAGCGCCTCACGCGCGCCGGTGATGATCGCGTCCGTCTCGACGCTGGTGGGGTAGACCCAGTGCGTGTTCGCGTTGTGGTGATACAGGTAGTCGGTCATCGCCTCGGCCACCGGTCGCGGGACCTGCGTGCCCCCAGGCCCGTCGAAGTAGGCGACCGTGTGGCCGTTGTGACGCCGCTCGAGCGCGGGAAACGCGGCGCGGAGGCGTTCGGTGAGGAGATCGGTCATCGAATCGGTGCTGGTCATCGCTCGGTGGGCTGGGGCATGGAAGAACGTCGGCACGCGCAGCGCGGCAGTCGTCAGGCGGTGGAGGATGGTGCGATCGTCACGCCCGCCCATTCCTCGATCAGGCGCACGACCTCAACGTGATCGGCCTCCTCGCCGAGGTGCTGCCGCGCGATGTGCCAAAGTTCGGCCGCGTGCTGCAGCAAAGGTGAGGGCACGCGCGCATCGCGGGCGATGCCGGCGGCGATGCCGAGGTCCTTGTCGAGCAGCGCGAGTCGGAAGGTGCGCGGGAAGGCGCGCGTCAGCACGCGCTCGGGAATCAGTGTCTGCGTCACATTGGAGCGACCGCTCGACCCATTGATGACGTCCAGCGCGAGTGCGGGATCGACGCCGGCGGCGGTGAGAGCGGCCAGCCCCTCGCCGGCCGCCCACAGATTGACGGCGAGCAGCGCGTTGTTGACGGCCTTGACCGCATCGCCCGCGCCGATCGTGCCGCAGTGGACGATCCGCTCGCCGAACGCGGCGAGCACGAGGCGCACGCGCTCGAGCACTGCACCGTCGCCGCCGACCATCACGGTCAGCGCGCCGCGTTCGGCGCCTGACGTGCCGCCGCTGACGGGCGCATCGAGGAAGTCGACACCCCGTGCCGCCAGGCGCTCCGCGACCCGGCGCGAGGTGGCGGGATCGCCCGAGGTGCAGTCGACGAGCGTGGCACCCGGCTCCAGCGCCGCCAGCAGCCCGTCGTCGCCGTCGAGCAGCGCCGCGACTTCGGCCGAGGTCGGCAGGCAGGTGACGACGACCGCGGCGCCGCGTGCGGCATTGGCTGGCGACGTGGCCTGCCGCACGCCCGCGTGCTCCGCCGCAAAGTTCGCGGCTGTTGCGGCAGTGCGATTCCAGACCGTGAGGGCGAACGGTTCGCGCGCGAGGTGCCGCGCCATGGGACGGCCGATGGCGCCGAGGCCGAGGAACGCAACGGGAGTCGACATGACGCGATGGGGTGCGAGGACACGCGAGCGGACGGCTGGCAAGGTAGCGGAGGCAGGCATCATCCGCGCGGCCGGACCGCCCGCGTCGGACATCCAACGCGCGCGGATGGTAGCTTGCACCGCATGGCCTCACCCGCACGCTCCCGGCTCATCGTCGAGATCGACGGCATGCAGACGGTGCACTGCGTTCGCGCGGTGTTCACCGCGCTGGCTGGGGTCGAGGGGATCATCGCGGCCGACGTGGAACGGGGGCGGGCCACGATCGATCACGACGGTCGTGCCTCCGATGCGTCGGTGCGTGCGGCGGTGGCGCTCGCGGGCTACGCGGTACGCGCCCTTTACGAGCAGCGGCGCGGGCTGCCGGTGCTGTAAGGCGAGTCCGCGGGGACAGCCCGAGTCCCCAGCTTGAACCCACGCCGGCTCCGGGTCTAACTTGCCGGTCGCCGCCGGCGCGCGGAGCTCTCCCGCGCGCCGCCCCTCCGGGTCCCGTCACCGTCGTGCGCCCCCCTTCCGGGCGCCGTCCGAGCGCAGCAGTCATGGACGCATACGAACGCACTGACCGACCGGTCGCGGCATTGCTGGCCCCGGATCTTCTCGCCCTGCTCGAGGAGGACCCGAGGAGCGTCGCGGCCGAGACGGAGGAAATGCATCCGGCGGATCTCGCGGACGTGGCCGAGGCGCTGCCGCGCGAGCGAGTCGCGTTGCTGCTCGCGGTGCTCACGCCCGAACGCGCGGCGGACGTGCTGGAGTATCTGGACGAGGGGCTGCGCACCGAAGTGCTCGAGGCGATGACGGCGCGCCAGGCGGCGACGATCGTCACCGAGATGACGCCCGATGACCGGGCCGACGTCCTCGACGAGATGGACGAGTCCCACGCCGACGACATCCTGGCCGAGATCCCGGCCGAGGAGCGGCGGATCACCGAGCAGTTGCTCGCCTACGATCCCGACACCGCCGGCGGTCTGATGACCACCGAGTTCATCTCGGTTCCCGAGGACACGGCGGTCGAGGACGCGCTCAATCAGGTGCGCGTCGCCGCACGATCGGGGCGTCGTGAGGCGATGTACGCCGTCTACACCACCGACCTCGGGGGACGTGCGCGCGGCGTGATCTCGCTGCGTGAACTGCTTGCCGCGCCGGAGGGGACGACGATCGGGGAGAATGCGTGGAGCGAGGTGGTGACGATCAACGTCAACACCTCGCGGCAGGAGATCGCCCGCGTCACCTCGGAGTACGATCTCTACGCCGTTCCCGTGGTCGACGTGCGCGGCATCCTGCTCGGCGTGATCACGGTCGACGACGTCATCGACGTGATCCAGGAAGAGCAGACGGAGGACGTCCAGAAGCTCGGCGGCATGGAGGCGCTCGACGAGCCGTACATGCAGATGACGCTGCCGCAGATGTTCCGGAAGCGGGTGATCTGGCTGTGCGTGCTCTTCTTCGGCTCGCTGATCACGGCGACGGTGATCGGCCACTTCGAGGCGTCGCTGGCGCAGGTCACCTTTCTCGCGCTGTTCATCCCGCTGATCATCAGTTCGGGAGGGAACAGCGGCTCGCAGGCGACATCGCTGATCATCCGCGCGATGGCGCTGGACGAGGTGAGCCTGCGCGACTGGGCGCGGGTGGCCCGCCGCGAGCTGATTTCAGGGCTGGCGCTGGGCGCCGTGCTCGGCGTGCTCGGCTTCGCGCGGATCGTCGTATGGCACCAGGCGGGGTGGTACGACTACACGGACAACTATCTCCGTGTCGCGCTGACGATCGGGCTGGCGCTGCTCGGGGTGGTGACCTTCGGCTCGCTCACCGGATCGATGCTTCCCTTCCTGCTGCGGAAGCTGCGACTCGATCCGGCGTCGGCATCGGCGCCGTTCGTCGCCACGCTCGTCGACGTGACGGGGCTGATCATTTACTTCGGCGTCGCGCTGCTGCTGCTCGGCAACCTGCTGGCCGGGTGATTCGCGGGGACGGCGGCGTCAGGCGGTGATCGTCAGGCGTTGATCATCTCGTGGTGATCGTCAGGCGACGGTCGGACCGTCGTCGCGTAGCGGTGGAGCGCCGCCATGGGACGACTTCGCGCCGCGCTGTTGATGGCGGCCAAGCAGGATCGCCCCGCCGAACGCGATCGCGCCGAAGAGGAACCACTGGACGGCGTAGCTCAGATGCGGTCCCGCGTCGAGCGTCGGTGGCTCGAGGCGCACCGGCGTGCTGTCGGCCAGTGCACCCGGCGAGCGGGTCTGCTCGGTGAGCACCTCGAGCGCGACCAGGTAGTACGGCGCGATGTCGGGTTCGGCGGTGGCGAAGGGGGAGCGCCGCGCGCGGCGCAGCAATCGCTCGTCGGCGAGATCGCGCGGCCCCTCGTTCTCGTCGGCGAACTCCGCGACATACCCGACGACGACCGCCCGCCCCGACTCGCGCCACCGCGGCCGATCGACCGTGCTGCCGTCGGGCGCGTAGGCCCAGCCGCGATTGACGATGATCACTCGTCCGTCGTCGGTGCGGAGCGGCGTCAGGAAGTTGACGCCCGGGGAGCCGCTGCGCCCCCGATTGGCCAGGACCCACTCCCCACTGGGCTCGAACGTTCCGACGGCACGCACGCGGGTAAAGTGCCGCGCCGCGCTATCGCCTGGCAGTTGCGACGGCTCGACCGGGGCCGCGCCCATGCGCGCGGTGACCAGCGTGTTGTGCGCGCTCTGCTGCCGCATGCGCTCGAGCTGCCAGAAGCCGAGTCGAGCACAGACAAGCGCGACGACGGTGGCGATGGCGTAGAGGAGAAGGTTCCGTCGGTTCATATCGAGCGGGTTGGGGTACGGTCTTCCACAAGATAGGGTCGCGCGGCGCTGGCGGGCGACCTTCGGCACTGATACCGTACGGGTCCTGCCCTCCCACAGCCTCCACTCATGCGCGTCCTCTCGTTCTCCACGGCGGCGGCGACCCTCGCGGCGCTGACCTACGCCGCGGTGCGTCCCGTCGGCCCGGTGCCGCCGCTGGGCGCCCTCCTAGACCCCGCGCACGGCGTGTGGGCCGCGGCGATCCCCGCGCGCGGTGGTGAGACGACGGCGACGATTCCGGGGCTCACCGATTCGGTCACGGTCAACGTGGATGATCGGGGTGTGCCGCACATCTACGCCCGCAACCGCGGCGACGCCTACCGCGCACTCGGCTACGTGGTCGCTCGCGACCGGCTGTTCCAACTGGAGCTGCAGACGCGGGCGGCGGCCGGCACCCTGACCGAACTGGTCGGTGCGGCCGCGGTCGAGGCCGATCGGTCGGCGCGACGGTTAGGCATGCCGCGGTCGGCCGAAGCGCAGCTGGGCGCGCTGTCGGCGGAATCGCGCGCCGCGATCGACGCGTTCGCCGCCGGTGTCAACGCGTGGATCGACCCGCTCGCGCCGCGCAACATTCCGGTGGAGTATCGCCTCCTCGGGCGCGCGCCGGCGAGGTGGGAGGCAGTGAACTCGCTGCACCTGTTCAAGCGAATGGGGCTCACCCTCGCCTACGATCCGATCGAATTCGATCTGCTCGCGGTCCGCGCGCTGGTGGGAGCGGAGGCAGCCGACGCGTTGTTCGCCGTCGCGGCGCCCATTCAGGAACCGATCCAGCCGACGACGAATCGTGCGATCCCCGCGCTCGTCAGGCTCCCGCCGCCCGGCCGTCCGGATTCCGCGGCCTCGGCCTTCGCGCGCGAGATCGCGGCGCTGCGGAACTGGTTCCCCGAACGCCACGACCCGGCGAGCGACGTCGTGCTTGGCAGCAACAACTGGGCGGTTGCCCCCGAGCGCACGGCAGGGGGTCACGCGCTGCTCGCCGGCGACCCGCATCTCGAGTTGACGTTGCCGTCGATCTGGTACGAGACACACATCGTCATCGCCGATTCGCTCGACGTATATGGGGTGACCATTCCGGGCTCGCCGGAAGTGATCATCGGCTTCACGCCTGACGTGGCGTGGACGGTGACGAACGTCGGCGCCGACGTCGCTGATTTCTATCGGGAGACGGTCGACGACGAGGCGAACCCGACACGCTATCGTCTCGACGGCGTGTGGCAGCCGCTCGAACTTCGCGAGGAGGTCTATCGCGACCCGAACGGGGACACGATCGCCACCGACACCATCCGCTACACGCATCGCGGCCCGATGCGCCGCACCGGCGGACAGTGGTACTCGTTGCGCTGGACCGTGCTCGAGCAGGGGGACGACGTGACCGCGTTTCGCCGCGCCGCCGGCGCGCGGACGACGGCCGAGTTCCTTGCGGCGACGGCCGACTACTCGGCGCCCGCGCAGAACATGCTCGCCGCCGACCGCCACGGATCGATCGCGCTTCGCTCGACTGGCCGCTACCCGATTCGGCCGGGTGATGGCCGCGGCGACGTGATCCGCGACGGTTCGACTCGCGCGAGCGATTGGACAGGATGGTGGACGCCTGACGAGTACCCACAGGGGATCGACCCGGCGCAGGGGTTCCTCGCGTCGGCCAATCAGGATCCGCAGCATCCGGCGGACGGCCCCCGTTATCTCGGCTCGGCGTGGCCATCGCCCTGGCGCGCGCAGCGGATCAACACGCTGTTACGGGCCGACTCGGCGGTAACGCCGGACGCGATGCGCCGCTACCAGACCGATCCGGGGTCGGCGCGCGCGGATCTGTTCGTGCCCGCCCTGCTGGCCGCCGCGCGCGCGCGGCCCGCCGACACCCTCGCCGCTCGCGCCGCGACGCTGCTCGGGGAGTGGGACCGGCGCTACGACCGCGAGAACTCGCGCGCCGTGCTGTTCGAGGCGGTGATGCAGGACGTCGGGCGCCTGACGTGGGACGAACTGCGCTCGCCTGACGATTCGGTGCGTCGCGTCCGCGCACCGTCCGACGCCGTGCTCGCCGTACTCCTCGCCGACAGCGCCAGCGCCTGGTGGGATCTGCGCGCGACGCGCGGCGTTGAGCGCCGCGATGACATTCTCACCGAGGCGCTGCGTCTCGGACTCGCGCGCACCGAGGAGTTGCGCGGCGATCCCACGGCGGCCTCGTGGCGATGGGGCGAGTCTCGGTTCGCGCGGATCGGCCACCTGCTCGGGTTGGCACCGTTCGGGCGCCGTGACATCTCGATCCAGGGCGGGCCGGGGCTGCTCAATCCGTCGTCAGGCGACGGCCGCCACGGGGCGAGCTGGCGGATGGTCGTCGAGATGGGCCCGCAGGTGCGGGCGTGGGGGATCTATCCCGGCGGGCAGTCTGGCAACCCGGCGAGCCCGCGTTATGCCGACCGCCTCGACCGCTGGGCAGCGGGCGAGCTCGACACACTGCTCCTGCCAAAGACCGCCGATGCGCTGCCCGAGTCGCGGCGGGCCGAACGGCTTCGCCTCACGCCCGCCCGGTGATCCTCATGCGTATTCTCGCGCTCATCATCGGCGTCGCGGTGATTATCGCCATTGCAACCTGGCTCATCGGCTGGCCCGCAGTGCCGGTGGTCGCACTGATTGCCGGCATCCGGGCGCGCCGGTATCCAGCTGCGCCGTTGCTGATCGGTGGCGCCGCGATGCTCGGCTGGACCATGCTTCTGGTGCTTGCCGCCTCACGTGGCCCGGTGTTGGATCTCGCCCAGCGTCTCGGTGGCGTGTTGCAGCTTCCCTGGCTCGCCGTCGTCGCGGTGACGCTGCTCTTCCCCGCCCTGCTCGGCTGGAGCGCGGCGCGGGTGGCGCGCGGGTTCACGGGCGACGGCGTGGTCGGGCCGCAGCCGGGATCGGCGGACGCTGCCTGACGGGATCCGGTGTCGGGCGTTCGGCCCTGCGGTTGCGTTGTCATCCCTGCAGGAGGGAGCGTCGCGAGCGAGGTCGGGATGGGCTTCCACGATCATTGGGCTGGCTACGGGCGGGCCGGCTATAAGCGAGGGGGAGCCCGCCCCGACACTCGCGCCTGACGGCGCTCCTGCGGGGTGACAACGCCGGGGACGGGGTTCGTCGCACCAGCGTTGTCATCCCTGCAGGAGCGAGCGTCGCGAGCGAGGTCGGGATGGGCTTCCACGATCATTGGGCTGGCTACGGGGGAGCCGGCTGTAAGCAAGGGGGAGCCCGCCCCGACACTCGCGCCTGACGGCGCTCCTGCGGGGTGACAACGCCGGGGACGGGGTTCGTCGCACCAGCGTTGTCATCCCTGCAG
>JBBQHX010000006.1:0-37685 GCA_038324385.1 Gemmatimonadales bacterium | reverse complement strand
GGCGGCGCGGCGATACCTGACGCCGGATCGCTACGTGCTCGTGTCGCTCCTCCCCGAAGCGGCGCCGGCGCAGTGACGGCCACCACGCGCCTGGCGCTCGCCACCGCGGCGGTGCTCGTTGCCGCGGTCGGGGTGCGCGCGGTTGCCGCGACCGGCCTGCCGTCCGTGGCGCGTGACGCATCCGCGACGGTCCCTGAGTCCGTCCAGCCGCCGGCTCGTCAGGCGGCGGCGCCCACCGTGCGCTGGCACCCCACCCGACCGGCCGCCGGCGCGCTGATCGCGCTCGTCGTCGAGCCGGCCAGCGCGGCTCCAGCCGACGCCGTCGCCGGCGTCGACGGCACGATCGGCGGCCAGCCGATCACCTTCACGCGGCGCGACGATGGCAGCTGGACCGGCGTTGGCGGCATTCCGATCGACAGCTCGGGAACGGTGATCCTCCCCCTCACTATCCACCGCGTCGACGGGATCACCGAGCCGGCCGCGGCGACCGTCACGGTGGCCGAGGGGAGCTATCGGCTGGAGCGGCTCTCGGTGGCGCCGCGATTCGGTCAGGTGCCCGATGCCGCACTGGCTCGTCGTCAGGCCGCGGAGGCCGCGCGGGCGCGTGCCGTCTCCGAGCGCTCGCTGCAGACTCCGCGCCTGTGGGGCACCGAGTTCGTGCGGCCGCGGGGCACGCGCATCACGAGCGGCTTCGGACACGGGCGCCAGTTCAATGGCGTCGTGCAGAGCCGCCACATGGGCACCGACTTCGCCGGGGCGGTCGGCACGCCGGTGCGCGCGGCCAACTGCGGCGTCGTTGCGCTGGTGGCCGACTTCTACCTCGCCGGCCGCGCGATCTATCTGGACCACGGCGCGGGCCTGGTCTCGGGCTACTTCCATCTCAGTTCGGCCGCGGTGGCCGAGGGCGATACGGTGCGCGCGGGGGCGGTGATCGGTGCGGTCGGCGCGACCGGGCGGGTGACGGGGCCACATCTCCACTGGATCCTGCGCCACGGCACCACCACGGTCGATCCGATGAGCGTCTTCGCCCTCGCCGACAGCACCGCGCCGCCGCTCGCGCCGCCGGTTCAGCCCTGCGTCGCCGCCAGCAGCTCGTCCGCCGCACGATAGCCCGTCTCGATCGCGCCGTGCACCGTGCCGCACGCGGTGCCGGTGTGGGTCGCCTCGCCGGCGAAGAAGAGCGTATCGCCCACCGGCGCGGCCAGCGTGCGCGCCGCCAGTGCACCACCCACGCGCGGGTAGGCATACGCGCCGCGTGCGAACGGATCTGCCGACCAGTCGTGTTCGTCCGCCCGCTCGAGTAGCGCGGCGATGGTAGCGCGAGTCTCGCCCGTGACGGCGGCCAGCGCATCGAGTGCGTGACCGAGCCGCGTCTCGTGTGGCAATCCGGCCATGGCCGCCGCACGCGGCCCGCCCGCCCACGCGGTGAGCACGGGCGACTCGACCGGGTAGCTCGTCCAGAACACGTTGTATCGCTCGTCGGTGGTGTGCAGGAAGGCCAGTGCCCCGAGGTCGTCACCGGCGCGCCGGCGAGCGGCACCCGTTCGCCAGAACGGCTCGCAAAACCGCAGCACGATCCGCGCAGCGTGACCGGACGCGGTCAGCGCGAGCGCCTCACGCTTCGCGTCAGGCAGGGGAGGGTCGAACGCGACCGCGCCGGCAACCCCCGGGTCGGCGGTCCAGACACCCACCGGTAGCGTCCAGAGCACCCGTCGCGCCGCGAGGATCGCCTCGCCGTCGGCGCTTCGCACGGCGACCCGCGCGCCGCCGGCGCTCCAGCGGACGGCGGTCGCGATATGGCCAGTGAGCAACCGTGCGCCCGCCACCTGCTCCGACAGCCAGTCCACCACCCGCCCGTAACCCTCGACGATGCGGAAGTTCTCGGCGTCACCGCCCCCATCTTCCTGTTTCCGCAGCCAGCGCGCGCTGACCGCGCACGCGTCGCTTGCGTTGAAGCCCTCCACATACGCCAGCGCCAGTGCCCGCGCCCGACGGGATTGCGCACTCACGTCGCCGCCAGCCAGCACGGCCGCGAAGCTCAGATCCGGCATGTCGTCGTCAGGTAGCGCGGCCATCACGGGGGCGATGATCTCGCCGAAGTCGCGCAACCGGCGCCAGCACGTCTCGTCGGCTTCCCACTCGTCTCCGTCCCCGCGCACCAGAGTCAGCCCTGCCTCACGCGCGATCGACAGCAGCGTCGGCGGCCGGCCATGCACAAACTCGGCGCCTAACTCCGCCGGCCACGGCGCGTGGCCTGAGCGTCGGGTGTAGACACGCCCGCCGAGCCGCTCGCGTGCCTCGACGATCGTCACGGCGAGCCCGGCGGCGACCAGTCGCCCCGCCGCCGCGAGCCCCGCCACACCCGCGCCGAGGATGATGACGTCGGTGGTGGAGTCGGGCACGGGAGCGGGCGTCATGGAGCGAGAGGCGAGCGGAGTGTGTGTCGATCCCCTTGCCCGGCACCCGGGGGGCGGGATACGGTTCTGGCATGACGCCGAGCGAGGAAACGGGTCGGGTGCGCATCGATCGCTGGCTGTGGGCGGCGCGTTTCTTCAAGACGCGCTCGCTCGCTGCGGAGGCGATCGATGGTGGAAAGGTAGACGTCAACGGCGACCGCGCGAAGCGCAGCAAGCTGCTACAGGAGGGCGACACAATTCGCCTGCGCATCGGGGCCTTCGAGCACCTGCTCACCGTTCGTGCCCTCAGCGAACATCGCGGGCCGGCCACCGACGCCCGCGCCCTCTACGTCGAAAGCGAAGCCTCGCTCGAGGCCCGCGCGACCCGCGCCGCCGAGCTCCGCGCCTCCGCGACCAGCTTCGATTTCGAGCTGGGCCGCCCGAGCAAGAAGGACCGGCGCGACATCCGCAAACTCCGCGGACGGTAGGCAAGGGGGCGGCCGTTCTGTTTCCAGGTACCGCGGGCGCGCATGGCGGCTGCCCCCTCGCCCCAGGTCCGGACGGTGCGCACGAGGGTGACAAACCCCCGCGCACGAGATACCTACCGGTCTGAGACCCAGCGTCGTCCACCCATCGCGATCCCCAGCGCCAGGCGGCCAAGCCTCACTCGCCATGTCCACCTCCCCACACACGCACGGTATTCGGGCCGCACAGGTTGGCCTCGCCGTCAACGCGATACTCGCGGTGGCGAAGCTGATCGCGGGTGTGCTCGGCAACTCGTTCGCGCTGGTGGCCGACGCGATCGAATCGGCGGGGGACATCTGCTCGTCGCTCGTGGTGTGGAGCGGGCTGCGGATCGCGTCGCGGTCGGCGGACGATGACTATCACTTCGGCTATGGCAAGGCGGAGCCGGTGGCCGCGTCGGTGGTCGCGTTGCTCCTGCTCGGTGCCGGCGTCGGGGTGGCCGCGCTGGCGATCCGGCAGATCGTCACTCCGCACCCCACGCCGGCGCCGTTCACGCTCGCGGTGCTGGTTGTCGTGATCGTCGTCAAGGAAGTGCTCTTCCGGCGCGTCGCCGAGGTTGGGATCGAGACCGGGAGCACCGCCGTGGTGGCCGACGCCTGGCACCATCGCTCCGATGCGATCACGTCGCTGGCTGCGTTTGCCGGCATTAGCGTCGCGCTCGTCGGCGGCGAGGGATGGGAATCGGCCGACGACTGGGCCGCACTCGTTGCCGCGGCCGTGATCCTTCTCAATGGTGGGCTGATCCTTCGCCGGGCGGTCCAGGACCTGATGGACCGCGCGCCTGCGCGTGAGGTACTCGAGACCGTCTCGCGCGCCTGTTACGACGTGAACGGCGTGCTCTTCGTCGAATCGTTGCGCGTGCGGCGGGCGGGGATGGTCCACTTCGTCGACCTGCACGTCCAGGCCGACCCCGATCTCACGCTCCACCATGCGCACGAACTGAGCGGACGCGTGAAGGGTGCGATCCGCGCGGCCGTGCCGTCCGTGGCGGGCGTCCTCGTGCACATGGAGCCGTTCGAGCCCGATCTGACGGGGTCAGAGCGCGCGGCGGACGCCGATCCGATCAGCCGAAGCCGCTAGGCAGCCGACGCGGCGCGGGAGTCCGGGCAGACGCCGCTGTTGCCAGTTAGTGATCGCGTCCCGGTGAGCCCTCGGTACGCTACTGCACGCGTCCGGGCGAATCGCTCGAGATCCGGTGCACTCTGTTCGAGTGCGTCCGCGCCCTCTGCGACACCCTCGGTCTTCGCCAGGGCGACACGGTGCACGTCGCCGTCACCACGCCCGGGCTGATCGGGCTGATCGGGCTGATCGGGCTGATCGGAACGATGGGATGGGGACGCTGCTCGACCCGCGCTGGGCGGAGTTCATCCAGGTCGCGGTCCGGCCGATCGGAGCGTGCCTCGCCTGACGAGACCGGTCCCATCTGCCCGAACGACGACGGGGTGGCGCCAGCGGCGCCACCCCGTCGTGCATCGCAGTCGTACCCTACCCGCCACGACGTCAGACGGGCGGGCGACCGCCGCCACCCGGCGGACGTCCCTGGCCGCCCGGACGGCCCTGTCCACCCTGCCCCTGGCCACCGAACGGTGACGGCGGCGTCTTCACGGTCGCGGGGACGCGCGCCCACTGCTCGGGCGTCAGGATCCCCTGCGCGCGGCGCAGGGCGGCCGTCTGTTCGCGCTGCGCCACTTCGAGCTGCGGACGCAGCCGCTGGAATACCTGCAGCCCCCCGCCGGCGTTGCCGCTGCCGAGCGTCGCGACCAGCGAGTCGATGAGCGGCGCGGTGATCAGTTGCAGCGAGTCGGAGAGCACCGTGAGGCGGGCGACCTGCGAATCGCTGAGAACCAGCGTATCGCGAAGCGCAATGATCGCCGCGTAGGGGTTCGGCGCGAGGCCGGCGAAGCGCGCGCGCAGCGCCTGCGGCGTCGCGGCCGCACCGCCACCCACCGGCGCACGTCCCATCATCGCGTCCATTCGATCGCGCTGCGGATCGCGGCCGAACTGGAGCCGCGCCTGCAGACCGATCTGGAACGGCGCGACGATCGCGCTGCGCGTCCGACGGGTATCACCGAACCGCTCGTTGACCTCGTACTGAAACTGCTGCGACGCGGGGTCGAAGCCGGTGACGTAGAGCAGCGTTGGATCCGGGCGGGCCTGCTGGCCCCACCCCTTGAGGCTGTTGCTGCCGTTGATCAGCTCGTCCGCGCCGGTGAGCGGATTCACCAGCACGACCGACATCGTCAGGCGGCGCTGCAACGAGGCGAGCGTCGGACGGATGTTGAAGCGCAGGTCGAGGCTCGGCACCCAGGGCGCGGTGCAGCTGTTCCGCCCCGCGATTGTCCCGAGTTGGCTCGTGAGGCACTCGCGGGCATCGCCCGGAGCAGTCGCGAGCAGGCGGCCGATCCCCTCGGCGAGCGCCGGATCGGCGGTCGCCGAGGGATTGTAGATGTAGGCGCGATCGTTCCGCGCGCCGTCGCCGTTCACGTCACCCGCGACGCGCGGCGTGTAGCGCGAGCCCGAGGTCGCGCGACCGACGGCTGTCACCTCGATCCATGGTTTGACGGAGTAGGTGAGCGACGCCGTGCCGACATGCCGGCGCTCGAAGTCGCTGATCCCCCACTCGTCGACGTTCGGATTGCCGGCCGTCGTCGGGCTGGAGAACCCGCCCGACGCCGACCCGCCCGAGAACGAGCTCTGGTCGCGTGAGCGCGCGAAGGTGTAGGAGGTGTTGAACAGAATTCCCCGCCAGAACAGGCCGCTGAACGAAGTCGTGACCTGCCCGGTGTGCGAGTTGAGTCCCGACCCGACGGCGAACACCTGCGCGAACCGGTCGTCGGCGCGCGAGCCCGTGAGGCTGACGGCGCCAGTGGACGGGATGATCGCGCCAGGCGCGACGTAGACCGGACGATTGCCCTCGCCCGCCAGCGTGAACGCCGGCGTCGTGTTCAGGTTGAGGTCCTGGACGCCGTACAGCCCGACGCCGTACGAATACGTGCCGTCGACGGAGAGCTGGAAGCGTTCGAAGAGGCGGCGCTGGACGCCGAGCGACGTCCGCCAGGAGCGCGGCGCACCGAAGTCCTGGTCGAACGTCGTGACCGTCGGCGCACTGCGTCCGGTGATCGGCGTCGCCTCGCCGTCGCACGTCGAGGGAATGGTGTTCACGTCCTGCGAGTACTGCTCCCAGTTCGGCACCGGTACCGCGTCACCGATGCAGTAGAGCGTCTGCTGTCCGTTCGGTAGCCCGGTCGCGTTCAGCGCGCCGGTGAACAGCTGCTGCGGGGCGCGGCCACGGAACTCGCCGACGCCGCCGCGGATCACGTAGTTCGCCGGCGTGCCCCGACCGCCGCCGATCGTGTACGTGAAGCCGACGCGCGGGCTCAGGCGCAGGTCTCCCGGGTATTCGTCGGTGCGTCGGCCATACGTCTCCTCGACCACCGGGTTGTACTCGGGTGTGCCGAGGAACTTGGAGTACTCGAGCCGCGCCCCGTAGGTGACCTGCAACTGGCGGTCTCGCCGCCAGGTGTCGCCCAGGTACACGGCCGAGCTGAGCATACCGCCCTCACGATCCACCGGCGAGAGCGAGCGCGAGAACGACGCCGGGTCATTGGCGGCAAAGTTCTCGAGCGAATTGAACGTGAAGGTGCCGTACTGGTTGGCCGCCGCGCCGCGCGAGAAGCGCGTCACGTTGAGCAGGGCGCCGAGCTTGATGCGGTGCCCGCCCGAGAAGGGAAGCCACGATACCTCGTTGGTCAGCTCGAACACCTGGTCAGTGCTCGACTGCGGGAGGCCCGGGTTGCCGCCGAACTCCAGGGTGCGCACGCCCACGGTGCCGTCGGCGAGCGACGACGACACGCGCACCCGTCCGTCCGGCACCCGCAGGTACGGATCGGAGTTGCTCTGATCCGTCGAGATGTACGCGCGCAGCTCGTTGATGAAGCCGCGGTCCCACTGCGACGACAGGGTCAGCATCGCGCCGCCGCCGCTGCCGCGCTGATCGCCTCCGTTGTGCGGCAACGAGAACGCCGAGATGCGACTCGCGTCCTGCAACCGATAGCGATAGTCGCCGCGCAGCATCAGCGTGTGATCCTGCGTCAGGCGCCAGTCGAACCGCGTCAGCAGCGTCGCGTTGTCGCCGATCTGGTCGTTGCCGATCCCCGCCACCGACGGCGACAGTCCGTACCCACTGACGAGATCGGTGAATCGTGAGGCGGAGTCGACGTCGATGCCGAGTCGGTCGAGCGTGGACGGCGAGGCGACGGTGAGCGCCTGCAGGTCACGCGTCGTGCGCTGCACGCGAAACGAGCCGAACGCAAACGCCTTGTTGCGCACGATCGGGCCGCCGACACCACCGCTGAGCTGGTGTTGCATGTACGCGCCGCCGAACGCCTGGTCGTCCTCCTCCACCCACTGCAGCGTGGGATCACGCATGCTGAAGTTGAAGGTCGACTGCAGGAGGTTCGTCCCGCCGCGCGTCGTCGATGAAATCTGGCCGCCGGAGAACTGACCGCGCGCGACGTCGTAGGTATTCGTGATCACGCGGGTCGATCGCACCGCTTCCTCGGGCACCGCCGAGCCGCCGAACGAGAGGCCGTCGAGCGTGATCTGATTGAGGTCGGGGCGCTGCCCGGCGACCGAGAACGCTGCCGCGGCCGAATCCGTCGCGGCCAGCGTCACGACACCCGGCGTCAACGCGGCCAGCGCCTGAAGGTCGCCCGCGTCGATCGGGAGGCGGCTCGCCTGCTCGCCGGTCATCGCGCGTCCCTGGTCGCCCGGCGCCGGCTGATCGCCGCGCCCACCTGGTGGCGCCTGTGCCCGCCCCCGCACCGTGACCGTCTCCAGTGTCGCTGCGGACACCACCAGCGTGACGTCCGCTACCAACCGGTCCTCGTCCGCATCACGAATCAGCAGTTGCGCGACCGGCGCAAAGCCGAGCAGCCGCACTTCCAGCCGGTATCGCCCGCCGCCGTCCGGAAAGAGAATCGTGTAGCGCCCGCTATTGTCACTCGTGCGGGAGCGCGCGATCTCAGTGTCCAGCGAGGTCACCGTGATCATCGCCCCCGACACCGGACGCCCGTCAGGCGCCCGTACAGTGCCCACGATGATGTCGGTGGTGCTCCCGACCTGCGCCCCGGCCCCGCGCGCACCCAACGCGACGAGCATCATTGCGACGAGCAGCGTGAAAACAGGCTGGAGCCTGGCGAGCCAGGGGCGTCGGGCGGGAACAAGCGGGGCGAATGGCGGCATGGGGAGATGAAGAACGCGAGAGCTGGCCGGAGGGGCCGGAGGGCGGGACTCGGATTGGACGCCCGAGTCCCGCCGGCGTTAACAGCCACCTTCCCCCTCACCCCAATCCCACCCAGACATCGTAGAGTGCGTGCGTCCACGCCGCGATTCCGAAACCGCGCGCGGCATACAGCCCGCTCAACGCGAACCCGGCGATCAGTCGAAAGGTGAACGATTCGATCGCCCACGCATCGCCCATCGTCCCGACGTAATGGGCCGCGGCGAACACCACCGCGCTCGTCACGATGGCCACCGCGATCGCCGGCGCCGGCCGCCACCCCCACGCCCGCACGAGCAGCCACCCCAACCCACTCACGATCAGCACGCGGAACATCAGCTCCTCGTAGAGTCCGGCCCCCAGCGAGAGCATCAGCCAGGTCGGTCCGCCGAACGCGGCCACGCCGGTCGCGACTTCCCCACCCTGCACCACGAGCGGCGTGGCCGCCGTCGTCAGCGTCATGGTCTGCAGTAGCGTCGCCGTCGCGGTCGCGACGATCGCGCCGAACAACAACGCCAGCACCGCCGACTCGGCCAGCATCCCGGCGAAGATCCGCGGCTGCAGCCGCCAGCCATGCCGCCGGGCGTCCCGCACGACGAAGAACGCGCCGCCGCCGAGCAGGAGCACGCCCAGGGTGACCGGAGCCCAGGGTCCCGCCCCCATCGCGACGATCGACCGCAACCAGACATCGGCGCCATTCCGGACGCCGCCCGTCGACGTCGCGAGCACCGCCGCCAGCAACTCGTACAGGATGAGCAGCGGTAGCGCGAAGAGCACGCTGTAGCGTGGCTGCCGGCTGAGGTGCCAGTAGCCGCGCGCCTCGCGATTCCGCCTAACCGCGGGCCGGGTCGAACGGAGGAGCGGCCGGCGGGTGGCGGAATCGAGCGGCGGCACGGGAGGGGGCATCGGGCAACGGAGAGGGACGGGGCGGCGGACAGGAGACTCTACGCGGTGCGCTGCGCTCGAAGTTTCGCTCCCCGCCCGCACGCGGCGCCACCGGATCAGGCCCATCGTCGTATGCCGCGCAGGGGACGATTACCTTGCACCGGTTCCTCATCCTCTGACGCCGCATGCCCGCTCGCCTCCTTCGGTCCGCCCGTCCGACCCGCGCTGACGTCCGCGCCACCGTGGCGCTGGCGCTGCCGGTGACCACGGTGCAGGTCGGGATGATGCTGATGGGCGTCGTCGACGCGATGATGGTCGGGCGCATCTCGGCGGCCGCGCTCGCCGCCGTGGCGATCGGCAACCTCTACTTCTTCACGCTCGCCGTCTTCGGGATGGGCGTGCTGATGTCGCTCGATCCGGTGGTCAGCCAGGCCGTCGGCGGGGGCGACCGGGGCGGCGTCGCCCGCGCCGTGCAGCGGGGGCTCGTCATCGCCGCGGCGGTGAGCGTCGTCGTCATGCTCCTGCTCGTGCCCGGCGAATTCCTGCTTGGCGCGATCCGCCAACCCCCCGAGGTCGTGCCGACGGCGGCGGCGTACGCCCGAGCGTCCATTGCCGGGATCTTCCCCTTCTTCGCCTTCGCCGTCTTCCGCCAGACGCTGCAGGCGATGGGGATCGTCCGGCCGATCGTGGTGGTGGTGGTCGCCGCCAACGCGCTCAACGCGCTGCTCAACTGGGTGCTCGTCTTCGGGAATCTCGGCGCGCCGGCGCTCGGGCCGGTGGGAACGGGGTGGGCATCGAGCCTCAGCCGCATCGCCATGGGCGCGGGGCTTCTCGCCCTCGGCTGGCGCGCGCTGCGCCCCTGCCTACGCCCCGCCCGCCGCGATGCGCTCGCCTGGCGCCCGTTCATGCGGATGCTGCGCATCGGGGTACCGATCGGGGCGCAGCATCAATTGGAAATGGGCGCGTTCGGACTCGTCGCCGTACTCATGGGCTGGTTCGGCGCGACCGAGGTCGCCGCGCACCATGTGGCGATCAACCTCGCATCGCTCACCTTCATGGTGCCACTCGGGATCGCCGCCGCCGGGGCGGTGCTCGTTGGGCAGGCGATCGGGCGCGGTGACGAGGCCGGCGCGCGCCGCGCCGCCGCCACGGCGGTGATCGGCGGCTTTGGCGTGATGACACTGAGCGCGGTGCTCTTCCTTACGCTCCCGGGGCCGCTCGCCCGCCTCTACACCAACGACGCGGCCGCCGTCGCGCTGGCCATGACGCTGATTCCCATCGCCGGCATCTTTCAGGTGTTCGACGGGGTGCAGGTGGTGGCGTCAGGCGTTCTGCGCGGCGTCGGGGACACGCGCACCCCGCTGGCGATCAATCTGTTCGGCTTCTGGATGATCGGTCTCCCCGTCAGCCTGCTCGCCGCCTTCACCTTTGGACTCGGCCCGATCGGCCTCTGGTGGGGACTCGTTGCGGGGCTGGCCGTGGTCGCGATCGCACTGGTCGTTCGGCTGCGGGTGCGGTTCCGGCGCGCCCTCCCGCGCCTGCACGTGGACGACCCCGGGCACCAGTACACCGACGAGTTCGCGACCATGCAGGCGCTCTCCGCCGGGACCCGCGCCGGCGAGTAGGGGGACTACGCTCGAACGAATCGCGCGCCAGCCGATACCCCGGGCCTCCTCCCGTCGTCCCCTGGTACCGGCGCCGACGACGCGACGCAGCGACGCCCGCCGATCCGGATCGACGCGACCGCCCCGATGGCGCTCGCGCTCCGCTGCTGTCGCACTCGCACGAGCCCGCCCAACATGGAAATCGTTCGCCACGCCGAGCCGATGCTGTCCGCCCGTGCCGCCACCGGCAGCGGGTCGCCGGCCCCCTTTCGGACCGAGTGCGCCCGCCGCACCGGCACCTCGGCGCGACTCGCCGACGTGCTCCTGACGCAACTCGCCAGCGGCGGGGCGGTCCCGGCCGACTGCGACCTGCGCGGCTGGTTGATGCACCCCGACGAACGCGTTCCGGTGCTGCTGGTCCGGGAGCACGGCGCGCGACTCGCCACGGACGCCTCGCTCGGACTGCTCGCCTACGCCCGCGCCGCGCGCGACGCCTCTGAGGACGGACTCGCCTGGACGCCGCTCCTCGACGCCCTCTGCGACGCGCGACTCTGGCCGGTGGCCGCGGGTGAGACGCGCGACGCCGACGGTGCCACCCTCACGGTCAGCCCCGCCACCCCGGCCGTGCATCTCGAATCGCTTGTTCCCTGGCTCGAGACGCGATCGTCGGCGGCGGACATCCGCCCGCTGCTCGAGTTCCGCGCCACGCCGGTCTGGGCGACGGTGGCCGAACATGCGGCCTGCCTCGACACCGCGCTCGTCACGCGTCTGCTTCACCATTCGTGGGCCCAGATCACCGCCGCCGCCCGCAACCGCCGGCTCGGTGCCGCCCAGGCGGCGATGCTGGCCGAGGTCGCCGCGCGCTGGCTTGCCCGCGAGCCGGAACGCGCCGCGGCCGGCGCGGGCGCGCTCGCGGCATTGCGCGCGGCGGGACACCGGTCGCCCGGCACCGATGCCCGGGCGCTCGTGCCGGTACTCCGCCAGGCGCATGAGCATGCGGCCGGCGAACCGATGGCCCAGGCGGTGGAGCTTGCCATCGAGAGCGTGCTCAATGACCCCGACGCCTCGACCGACGTGCTGCGGCAGGTGCTTCGCGCCTGCCGGTGGGCCCCGGTGTGGCTCTGTCGGCTGGCCGTCCACCACCAGGCGAGTCCGGTGATCTGGGCGGACTCGCTCCGCGTCTCGCGCGATGGAGAGCTGCGTCGCGTCATCGCCCGCATCCCGGCAGCCCGCGCGGATGTGATCATCCGGCGCCTGCTCGCCCAGTCGTCCGACACCGAGGTGCTCTGCCGGCTAGCCGAGGACGCCGACCCGCTCGACCTGGCCTACGTCGTTCGGCGGCTCGCCACCAGCGCGCCCGTGCCGCTGCTCGAGGCACTGGGGACGGCGGCCGCCGGCGGGCGCCTGCGCGCGCGTCCGGCCGACGTCGCTCCGCTGCTCACCCACGCCGACCCTGCGGTGCGCCAGCAGGCGGCCGCGCTCTTTCCGCAGCTCGTGCTCGGCAACTCGTCGGCGGTGCTCCCCGCGTGACGCCGCGCGGCGTCACCTGTCCACGGCGCGGAGGGCAGCCGCGGCGGCGGCGCTGATCCGCTCGGCCGCCGCGGTGATCGCCGCACGCGTCTCGGGCGAGCTTCCCCCGGCCTCGACCTCGGCCACGGCGGCCACGGCGGCCCGGTACCAGCTCGCCCACGTCTCGACGATGTCGCGTTCGGCGGCGCGGGTGGCGCCCGACGCGATCGCGACCCGGCCCAACGCACCCTCCGCGGTCAGTCGTCGTTCGGCGGCGGCGGCAACCTCGTCGGCAATGAAGCGCGCCGTCTCGCCGTCCGCGCTCGCGAGCAACATCGCGCTCACCAGTGCGCACCGTCCGACGTTGGCCAGCGTCCGCGGGGAGACGTTCGCCAGCCGGTCGTTGTCGGTGTGATAGAACACGTCGGTGAAGTGCCAGAGCAACACCGCCGGAATGCCCGCCCGCAGGAAGGGGATGTGATCGCTCCCGCCCTCGTACGGATTCGTGTTCACCGTCCAGTTGTCCGCGCCCCCCTGCTCGCGGCAGCGCGCGATGACGAAGTCGTTGAGGTAATGCGGCATCAGCGCGCTCTTCTCGATCGGCGAGCCACCCCACTCCGAATGCCGGTCCTCGCCGCGGGTCCAGATCGCCGACGGATCGGGATGCTTTTCGATCAGAAAGCTCCCACCGGTGATCGCCGTATTCTGCCCTACCATGTCGAGACTCATCCCCCATCGCACGCGTGAGGCACGCAGCGAATCGTCGGCCAGGAAGGCGCGCGTGAAGTCGATCTCGTCGCCCCAGAGAAAGGTCACCGTGCGCTCCGGCCGCCACCGCCCCTCGGCGACGAGGCGCGCGAGCGTCCGCGCCATCTCGACCTGCGCCCCCACGCCCGATGCATTGTCGTTCGCGCCCGGCTCCTGCACGTGCGCGCTGAAGACGAACCGCTCCGCAGGCAGCGTGCGCCCCCGTACCTCGGCCACGACGGCCCGCTCCTCGCTCGCGTACAGCCGCGTGGCGGCGGCGACGCGAACGCGTACCGGGCCGCGCGCCATCGCCCGGCGCAGCTCCGCGCGCGCCGCATGGGACAGCAACACGCCCCACCGCCCGACGCTCGTATCCTGCGGGATGCTGCCGAACTGGATCGACGTCACGTGCCGCTCGGGCTGCAGATACGCCGGCAGGTTGTACGACAGCACCCCCACCGCGCCGCGACGCACCACCGCCTCGGTGTAGAGCCGCCCCACGGGCGCCTCGGCCAGCACGACGCGCCCACGGACGGAACGTGCGTCGAGCTCTTCCGGCGTTCCGCGTCCCGCGTCGACGACCTCGGCCTCGATCCCGCCCGCCGGCGTCGAGGCCGAATTGATCGCGAGCATGTTCCGGTTGGTGGCGAACCGCAGCAGCGCCGAATCGGCGCCCACGATCGTCAGGCTCGCGTCGACCGGTTCCCATGCCAATGCGGCCATCGGCCGCCGCTCGACGCGGTAGACCAGGGGCGCGGTCGCCGCGGTGCTCCCTTCCTCCACGTAGCCGGCGCCGCGTAGCTGAGCGACGATGTGATCGATGCTCTCGTTGAAGCCCGTGTTGCCGGGCAGCCGCCACTTTCCCTCGACTGCCGCCACCGTCGCGAGCGCTCGCTCGCCTGAAAGCTCCCCGCGGACGAGCGCGAACGCGCTCGCGATCTGCGGCGCGACCGCGCCGTCGTCGCGGGCAGCGACCGCCGTGACATCGGGCGCCGCACTCGCGCCCGCGCACCCCCCGGTACCGGCGAACAGAAGCATGAGGCCGGCGTACCTGCGCACGCGGGTCGATGATGGCGACGGGCGGGTCATGGGGGTCCGGGGAGCGTCGGGAGAAATGCGGACGGCAGACGGCAGACGGCAGACGGCAGAAGACAGAAGACAGAAGACAGAAGACAGAAGACAGAAGACAGAAGACAGAAGACAGAAGACAGCAGCGGTCAGTGTCGGATGCACGTGGGACAGAGCGGAGTATTGACTCGCCACCGCCGAAGTGTATCGTATTCCGCCCCCCACGCGCGTACGCTGCACGGCGGGCGGCCTCTTCAAGTTCGACGAACGCCCCCTGTCCCCGTTTGCGGAGGCGATTCCTTATGAGACCGAGGAACATGATGCCAAAGTTCGTCGTCCGACTGTGCGATCGCGACCGGTCGCCGCACGCGTCCGACTCGCCCGCGGCGACCCGAGGCGCGCTCCGCGCCGGCGTCCGGCGCCTCACGATCCTGGCCATGGCCCTTCTCGCCGTCGTGTTCGCCAGCGCGGCCGTCGCGCCGCTGGGCGCGCAGGACGCCACCGGCAGCATCACGGGGCGGGTGACCGGCAATAACGACGCGCCCGTGGAATCCGCGCGCGTTCAAGCGCTCGCGGGCGGCCGGATCGCCGGCGTCACGCTCAGCCGCGCCGACGGCACGTTCACGATCGCCGGCCTCCCCGCCGGAAGCTATCAGGTGCTCGCCTCACGCATCGGCTACGCGCCGAGTGGCATGGATACGGTCCGGGTGACATCCGGGCAGGCGACCAACGTGACGTTGACCCTGACGACCAGCGTCACCGCCCTCGAGCAGGTGGTCACCACCGCCTCGCGATCCACCGAAAAGGTGCTCGACGCGCCCGCGTCGATCAGCGTCGTGACGTCGCAGCAGATCGAGGAACGGCCGGCCCTGACGGCGGTCGACAATCTGCGCGGCGTCCCGGGCATCGACATCGCCCAGGGCGGACTCGTTCAGTCGGCGGTGGTTGCGCGTGGGTTCAACAACGTCTTCTCGGGCGCGATGCTGACGCTCGTCGACAACCGGTTCGCCTCGCTGCCGTCGCTGCGCGTCAACGTCGCCTCCCTCGTCCCGACGCCGACCGAGGACGTCGAGCGGATCGAGGTGCTGCTCGGACCGGCGGCCGCGCTGTACGGCCCCAACAGCGCCAACGGCGTGCTCCACATCATCACCAAGTCGCCCTTCACGTCGCAGGGGACAACGCTCACCGTCGACGCCGGCGAGCGTTCGGTGCTCCGCGGTGCCGCGCGCCACGCAGGCGTGTTGGGCCAGTCGCTCGGCTACAAGGTCTCCGGCGAGTACATCCGCGGCGACGACTGGCAGTTCCAGGATCCCGCGGAGCCCGCGCTCTTCCCCAATTCGCCCAACACGCCGCGGTCGCGCGTCGGGCAGCCGAACGACCGTAACTTCGACCTCGAGAAGTTCGGCGGCGAGGCGCGCCTCGACTGGCGCTTCGCGGACGATGCGGAGTGGATCAACTCGTACGGCTTCGCCCAGATCTCGAACGGCCTCGAACTGACCGGCGCCAACGGCGCGGCGCAGATTCGCAACTGGACATACCAGCACGGGCAGTCGCGCCTGCGCTGGGGCCGCCTGTTCGCCCAGGTGTTCGCCAACCTCTCGGACGCCGGTAACAGTGACAGCCTCGACCTGACGGGCACCTATCTCTTCCGGACCGGCCAGCCGATCGTCGACCAGTCACGGACGGTGGCCTCGCAACTCCAGTACAGCTCCGACATCGGTGACCGGCAGTCGTTCGTCTACGGCTTCGACTACATCTTCACCAATCCGCGCACTGGCGGCACGATCAATGGGCGGAACGAGGACATCGACAACGTCAACGAGTACGGCGGCTACGTCCAGTCGACGACGCGCCTGACTCCGCAGTGGGACCTCCTGTTCGCCGCCCGCGCCGACCAGCACAGCCTGCTCGACGGAACGTTCTTCTCGCCGCGTGCGGCGGTGGTGTACAAGCCGACCGAGACGCAGAACGTTCGCCTGACGTTCAACCGCGCTTACAGCACGCCGGCCAACTTCTCCTTCTTCCTCGACCTGCTCCAGGCGGCGAACGTCGGCGGACTGCCGTACAACGTGCGCGCCGTCGGCAACCCGACGAACGGCTATCAGTTCCAGCGTGACTGCACCGGCGGCGTCGGCAGCCTGTGCATGAAGTCCCCGTTCACGCCGGCGGCCGCGGGCGGCAACACGCAGTATGTGCCGGCCAATGCCGCGGCCTACTACCCCGCTGCGCTCGGTGTCTCCCTCCAGGGAGGGCTGCGTAACGGGCTGCTCGCGGCCGGACTGCCCGCGGCCGCGGCCGACGCCGTGATCGCCCGCCTCGGCACCTTCAACGCCGTCGGCGCCAACGTCGATACGCGCCTCGCCGCGCTCACCGCGCCGGCGACGACGATTGCCCCCGCCGACGTGCGCGACATCGAGGCGCTCAAGGCGTCGTTCACCAACGTGCTCGAACTGGGCTACAAGGGGGTGTTCGACAATAATTTCCGTCTCGCCGTCGACGGGTGGTACCAGCGCCGCCAGAACTTCGTGACGCCGGCGGTCAACTTCACCCCCAACGCCTTCCTCGACCCGGCTTCACTGCAGGCCGGCCTCGCCGCCCATCTCGCGCCGGTACTGGGTCCGTCCGCCGGCGCGGTCGCCACGAGCGTCGCCATGGCGATGGCCCGCGTCCCCCTCGGCACCGTCGTCCCGAATGGGCGGACGACGAACAACAGCGACATCGCGTTCACCTATCAGAACATCGATCAGGACGTGAACCTGTACGGCACCGACATCGCGGTCGACTACCTCTTCACCTCCGCCTTCTCGGTCGCCGGTACGTACTCGTGGGTGAGCGACGTCGAGTTCCCGGAGATCATGGCCGGTGGTCGCCCGCTCACGCTCAACGCGCCGGATCACAAGGGCTCGCTCACGCTCCGCTACAACTGGGAGCCGCGCGATCTCTCGTTCGAACTCCGCGGCCGCTACCAGAACACCTACCCGGTCAACTCAGCCGTCTTCGTCACCCTCGGCGACTCCCTCCCGCGCGCCGACGGTACGGGCAACTTTCTCTACGAGACGCCGCCGACGAGCACCTTCATCGACGCGCAGCTCGTGTGGCGCCTGCCCTTCCGCGGCACCAACGGGCTGCTCTTCTCGGTCAACGGCACCAACCTCGGCAACCGCAAGGTCCCGCTGTTCGCCGGCGTCCCGTCGATCGGTCGCCTCATCATGACCCGGCTGCAGTACACGTTCTGACGCGTGTCGCCGCCCGCCTGACGACGCCCCCCGGGAGATTGGCTCCCGGGGGCGTCGTTTGTTCGGTCCCCGGCTGAGTTGGTCCGGCGTGGGGCAGGTTTCGGGGGCGTCTGCTGGGGCGGGGGTCTACTGATTGACCGCGGAGGACGCAAAGGACGCAGAGGACGGCCGCAGAGGGTGACCGCGCGACGAGAGTCTGGCGCTGAAAGTCCGGCGGGCTGCGCGCGACGCGAGCATGACAGATGGAAAAAGGGGAACAGCACCGCGCGTCCGCCCCGGCGCCCCCGATGGCGCACCGCCGATCGCTAGCAGTGCCGTTCCCCTCAAAACGCACGGAACTCGATCACCCGACGCTCTATACGCCCCAGCCGAGTCCCACCCTCGCGAGCAGTCCTCCGCGTCCTCCGCGTCCTCCGCGGTCGATCCTGCCGGACTCCCCCCGCAGCCGAAACCCCACATGCCAAAAAGAGCCCCGCCATGAGCGGGACTCTCCTGCCGTGTGATCACGAGCGGGCGGTCACGGTTCCGACGCCCCGCCGCACGAGCGGTGACAGCGATCCGCCCGCCTCACGCTCACCTGAACGAACGTCAGTTCTTGTGGCGGAAGGTGATCCGGCCACGCGTCAGGTCGTACGGCGACACCTCGATCGTGACGCGATCGCCTGCCAGAACGCGGATTCGGTACCGACGCATGCGCCCCGCGATCGTCGCGAGGGCTTCATGCCCATTGGTCAGCGCTACCCGGAATGTCGCGTTGGGCAGCACCTCGGTGACCGTCCCTTCCAGCTCGATCGCATCCTGCTTCGACATGCACCCCACTCCAGTTTGATGTCTGCGCGGCCGCGCCCTCCGGGCGCGCGCCGTGGTTCACGCCGATGATGCCGCGACCTGAACAGGCGCGCGACCGGGCGGAACCCGCGGAAATCTAGCCCGCAATCGCCGCAAGGCAATGCAGGTCAACCGGATGCGGCGTCTTCACCGATCCGACCGGCGACTCCGGGGCCCCGCGGCCGAGCGCGCGCGTCGCCGGCGACCATCGTCAGTCGCGGGGATCGCGCGGATCCAGCCGCTCGTCGATCGACGTGCGCCATTCCTCAGGGTCGATCCCGAACGCCATGCGGATCGCCTCGGCCGACTCCGGCAACTCCATCGCGACACGATGGCGCTCGTGGGTCAGCGCGAACTCCCGCACCCGGGCCGCGATGTCGAAAATGGCCGTGGTCTCCGGTGCCCGCGCACCGGTCGGCGCCTGCAGCGCCTGGGCGATCACGTACTGGCCGAGCACGTTGAGGAGCCGGCTCAGGCGATCGTGGAAGCGGGAACGCAACTGCGGGTGCGACATGTACCGCTCGACGTCTCGAACGTAGCGGACCGTGGCTTCGACGAACTCGCGGTGGGCCGCGGGGTCTCCCAACTGATCGCGCGACTGGTCGACCGCGCTCGTCAGGAGCAGCAGCAGCGGCTCGTCGAGCGTAAGCGTTTCGCGCGCATCACGGGACTCGACGCGGTCAGGCTGGGCGTCACGACGATCGGGCATGAGCGGGGGGGGGCGGCGAGAGTGGAGCAGAGTGACGCACGAAGGGCGACTCGCAGACCGCCTCGGTCCGCGCGGATCTCCAAGGCATCGCCCATGCCGCCCGCCGGACGCTACCTTCCCCCTTGGAAGTGCCGCCGGCACAACCACTTTCCGGACAGGATGGCCGCAACCGGGCATCGGACCGGTACTCCCAGCGCGGCGTTCCCGCTACAACTGTCGCGCCCGCGCGGCGGCGGCGGCCGACGCGGTTGACGGGTGCGTCTCGACAGCCATGCTGCACGACCCGAAATTCTCGGGGTCCTCTCTCCCCTTGCCTCTGCACGTGGCTCGCTTCTTCCTGACGTTCGGCGCCGCCCTGGCCGGCATTGCGGTCGCGGCCGGTGCGTTCGGCGCCCACGCGCTCCGTGCCCGCCTCTCGCCTGGTGACCTCGCGATCTTCGAGACCGCGGTCCGGTATCAGATGTATCATGCATTGGCCCTGCTCGCCGTCGCGTGGGCATCGACGCTGGTCCCGGACGTAGCATTCGTTCGCTGGGCCGGCCTCTGCTTCATCGCCGGCGTGCTCATCTTCTCGGGGAGTCTCTACCTCCTCGTGCTGACCGACACCCGCTGGCTGGGCGCCATCACGCCGATTGGAGGCGTCGCGCTGATCGGCGGGTGGATTTGTCTCGCCCTTGCTGCACTCCGGCTGCCTGCTGGCAGCTGAGCATCTCCTCGTTGCCCTTCCCGCGATGACCGAACCCGTCCCCCAGATCCCGGCCCGCCTGCGTACTCGCCGGCGCTCGGCGACTCCGCTCCTGATCGGAGGCGCGATCGTTGTCCTCTTCATCGCCTTCCCGGCGCTCGTTCGGCTGATCACCGATTGGTACTGGTTTCAGGAAGTCGGTTTCGAGACGGTCTTCCTGCGGACGCTCGGAATGCAGTGGGCGCTCGGACTCGGCGCGGCGCTGTTCGCCTTCGCCGTGCTGTACGCGAATCTGCGACTCGCGCAGCGCAGCATGGAGATCGACCCGTTCGTGGTTCCACTCGATCGGGCGACGCCGCGCCCCGACCTCTCGGGGCTGATTCGGCGTGTGGCGCTGCCAGCCTCACTCTTCTTCGCCGTGACCACCGGCCTGTCGGCCGCCGGCGGCTGGCGCGCCGTGCTCGAGTGGCAGCACGCGGTGCCCTTCGGCGTCACCGATCCGGTGTTCGGGCGGGACATCGGGCATTACGTGTTCACGCTCCCCGTCCTCGAATGGACGATCGGCCTGTTCACGGGGCTCGCCATCCTGACGCTGGTGGCCGTCACGGCCATCTACTGGCTGCGCGGGCACCTGCTCGCGACGCCCAACGGCATGCGCGTGGATCCGGCGGCCGGCATGCACATCGGCGTGCTCGCGGCGATCGCGTTCGTCCTGACCGCGTTGCGGATCTGGTTCATCCGCATCCCGACGCTGCTCACCGACAGCGGCGGACTGTTCAGCGGCGCCACCTACGTCGACCTGGCCGCGCGCCTCCCCGCCCTGCGCGTCCTCGCGCTCATCGCCCTGCTTGGCGCCGCCTGGGTGATCTGGGGTGCGACGCGCCGCCGGGTGCTCTGGCATCTCGCCACCGCGGTGGCGGCTTACGCCCTCGTCGCGGTGGTCGGCACCGGTCTGGCGCCGGCGGCCGTGCAGAAGCTCCTCGTCGATCCGAACGAGCTCGCCCGCGAGGGGCCGCTGCTCTCGAACCACCTCGCCGCGACCCGCCGCGCGTGGGGACTCGATGAGGTCGAGACCCGTGACCTGACCGGTGAGGCCCGCCTGACGATGGAGCAGATCAGGCGCAACGAGGAGACCATCGGCAACGTGCGGCTGTGGGATCGCGATCCGCTCCTGCAGACGCTCGGGCAGCTCCAGGAAATCCGGACGTACTACGACTTCGCCGAGGTCGACGACGATCGGTACATGATCAATGGCCAGTATCGCCAGGTAATGTTGTCCCCGCGCGAACTCAACCCGGCCGCGCTCCCGACGCGGACCTTCATCAACGAGCGCCTGACGTTCACGCACGGCATGGGCGTCACGCTCAGCCCCGTCAACGAGGCCACGACCGAAGGCCTTCCGGTGCTCTTCATCCAGGATCTTCCCCCGGTGAGCTCCGTCAACCTGCGGGTGACGCGCCCGCAGATCTACTACGGCGAGCTGGGCGACCATTGGATCGTCACCGGGACGACCCAGCGTGAGTTCGACTACCCGCAGGGTGAAGAGAACGTCTTCACGCAGTATGAGGGGACGGGCGGCGTGCCGGCCGGTTCCCTGCTGCGCCGCGCGCTCTTCGCGTCGCGCTTCGGCTCGATGAAGCTGCTGCTGACCGACGCGATCCAGCCGGAAAGCCGGTTCATGTTCCGCCGCAACATCGTCGACCGCGCCAGCGCCGCCCTGCCCACGGTTCGCCTCGACGGTGATCCGTATCTCGTCGTTCGAGAGGACGGCACGCTCACCTGGCTGCTCGACGGCTACACGCGGACGACGCGCTATCCGTACTCGGTGCCGCTCACGGATGGCACACGCTACCTCCGCAACAGCGTCAAGATTTCAATCGACGCGTATAATGGCACGATCACGGCCTACATCGCGGACGCGTCGGACCCGATCATCCAGACGCAGGCGCGGATGTTCCCCGGCATCTTCCGCCCGTTGAGCGAGATGCCGGCCGATCTCCGTAGCCATCTCCGCTATCCGGAGGATCTCTATCGCGTGCAGGCGGAGCTCTACGCCAGCTACCACATGGACGACGCGGAGGAGTTCTACGCGCGCGAGGATCAGTGGCAGATTCCGCAGCTCGATGGATCGGGCGAGTCGTCGCGCCCATTCATGCGCCACATCATCATGCGACTCCCCGGCGAGACCGAAGCCGAGTACATCTTCATGACGCCATTCACGCCGCGTGGGAAGGACAACCTCGCCGCCTGGATGGTCGCCCGGATGGATGGTGAACAGTACGGCGGGCTGCGGGTCTATCGTTTTCCGAAGCAGAGCCTCGTATTCGGACCGCGGCAGATCGTCGATCGCATCAACCAGAATCCGGATATCGCGCGCCAGATCTCACTCTGGGATCAGCGCGGCTCCGAGGTGATTCGCGGTGAATTGCTGGTGATTCCGATCGAGGAGGCGTTATTGTACGTCCAGCCGCTCTACCTCCGGGCAGAGGGCGGACGCATCCCCGAGCTGAATCGTGTCATCGTCGCCTACCAGAATCAGGTGGTGATGGCGGAGACGCTCGACGCCGCGCTTGGGCAGCTCTTCGGCGGTGCCGCACCGACGCTCGCCGCGGCCGACGTGGCGGAGTCGGAAGCGGTTCCGCTGGCGGCCGGGGCACCCTCGGCGCCGTCCGCGGGTATCACTCCGTCGGCGGCCGCGCTTCCGGCCGGGACCACTGCCGTGCTCGAACAGGC
Organism: Gemmatimonadales bacterium; assembly: GCA_038324385.1. Lineage (GTDB taxonomy): Bacteria > Gemmatimonadota > Gemmatimonadetes > Gemmatimonadales > Gemmatimonadaceae > JBBQHX01. Next base: position 15,479 of record JBBQHX010000006.1, on the reverse strand, counting down.
ATCGCAGGCGTACGACGCGGCCATCCGGGCCCAGCGCGCGGGCGACTGGGCGCGTTATGGTACGGAGATCCAACGACTGGGTACGCTGCTCGAGCGACTTCGGGCAGCCGGGCAGTAGCGCCGGCCATCGCGCTACCGTGAGGGCCGTGGCGATCGCCCGGCCCCGTGCGTCACCTTTCTACGTCGAGCGTTCGCCGGCGATCCTTTCCCAAGGCCTCCGCGCCACGTAGCCTCGGTTGCCAATGACGTACCTGTTCCACCCCCTGCTCCTCGGCGCGTTGCTGCTGCCGATCGCCAGTGCCACGAGCGACGCGCAGTCCCTGCGGGGGTCGCGCGTCAAGGTGCAGCGGGTGCACAACCACGCCGTCCGTGCCGGCTACGATTTCTACCGGACGCCCACGGCGATCCGGAACGGAACGCAGTCGGGACAGCTCGTGCGGCTGGAGTCCAACGCGAACTACGCCGTCAACACCGGCGTGCGGTGGCCATACGTCCAGCCCGCCGTCAAGACGTTCGTCGACCGCCTGGCGGCCCAGTATCGCTCGGCGTGTGGCGAGCGCCTCGTCGTCACCAGCGCGGTCCGGCCGATCAACGCACAGCCGATGAACGCCAGCGACCGCTCGGTCCATCCCACGGGAATGGCGCTCGACTTCCGAAAGCCCAGCGGAAAGTGCCTGACGTGGCTCCGCGCCACGCTCGTCTCGCTCGACCGACAGGGGCTGATCTCGGCGACCGAGGAGTTCCGGCCGCCCCACTTCCACGTCGCGGTCTACCCGGGTCCGTACGCCGACTACATCGAAGGGCGCACGAAGCAGGTGATCGCGACGAGCAACCGCCCCACCGCCAGCGGGCGGACCGCCGCGACGGTGTCGGCCGCGACGCGCCGCTACCAGGTGCGACGGGGCGACACGCTCTGGGGCATCGCGCGTCGACACGGCACGTCGGTCGCCCGGCTGCGCGCGCTGAACTCGATGCGCACCTCGACGATCCGCCCGGGCCAGGCGCTCGTCGTCCCGGCGCGCGGCGTTTAACCCACCCCCGCGTCAGGCGACGCGGGATGGTCAGACCCGGCTCAGCCCGGCGCGCGGTCCGACCAGACCGCCAGCTCGTTGCCAGCCGGGTCGGCGAAGTGGAACCGCCAGCCGCCTGGAAATTCGAAGGTGGGCTGGACGATCGTGCCGCCCGCCGCGCGCACTCGTGCCTCCGCGTCGCCCAGATCGACCGCGAACACGACCAGAAGCACCCCGCCCGCTCGGACTGCATCGGCTTTCGCGAACCCGCCCGACAGGCGCCCATCCTCGAAGCTCGTGTACTCCGGGCCGTAGTCGGTGAATCGCCATCCGAACGCGGCCTCGTAGAACGTGCGGGTGGCGGCGATATCCGTGGTTGCCAACTCCACGTAGTCGATGCGTCGATCGTGTTCGGCGGCGTGGAGCGGGGCGGTGGATTCTGTCACGGGTGTGGTGGCTCGGGTGGTGGGTACGACAGTGCGTCGCGTCGGTGCCCGCGTCAAACGGCCCACTGCGGAACGACGGACGGCTGGATCGGACCGTATGGCACACGATGCCCCCGGCAACCACTCTGGTCGCCGGGGGCATCGTCGCTCAGGTCATCCGAATGGCCTGGCCCTCTCGATCAGGGGCAGCCAGGGCCGAACAGCGCGCTGTTGCCGGTATTTTTGCGAACCTGACACTCGCCCTGCGGAATCACGAAGTTCGCCGCGCGCGTGTGCGACGGGTGATCCAGCGGCAGCGAGCTCAGGCGGCCGAGGCGGCGAACGTCGAACCACCGATGGCCTTCGAGCAAGAGCGAATAGCGACGCTCGTAGAGCAGGCGATCGATGAAGTTGTCCGCTGACGTGAACGCTCCGCCCGCAGGCAGCGACCCCGAGCGAGTGCGAACGACATTCAGGTCGGCCAGTGCCCCCGCCACGTCCCCCGTGAAGTAACGGGCCTCCGCGCGGAGGAGGATCAACTCCTCGTTGCGGATGATCGGAATCGGCGACGTCTGCGCCGGGTAGCGGATGAATCCGAGATCCGTCGTGATGCCCGCGACACCACCACCAGGCGGACGCGGCGCAGCGATCGGCGCAATCTTGGCAGCGTAGCGTACGTCGCCCGCCGCCAGGTCCGTCCGGATCGACGGGTGGGCGAGTACGTCGCGGTTGGTCGTGCTGTTGATCGTGTTCGGCGATTCCGGAGCGATCGCGTAGACGTGGTACACGCCGTTGGACAGGTCGCCGCTCGCGTTGATGAACGACTCGCCGAGCGCGGCCAGCGCGCTCGTGTAGCATGGCGTCCCGCACCCGGCCGTGGCGTGGTACACCTCGACGCGGGCAAGCAGCGCGCGGTTGAACTGCACGAACGTCGCCGGGGTGCTGAACCCCGTGAACCCGGCCGTCAGCGTGAACGGGAAGGTTGCCCCTGCCGCCTGCAGATCGGTCCGCGCGCCATTCAGCTCGGCCTTGATGAACTTGTAGGCCGAATCCCGCGAGACGAACGGAAAGATGGCCGACGGATCGTCGGACAGTTCCACCGGCATCCCGAGCTGATCACGCGTCGCGATGACGTAGTGATATTCGAGCGCGAGCATCGTGCGGCCGAAACCGCGGATCCCCGCCTTCTCCGCAGCGGTCAGGCCGGGCGCCCCTTCGGCGACCGCGAGCAGGTTGTAGATGTTGCGCGCGTTCGCATAGCGAGCGGCGAACGAGACGCCGGCGCTGAAGCTCGTCGGGTTGTCGGGATCGATCAGATACCCCGACGTGTTGCGTCCCTCCTGCGGCGTGTAGTTGAAGCTCTCACGCCCAATGATGCCCACGCCCGAGATGTAACCGGGCTGCTGGGCACGCGCGGCGTCGAGGATGCCGTTGACCTGGAACACCACGGCCGAACGCGCATCACGCGTCGCGGCTTCGGTGCCTGGGCTGTTGAAGTTCGGAACGTTCAGCCGATCGGCGTTACACCCCGCGAGGGCGAACACCGCCAGACCGGCCGCGACACGGGTGATCGCGCGAGACATCGAAGGCATGGGTAGCCAGTGGGTTGGAATATGGGATTCTGGCATGGTCTAGAACCCCAGATCGAAGCTGAGGAAGAACTGACGCGTAGGCGGGTACGGCGCGAGATCGATGAACCGGTTCAGGTTCGTGTTGCCGAAGTTGTTGAACTCCGGGTCCAGTCCCCAGTAGTCGGTCCACATCGCCAGGTTGCGGCCAAGTAGCTGCACGCGCATCGACGTCACCTGCGGAACGAGCCGGTTGACCAGCTCGGTCGAAACGTCGTAGCCGATCGCCACTTCACGCAGCTTCACGTACGTGCCGTCCTGGATGTAGACCCGGGTGTCTCGGCCCGAATTCCAGGAGCCGTAGCGATACTCGCCAAGCGGAACGCCGGCGATCGGCGATGGATCATCGAAGTCGCGCGACTGCAGTCCCTCGTCCCAGAGATTGTTCGTCATGTTGGCGATGTCGCCGCCCTGACGCCAATCGACGAGGAAGCTGAGGTTGATGCGCCCCATGCTGAAGGTGTTCGTGAACCCCATCTGGAAGTCGGGGTTCGCGTCGCCGATGATCGTATCGCGCGCGACGACCGTGATACCGGCCTGGGGCTGCAGGTAGTAGCCCATCGGCAGGATGCGCACGGGCGTGCCCGATGCGTCCAGCTCGACCGGCGCATTGCCCCAGATCGAGGAGACCTTGCTGTTGTTGATGATGTAGTTACGTCCGTACGCCGCGCCGAACGAACCAGCAGCAGGGAACGGAGGAACGTTCGACGGCAGGTCGGTGATCTTCTGAACGTTGCTCTGATACGCGATGCGCGACGTCCAGTCGAAGTTGCCCGACCGCACCGGGATGAAGTTCACGGCCGCTTCGTACCCACGGACCTGGAACTCGCCGGCATTGATCACGAGGTTGTTGTACCCCGAGCTCGGTGCGACCGACGGATTGAGCAGGAAGTCGTTGATCGTCCGGTTGTAGAATGTGAACTCACCGGACGCACGCTGGGCCAGCGCCGAGACGTCGAAGCCGAACTCGTACTCCTGCAGCGTTTCCGGACGAATGTCCGGATTGCCAACCGTTCCGTTGCGGATGAGCGTCGTGCGGCCGCCGAGCACGCCGCCACTGGCGAGCAGGACGTCGCGATCGCCGTAGCGCGGGCGGTTGCCCGTCTCGCCATAACCGGCGCGCAGCTTGATCTCGTCGACCCGCGGCAGCAGGTCCTGGAAGATGTACGAGGCCGAGGCACGCGGGAACACGTAGTACTTCTCACGGTCGCCGTTGGCGCTCGAGCGGTCGGCACGAACGCCGGCCGAGAGCGAGAGCCGATCGCTGAACGCGAGCACTTCCTGATTGACGTAGATCGCCTGATCGCGGAACAGCAGGCGGTTTTCGGCGAAGTCCTGCTGGCCGGCGGTGGCCGTGTTCGGCACGCCCGGCAAGAGTCCCTGGCCGCGCTGGTAGAGTGCGTGATCGCCCTGCTCCTCGTAAACCAGTCCGGCCGACGTCGTCGACGTGAACGGGAGGCTGATCGGCGAGAAAGTGTAGATGGCGTTGAGCGACGCGTTCACGTTGTTGCCGCGAATCGTCGACTGCACGGCCGTGCCGGGTAGCCCGTCGCCGGGCTCGAACTGCAGGAAGGGCGGAGCGTAGATGTCGCCCGACTGCGTGAACCGGTCAAAGCCGAACAGGCCGTTGATGGCGAGGCGGTTGACCCCGGTCTCGATCGGCGTGTACGTCGCGTTGATGCTGCCTAGCTGACGGGTGACGTCCTCCGTCGACTTGAGAAACTCGAGCGTCTGGAACGGATTGGACGTGTTCGCGCCGCCGCCGTTGAACGGCTGGACCACGAAGTTGCCCGACTCGTCGCGCTGACGCAGATCGAGAATGGCCGGGATGTAGCCGAACAGGTACATCGGGCTGGTGCCCGTGTTGTCGTTGTTCGACAGGCCACGGTTGAGCGTGTTGCGGGTGACGTTGGCGCCGACGCTGACCGAGACCTTCTCCCCGATGTCCTGATCGAGGTTGATGCGTAGCGTCTGGAGCCGGGCGCCGGTGTTGATCTGCGCGCCCTCTTCCTTCTTGTACGTGCCACCGACGAAGTAGCGCGTGGCGTCGCTGCCGCCCGAGGCGCTGATGATCGTCTCGTAGGACGGCGACGTGTTGCTGTAGAGTTGCTTCTGGTAGTCCTGCCGCTGCACCGGGCCGGTGCCGACGATCTGGCGGACTGTCGCGCTGTCGGCGGCCGACGACACGCCCTTGAGCGCGTCCTCAACGGTGTTGTACTGGCGCGAGCCGAGGAGGCGTAGCGGCTCCTGCGTCCCGACGCGCTGGGTCAGTGTGAAGCGCGGCGCGCCGGCCTGGCCGCGCTTGGTCCGGATCACGACCACGCCGTTGGTCGCGCGCGAGCCGTAGATGGCGGTCGCGGCGGCCGACTTCAGCACCTCGATGCTCTCGATCTCATTCGGATTGAGGTCGGCGAGACGGTTGACGACGTTGTCCTGCGTTGAGCCGAAGTTCGCCCTCCGGTTTGACGCACCGGTGACCGAGTTCAACCCGGACGAGCGGCTGATGTTCGAGACGATGACGCCGTCGATGACGTAGAGCGGGTCGCCCTGCGCCAGGATCGACGTCGCGCCGCGGATCTGGATCTGTCCGCCGCCGCCCGGAGCGCCGGAGTTCATGTTGATCGTCGCACCGACGACCTTGCCCTGCAACGCGCTCTCGAGCGACGCCGCCGGGGCGCGCACGAGGTCGGATGCCTGGACCTGGGCGATCGCCGTGGTCGCGTTCCGACGATCGAGCGTCGTCGCGACACCGGTGACCACGACGCCTTCGAGTTGCAGCACATCGCGTTCGAGCGCGAAGTTGACCAGCGATTCGCCGGGCTGAACCGTCTGCGTCGCGCGCTTGTAGCCGATCGAGCGCGCGGCGATGGTCTGGACGCCGGGTGGAATGGTGAGCCGGAACTGGCCGCGGGTGTCGGTTCGAGCGATGCCGGCACCGCCAACCACCGAGACCGTTACGTCGGGAATCGGTTCACGGGTCTGCACGTTGGTGACCTGGCCGGTCACTGTCCGTACCTGTGCGGTTGCCGTTGCAGGTGCACAGAACGCCACCGCAATGGGAAGAAGAACCCACGCTGTCTTCACACAATCTCCGCCGAGGGCGAATGAGGTAATACAAATGCTTCTCGTGAAGCACGGGCAGCGATGATTACAGATTGCAATGCGGTTGTCAACGTCCCCAGTGCGGTTCGTCCCCGCGTGCTGCGGCGTGGCCCCGGTCCGGTGACATCCGCAGGTCCCTTTTAATAGGATGGAGACGGAATGGAGAGAGTCCCCGGCGGGGTGTCCCCAGAGGCGCCACACGAGTGCGGCTCTGCGAGGGTCGAGGGTGAGTTGAGCGGTGGGCTCTTCCGCGATTGGCGCGGATAGCGCATGTTGCTACCGTCGCGCGGGTTGTGAGGATCGCCTCGCGGCCCATGGATCGGCTGTCGGCGGCGGTGCCGTCGGTGGCCGTGACGCGTGTTGGCGAGGGGCGGCGCACCGCGCGACGGCTGCGCCCGACCGTGGCGAATGCCGCGAAAGTGCGTCACAGGTGGGGGAGAATGATCCGTATTCGGATGTTCCCCTCCGTTTGGCCATGGCCTGCGGCTTGCTCCCTGCAGCACCGCCCCGGCACGCCGCACCCGCGGATACATGATTCGCGTGGTGAGCACTGACTGGCCGGGAGTACGACTACATCCGTCAACCTTGAGGAAGGCATGCGCAAGACTCCGTTCGCACTCGCACTCGCGCTGAGCGTGGCAGTGTCGGGTACCGTTGAAGCACAGCGCGCCGGCTCGATCGAGCTCGGTGGCTTCGGCGCGTATCACAAGTTCGACTCCGACTATGGCACCGACGACGCGTTCGGCTTCGGTGGCCGCGCTGGGCTCTGGATCTTCCGGAACCTCGCCGCCGAGGGGGACATCTCGTTCGCCTCGATCGACAACGCGGTAGGCGGTGCGGACACGTTCCGTCCGATCTACGCCCGCCTGACGTACAACCTGCCGTTGAGCGAGCGGATCCAGCTCCTCATCGGCGCCGGCTACGTCAACGCCGGCTACATCGGCGACACGACCCAGAACGAGTACGAGGATGGCGTCAACGGGCTCGTCGGCCTGCGCTTCAACCTCAACCCCAACTGGTCGCTGCGCTTCGACGGTCTCGTCGACTACTTCCCGTCGCCGGCGGCGCAGTTGACCGATAGCGTTGGCACTCACCTCACGCTGCGCGCTGGCTTGAGCTATCAGTGGAAGCGTCGCGGCGCCGCACCGATGATGGCACCGCCGCCCATCATGGCTCCGGCACCGGCGCCTGCTCCCGCTCCGGCCCCTGCGCCCGCCCCGGCCCCCGCGCCGATGGTGAACCAGGACAGCATCGACGCGGCCAACCGCGCGCGCACCACGATGCAGATGCCGATTCTGTTCGACTTCGATCGCTTCAACATCCGTCCGGATGCTGCCGCGGCGCTCGAGCAGAAGCTGCCGATCTTCCAGGCCAACCCGAATATGCGCATCCGCATCGAGGGTCACACGGATCCCCGTGGCTCGGACGAGTACAACCTCGCCCTTGGTGAGCGTCGTGCCGACGCAGCCCGCCGCTGGCTCGTGCAGCGCGGCATCGCCGAAAGCCGGATCGAGATTACCAGCGCCGGTGAAGAGCGCCTGGTCTGCACCGAGACCACAGAGGCCTGCTACCAGCGCAACCGTCGCGATGAGTTCGTGATCATCGCCGGCGGCCAGAACATCCGCGGCCCGCAGGACTGACCTGCGCCGCACTGAACAACGAGCCCCGACGCCGGTACCGGCGTCGGGGCTCGTTGCTTTCTCCATCTGTCGTCACCTCGGGCGCAACACCGGCGGACGACCGTCAGCTCGGTGAGCCCGGACGCTGCGCGCCGGCGGCCGTTCGCGTCGGGAGTGGTGCGTCGGAGGCCAGCGCAAGTGCCACCCGCGCCTCACGCGCGGCGATCCACCGCTCGGGCGAGGTGATCTCGTAGACACGCCTCTCGCGAAAGACCGTCAGCAGCTCCAGATCCAGCTCGCCCGCCATCGCCTCGCTCTGCAGGATGTCGAGCGCGAGCACCGGCGAGGCGGCCGCACGATAGCTTCGATCGGCCGAAGTCAGCGCGTCGTACACGTCGGCGATCGCCATGATGCGCGCCGCCAGCGGGATCTCGGCCTCGCGAAGCCCGCGCGGATAGCCGGTCCCGTTGAGCTTCTCGTGATGCGCGTAGGCGATCTCGGGAATGCCGGCGAGTTGGCGCGTCCAGGGAATCGCCTGCAGGAACCGGTAGCTGTGCGCGACATGCGACTCCAGCAACCGGCGCTCCGTCGCGTCGAGCGTGCCGCGCGGAATGGTCAGCAGCTCCGCCTCCTCCGGGAGCACGAGTGCGTGCTCGTTACCACGCCCATCGCGAAAGCGGCGCGAGACCAGAGCCGTCAGGCGGGCCGCATCATCACGATACGGAGGGTCGCCGGCGTTGGCGCACTCCACGTCCGCGAGAAAGCTCCGCAGGCTCGCCGCCCTCGCATCACGCCCCGCAGCCAGTGCCTCGATCGTGCGCTCGTAGTCGTACTGCCCATGGCGCAGCAGGCGATCGGCACGGGCGGCCTCGAAGTACTGATCCTCGCGGGCGATCAGCAGCTCCATCCGCGCACGGATCCGCTCCAGGTCGGCGGGATACAGCTTCGCCCCCTTGACCAACACCGCTTCCGGCACGGCGACCTTACCGAAGTCGTGCAGCAGCGCGGCATATCGAATCTCGCGTAGCTGCTCCGCCGAGAAACGCACGCCGGCATACCGTCCCGGCGCCTGCTCCAGCGCCTCGGCCAGTCCGACCGTCAGGGCCGCCACGCGCGCAGAGTGCCCGGACGTGGCTGGATCGCGCGATTCGATCGCCGTGACCGCGGCCGTCACGAGCCCCTCGAACAGCCGTTCGATGCTCTCGTAGAGAATGCCGTTCTCGATCGCGACGGCGGCGTGTGCCGCCAGGGCATTGGCCGGCTCCATCGCGTCGAGGGTGAACGGCATCACCTCCCGTTCGGCGACCTCGGCGTCGCAGAGCACCGCGCCGGCGTCGCGCTTCCGGTTGATCAACTGCAGGACGCCGATCACCTCGTCGCGATGCGTCGTCAGCGGGAGCACGAGCATGCTCTTCGTGCGATACCCCGTGCGGTGATCGAACGACCGGTTGACCGCGTACGGCACCTCGGGGCCGAGCGTCGCCACGTCGGCAATGCACAACGCCTCGCCCGTGAGCGCGACGTGTCCCGCGAGGCTCGTCGCATCCACCGGAAGGGAGAACTCCTCGAACGCGAGATCCGGTCGCGAATGGTTCTGCGTCAGCTTGAACCGCAGACTCGCCGGTGCCCCGTCATCGCCCCGCTCCACCAGATAGAGCGAGGCGGCGTCGCACGTCGTCAGGCGGCGCGCCTGAGACAACACCAGCGTCAGCAGCCGCGACAGGTCGCGCTCGTTGGCCAGCGCGACGCCGACCTCGGCCAGCTCGCCGAGCTCGCGCCGGCGGCGTTCCGCCTCACGACGCGCCCGCCGCTCGCCGTGTAGCGCGAGCGCGTGACGGAAGGCGCCGTGCACGGCGGAGCGCATCGTGGTACTCGACGCGCCGCCTGGGACGAACGCCGTGAATAGCGACGCGGGAAGTCCGACTGACGGTTCCTGTTCCCAGGCCTGGCCGCGGCCGACGATCGCGCAGGTCCGGGCGAGTTCGGCCAGTCGGCGTTCCGGGTCATGCACGGTGGCGAGCAACACCGTGTCCACGACGATCACCGTCGGCCGGTCCCGGTCGATCGCGCCGGGCGCCGGCAAGGCGGGCACCCGCGCCACCTCGATGTCCTCACGCCGGCGCCCGTACGTGAGGTCGGCGTCGCCGGACGTGGTGCCGACGATCAGGAGCGGCCTCACGCGGGCACACCGCGGGTGCGGCGACGAGGAGCGAATCGGGGGGACGGGTGCGGCACTGCCGGATCTCCTGCGCGGGAGTGCGGGTCGGGCTGCCGGTTCGTCGACAGCGGACGACGGCCACCGGAGCCGGCCGTGCGCCCGAATACGGCGGGTCCCCCACGCTGAGCGGGAACCCGATTGTTCAGGCTAGACGTTTGGGGAGGCGCCCGGGTAAAATCCCGCCCGGTGCCTGTAGTCCGCCGGCAGCGGCGTTACCCGAACCGCGGCACGACCACCGCGGTCGAGCAACCGGCCCGTTCGACGATCGCCGCCGTGCCCTGTCCGAAGAAAAGTGGCTGCGACAGCAGCTTGCTCTCGGCGCCAAGAACGAGCAGGTCGAATTCGCCGCGCCGCGACTCCTCGATGATCGTGCCGCTCGGATCACCGCTCCCCAGCACGCGCACCGACAGCGGCACTCCGTACGCGGCGGCGAGGCCGTCGAAATCGCCGCGGATGCGTGCCTCGACTCCGCTAGCTTCGTCGTCGCCCAACATGTGCGCCACACGATGGTCCGGCACCGGGAGCGAGCCGGCGACGATCCGCGTCTCGTCGATCACATGAAGCAGGGTGACCCGGGCCGAGGCGGCCTGGGCGTACGCCAGGGCGAACTCCGCCGCCGTACGAGAGAAGACGCTGCCGTTGATCGGCACCACGATGTGCTCGAACCGCGCCGGCAGCCCGGACTCGGCGGCACGGACAATCACCGTCGGCAGCATCCCCCGTTCGAGCACGTCGGTGATCATCGAACGCACGCCGAGATGGCGCGGGGCGGCGCCCATCATCAGCAGGTCATAGTCGCGCGTCTGCTCGTCGAGAATCGCCCTGGCGAGATCGTCACTCTGCACGTGCTTGATGGCGAGGAGCTTTCCGCTCTGCTCGCCGAGCAAGCCGGCCGCGTCGGCCAGGTGCGTCTCCATCCCCTTCCCCGCCAGCGACGGCTGACCGCCGAAGCGGCGCGCGAGGCTCCGGACGCCGCTCGCGCCGTTGCCACGTTCGACATACAGCGCGGTGAGCGATCCGGACGTCGCCTGCACGAGCGGCGCGGCGAGGGCGAACGCGCCCATCGCGTTGCCGCCGCCGGCGGTGGGGATGAGGATTCGCAGCGGGCCGCCGGGAATCAGACGCGAACGCCCGTCGTCCTCGATGCGGCGACGTTCCTCCTCGCTCATCGGGAGCTTGTGCTGGACGGCCCGCATCAGGAGCGGTGCCAGGAACGACGTCACCACCGCCACGAGCACGATGGTCGAGTACATCTCCGGCGTGAGCAATCCGAGCGAGAGGCCGATCAGCGCGACGATGAGCTCCATCGCACCTCGCGCGTTCATGCCGAAGCCGATCGCCAGCGCCTCCCAGTGGGACAGCTTGCCGGCGCGGGCCCCGAGGTAGCAACCGACGAGCTTGGCCGCCATCGCGACGCCGATGACCAGCGCCGGAAGCTGCCACCCGGTCAGCGACCAGAGGTTGACCTTGAGACCCACGAAGGCGAAGAAGATCGGCGACAGCGCGGCGAGAACGAATGTCTCGAGGGCGTGAAGCGACGACCCCTTGACGCGCGGCACCTGCCGAATCATCAACCCGGTAACAAACGCGCCGAACACGGCGTGCACGCCGAGCGCTTCCGTGACCGAGGCGCCGATGAACGTGAAGACCAGGATCAGCGTCACGTCGGCGCCCGCGAGCTTCACGTGCGCGTTGACGTAGCGCAGCGTGCGGGCGAAGATCGGGAAGGTGATGTAGCGCGTGACCAGCAGAAAAACGGCCAACCCGGCCACGGTCAGCGCGAGGCGCGTACCCGAGAACACCCCCGCGGAGGCGATACCGGCGATCACCGACAGCACGAGCCACCCCACCGTGTCGTCGAGCACCCCGGCCGACAGGATGACGACGCCGATGTTGCGCTTGATCAGGTTGAGATCGATGAGGATCTTCGCAAGCACCGGCATTGCGGTGATCGCCATGGACGTGGCGAGGAACGCGGCGAAGATTGCGCGATCGGCCGGATCCACGAGGTACTGATCGGGGAGCAGGAAGCCGACAGTGATCCCGGCGGTGAACGTGACGGTCAGTCCGCCCAACGACGTGAAAAGGGCCGAGCTGCCCAGGCGCCGAACGACCTGCAGATCGGTTTCGAACCCGGTCAGGAGGAGCAGCAGCACCATGCCGAGCCAGGAAATGGTCTCGAGCAGATGGAATTGCGCGACGTCCTGCGGAAAGATTGCGAGAAAAAGATCGGGCGAGAAATGTCCGAGAACGGTCGGACCGAGTAGGATACCGGCGAGGAGTTCGCCGATCACCGCGGGCTGCCCCAGCCGACGCATGACTTCCGAGAGCCCGCGCGCCAGCAGCAGCAGGAGCGCGAGCTGGACCAGCAGGAGGAAAATGCTGTGGCCGGGGATCGGCGGCAGGGTCCACGGATCCATGCGCGATCTCGGGCGAGCGGGTGATGCCGCGACCGTGCGGCCATCATCAGGGGAAGCGCGGACGGCTTCGCGGGGACTGCGGGACGGCCGTCGGGAGCTGGGAGCGGTGCCCCGGAAGTCGACGGGCCGCCGGGCGAGCGTGGGAACGCCCGGGAACAACGAAACCCCAGGCTGTGCGCCTGGGGCTCGGGCAACCGCCGCCAGCTCGAAGGCGAAAGCATGCGGCTGCCGGTGAGAATGTAGGGCTCGCGTAGGACGCGGGCAATAGCCGGACCCCCGGGGCGGGCGCCACCTTCGCCGGGGGATTGTGACAGTGACGAGCGCGGCTCAATGGCCCGCCTCGTGGACGAGGGACGCCATACGGAGGAAGGGATGATGAGCGAGGAGGGGACGCCCGATGGGGACGCCCGCAAGGATGACGAGCCGTCGACGGGGTCCAACGGACTACCGGGCGACCGGTCCTCGGCGCAGGCACACTACCGTGCGGAGCTCGAGCGCCGGCGGAGCCGCGAGCGAGACGAGCTGTCGGTCCTCCTCGCCGAAGCCAAGCGCGAGTACGAGGAGTTGATGGCCGCCCCGCGTCCCTCGGGCCGCGGTGGACGGCCAAAGAAGCGAGTCGTCGAGGAGCCTGCATCGACGACCGACGGCGAGCACTTCTTCGCGGAAGGCGCAAAACCCGTCGCCGCTCCCCCGCCGCTCCCCCCGGTATCGGGCTCGCCGCCCGAGGCCGTCCCCCAGCCTGCGGCGGCGCGCAAGGCTGCCGCGAAACAGCCCGCCGCTCCGGCAGCGAAGCCCGAGCCCAAGCGGGCAGACGCTCCCGCGGAGCGTGCGGGCAAGGCATCGAGCAAGGCGGCGCCGAAGGCTGCGGCAAAGGCGACATCAAAAGCGGCGTCGAAGCCGGCCGCGGCACCGGTGACGGACTCGGCCAAGGGGGGCTCCACAAAGGCCGCCCCATCCAAGCCGGCCGCGACCAGGGCAGCTCCATCCAAGTCCGGCAAGACCACAACGGGCGCGGTGAAGTTGGCAAAAACGGCAGCCGCCACCAAATCGGCCGCCGGAAAGTCGACCAAGGCGGCGCCGCGGTCGGCGGCGGGGCGATCGGCGGCGAAGCCGGCCGGCAAGGCTGCGGCGAAAGCGGCCGCCAAGTCCACGGCCAAGAGCGCCGCTGGCGCGCGCAAGGCGGCCTCGCGACGCTGAGCCGCCTGGCGCTCCGATGCACGACGCACGCGGGGGGACGGGCGCATCTGCGCCCGTCCCCCCGCGTGCGTTCGGGGCACCGCCGTCCAGGTCAACCCTGTCCGGGTACCCTCGTCAGATAGCGCGACCGAACGCGCAACGACAGCGCGTCGATCGCGACGATGGCGACGAAGATCACCGCGAGCAGTGCCAGCACGCCGTCGTACTGCAGCATCTGCAGATGCCGCTGGATGTAATACCCGATCCCTCCGGCGCCGACGAACCCGACGATCGACGAGGCGCGCACGTTGTACTCGAACATGTAGAGCCCCTGACTGAGGAGCTGGTTGGCTGCCTCGGGAAGCGCCACGAAGCGCACCAACTGCAGTCGGCTCGCCCCCGTCGCGCGAATCGCCTCGAACGGCTCGGGGGGCAACCCCTCCAGGCTCTCGTACTGCAGCTTGGCGACATGACCGGTGGTGTACATCGCCATCGCGAGCACGCCGGCCAGGGGACCGAAGCCGAGCAGGATCACGAACAGGACGGCCCAGAGCAGCGACGGCAGGGTGCGCACGAGTGCCGCGAGCAGCCGCACCGGGGCGGCGATCCAGACCGGGAACAAGGTTCGCGCGCCGGCGATCCCCATCGGCAGCGCGAGCGCGACGCCAATCAGGGTACCGAGCAGCGCGATCGCCAGCGTCTCAGCTAACGCGCGGGCCGCCGTCGGCAGGAGCGACAGGCGCGGCGGGAAGGCGTCGCCGGCGAGTTGGGCCATGCGTGCACCACCTCCGAGCAACGCCGAGGCATCGAGCTCGAGGTAGACCACCGCAATGACGGCGAGCGCGAGCAACACCACCGTCGCGGGTGCCGAGCGCAGGGCCCCGTCAGACATCGCCGGGCCGGTCCATCTCGTCAGGCGAGCGCAACGGCGCGGAAGATGTCGCTCGCGTCACGACCGCGGAGCTCATCGGGCGCGGCTTCGCGCACCTTGCGGCCGCCGGCCATCACCACCACGCGCTGCGCGAACTGACACGCCGCATCCAGGTCGTGCTCCACACAGACGATGGTCATCCCCGTCTCGGCGCGGATGCGCTCCAGCAGCGCCAGGATGCCCCGTGCGGTCACGCGATCGACTTCGGCGAGGATCTCGTCGGCCAGCAGGAGGCGTGGACGCTGAACGAGCGCGCGCGCGATCGCGACGCGGCGGCGCTCGCCACCGGACATCGCCGTGACCCGCTCCCCGCCCCGCCCGCCGAGCCCGACAGCATCCAGCGCCTCGTCGGCGCGCTCGATCTCGATCGCCGGGAAGAGGCCGAGGGCCGAACGCCAGCGCGGCAGCCGGCCTAACGATCCGAGCAGCGCGTTCTGGCGCGCCGTCATCGACCGGACGAGGCCGAGCTGTTGCGGGATGTAGCCGATCGAGCCGCGGCCGGCCGCGGCGAGCGTGTCGCCGGTGGTGACGCAGACGGTGCCGCAGGTCGGGCGCACGAGGCCGAGCAGCGACCGGAGCAGCGTCGTCTTCCCGCCCCCGCTCGGCCCGACCACCGCCCAGCACTCTCCGCACGGCACGCGCAGCGACACGTCGCGCAGCACCGGGTGGGCAGTGCCGTAGCCCGCCGTCAGGTTGTCGACGACCACCGAACATCCGCGGCCGTCAGGCACGGGTGTCGCGACGGGGTGGAGCGGGAGCGAGGTCATGGCGCCTTCGTCAACAGGGTGCGTTCCATGCCGGGCAACGCGGACAGTGCCGCGCCGAAGTCGCCCAGATGGTCGGTGGTGGTAGTCGCCACCAGCCCGTCGACGCCGTAAATGGCGCGGAGCAGCGGAAGGTTCGCGGGATCGTTCAAGGCGAGCATCGCATCACGGATGCGCGCGGCGAGG
>JBBQHX010000005.1:0-39944 GCA_038324385.1 Gemmatimonadales bacterium | reverse complement strand
AGGCCGGGTACAACGCGAGGCACAGCAGCGGAAGGAGTGCCGCCCAGCGCAGCGTCAACGGCGAACCGGCTTCGCCGCCGCCGGATCCAGGCGTTTCCCGAAGAACGCCCACACGCGGTTCCAGGAGTCGATCTGCTCGGGCGAGTCGTCGCGCATCAGCGTCTCGCGATTCACGCGGCGGCTGAAGGTGTGGCCGCCGCTCGCCGGGCCCGGTGTGGGGTTGACGTAGATCTTCGTCTCGGCGAGATCCGGCTTCCGGGCGCGCAGGGCGTCGATCAGCGGCTGCGCCTCCTCGAAGTTGACGTCGGTGTCGTTGGTGGCCACGTGCACGAGCAGCGGCGTCGTCAGGCTGTCGACGTGATAGTACGGTGAGCGCCTGACGTACTCCTCGCGCTTCTCGAACGGCAGGCCGAGCAGCTCCTTCTGCGTCGAGAAGGAGCGCTGATAGCCCGGCCCCTTGAAGCCGAGGCGGAAGATCAGATTGGTCACCGGCACGATCGCCGCGCCGCCCTTGAACGGCGTCTGCTGCTTGAACAGCATGTGCGCCACGATGAAGCCGCCATGGCTCCACCCCATCGCGCCGATGCGCTCCGGGTCGACGTAGGGCAGCGTCGTCAGGTAGTCGACGGCACTCCGGACATCGTCCACCTCCTTGGCGCCGTAGTCGATCGCGTTGTAGTGCTCGGCGCCGTAGCCGGTGCTGCCGCGGTACTCGGGGGCGATAATCACGTAGCCACGCTGCACGGCCTCGATGATGAACGGCAGGTAGTTCTGGTCCCAGTTGCCGTGCACACCGCCGTGTACCCACACCATCGCGGCGTGGCCGCGCGCGCCGCGCTTCTGCAGCGGCGCGTAGACATAGGCGGGAATCTCCATTCCGTCGACGGCGCTACGGTAGCTGATCTTGCGATAGTCCATCACGCCCGCGCTGCGCGCCGCGAAGATGCTGTCGGTGCGCGCCTTGGCGGCGATCTGCTGGGCGAAGTTCGCCTGCGGATGATCCTCGTGCCGGTTGCTCACATACAACTGCGCGGCGCGCGCCGAATCCATCGACACCACCTGGCGTGCGCGCGACGACGCGGCGGGCGCCTGCGCAATGGCGCCGGACAGGGGCATCGCGAGTGCGGCCGCGACCGTCAGCCGCACGACGGCCAATGAGCGACGGAAGACGATCGAACGACGGTGTGATGGACGCATGCGACCTCGGAGAGAACGACGAGCGGAGGTGTGCCGTCACTGGATGTAGGGTGGCGGCAACGAAACGGCCCACGTCGGACAACGGCGGCGCATGGCAAAACGCTGATGCGTCCGATGTCGGGTACTCTACAGATGATACACCGGTGTCGGCAAACGAGGAGCGCCCCGGCCGTCTCGGCCGGGGCGCTCGGAAATGCATGTCGAAGCGAGGCCGGTGAAATCGGTCCGGCCCCGCTTCGCCCGGGTGGACGATTAGCGACGGCCCTTGGCGGCAGCCTTGCCAGCCGTCTTGCCAGCCGTCTTGCCAGCCGTCTTGCCGGCGCTCTTCGCCGCGCGCTTGCCAGCCGACTTCGCGGCCGACTTGCTCGCCGTCTTCCCCGCCGACTTGGTGGCGGTGGGCTTGCCGTTCAACGTCGCCTTCAGGCTGGCGCCGGCCTTGAAGCCCGCGGCCTTGGACGCGCCGACCTTGATGGCTTCGCCCGTCTGCGGATTGCGAGCCTTGCGCGCGGCACGCTTGCGCACGCCGAAAACGCCGAAGCCCGTGATCGTGACCTTGTCGCCCTTCTTCAACGCCCGCGCGATCATGCCGTCGGCCGGGTGGAAGATGCTGTTGATGACGCCCATGGCATCCTTACGCGACAGGTCGGAGCGCTCGATCAGCGCGTCGATCATCTCGGCTCGGTTCATTCTGACTCTCCGTCGATAGTTGTTGGAATCAACGCGACGCCGCGGTACCACCGGATCGACAGATAACTCGATCCCTCGCGCTGTACGCGCTGATGACACGCGATGGTGCGTGTGCTCGGATACAGTGACGCACCGAGCCAGAAAGCGCAACCGGGAGAACGTGAAAAGCCCAACGGGAATTGGACTTTCTCGCGGCGCACGCCGAATTTCCCTGATCAGGTAAAGTGATCACGGCTCGTACGCATCCAGCGGCAACGTGGTCGGCGCGCGCGGCGTACCTCGCGCGTGTCGCCCACACGCCGGCGGGACGCAGTGCGGCGAGCGGGCGTTCAGGGACGCGGGAGCGCCGCGGAAAGCGAGAGCACGATGCGCTCGACCTGACGCGGCCGGTGACCATGCACGACGGCGAACAGGTTGCCGCTCGCCACCGTTGCGCGATTCGCGCCGATGGCGGCGTCGAGGGTGGGCGCCTCACCCATCGCGTTGCCGGCCGACTCGACCGTGCGTGCTCGCGACGCCTCGTCGGTGAACAGATAGACCTGCACCTCGGCGTCACCCAGCCAGTAGCGCCACGCTTCACGCGCACCGTCGGGAACGGCGGGCGTGCTGTCCGCTCGCTGCGGCGCGAGCCCCGCACGAACGAAACGATCCTCCACGCTACACGCGCGCCACTCGCCGGTGAGCGGGCAGTCCGCATCCGCGGCCCCGAGCACGCGAACCGCGCCCGGCCGCGCACCCTCACGATCCACCGTGCCCGGTGCGGGACCCGCCGGCGTCGCCACGAAGGAATCGGCGCGTGCCGCCGACGCGGCGGGACCGTCGTCGGCGGCATCTCCACCATCGTCGCATCCGACGACCACGGCGCAACTGAGCACCCCGATCATCATCGCGATGCGCCGGACCCCCTGCCAATGGCCGCATGGGTGCGCAGAGGCGAAGGCCGGGGAAGCCAGCGAATGCGACGCGATGTCGGAGTTCATGAAGTATCCGCTGAGAATCATATCGTGTGTCGGCACGGCAAGTGGTCGAGATGGGCCGAGCTGCGGACTCGGGGCGGGTGCCCGGTTGGTGAACGCAAACCTCCCGGTGCGTTGCTGTCCAGCGCTCCCATGAATGACCACTGCTCGCCGCGACGTCGACCGATGGCACACGACGCAAAACCGCCCCACCGAATCGGACTCGGCGGGGCGGTTCGTTGCGAAGACGCAGGAGCTACCGTGAACTTAGTTGCCGGCCTGCGAAATCGTCACGGGGACGTCCGTACCACGCGTCTCGACGACGAAGACCACGCGGCGGTTCTGCTCGGCGCCGGGCTGATCGCCCCACGACTCGGGCGACACGAGGCGCGTCTTGCCATAGCCGACCGCGCGGAGGTTCTCACCGTTCACGCCCTGCTCGACGAGAAGCTGGCGAACGTTCTCGGCACGCGCTTCGGACAGACGCTTGTTGTAGGCCGCCGATCCAGCGGGATCCGTGAAGCCCTCGACCGTGATGACCGAGTTACCATAGTACTTCCGCGCGACGCTGGCAAAGCGCTCGAGCGCGGCACGGTCTTCCATGCGGACGTTGGCGTCATCGAAGCCGAAGTGAACCGGGAACGCGAAGCGCATTCCATCTTCCATCGCCGTGATGCGGACGCCGAACTCGTCGCGCAGCCCCTGAAGCTCGGTGCGCATGGCGGCGATGTCGGTGCGAAGCGCCTCATCTCCGGCGATGCGCTCGGAGCGCTCGGAGGAGAGCTCGGTGCGGACTTCACTAACCTGCTCACGAACGAAGCCCTTGGTGGCGCAGCCGGAGAACAGCGTCACACTGACGAGGCCGATACTAACGGAACGAAGGTCGAATGACATGATCGGAAGCTCCTGGAGGAAAGAGTGTCGCTGCTGCGATATCACCTGCCCGACATCTAGGGCGAAATGTGTACCGCGTTGTGCCGGACGCGAGTGAGCGTCGTCACACCAACCCGAACTTCCTTCGGCACCCGGTGACCGCAGTCACACCCGTGGCGTCTCGCTCGTGAGGGCGGTCACGAAAAGCCCGGCTGGCAGGCGCATCCGTGCCGTCATGTGCAGCAACTATTGCCCGCCACCGCCGATGCAGCGCGCGCACATCGGTACGAATTGCCGGGTGTGACGGCGTCACCGTCCCCCAGACGAGTCAGTTGGGTCGAGCGAGCCACTCACCGCCATCCATGACGAGGATCGTTCCCGTCATCCAGGCCGCGGCCGGCGATGCCAGAAAGACCACCGCGTTGCCAATGTCCCGCGGATCACCCCAGCGCTGCAGCGGAATCGACTTCTTCGCATAGGCCGCCATCGCCTGGTCGGCGGCGAAGTGCGGGTCGATGCCGCTCCCCTCGGGCGGTGTGAACGCCTTCCGCACGCCCTCGGTCGGGACCGGTCCGGGAGCAACGGCGTTCACGCGGATCCCGTGAGGCGCCCACTCCACCGCGAGCGTCCGCGTGAGGGCGTCGATCCCCGCCTTCGCCGAGACGGCATGTGCCATCTGGGGCCACGCGCGATAGTGCAACGTCATCGAGACGCTCACGATGCAGCCACTGCCCTGCTCCTTCATGACCGGGACGACGGCCTGCGAACAGTAGAACGTCCCGAAGAGATCGATCTCCACGACGCTCTTCCACGCATTCGCACTCATTGACTCCGACGGGACATAGAAGTTGCCGGCGGCATTGTTGACCAGCACGTCGATCCGGCCGTGCCGCTCGCGGACTTCCTCCACCACGGCCTTGACCCGATCGGGATCGCGCACGTCGAGCTGATGCGCCGATGCCTCCACCCCAGACTCGCGGAGCGTGCGCGCCGACTCCTCCAGCCGTTCGAGATTGCGGCTCGCGAGCGCCACACGACACCCTAGCGCGCCTAGCGACTCGGCGATCCCATACCCGATGCCCGTGCCGCCGCCCGTGATCAGCGCGACCTGCCCGGCAAGGAGGTCCGCACGAAAAATGTCCGAGGAGATCGTCGGCATTGAGAAACGGGTGAGAGAAGAAAGAGACTAACGAGAGCGCCGCCGTCAATCCGCGCGCAGCGCCACCACGGGTCGAATACGGGTGCTCGACCGTGCGGGGATGATGCTCGCCACGGCGGCGACCGTGGTCAACAACAGCGCGACCGCGACGAGTGTGGTTCCGTCGGTCGGCATCAGCAGCAGCAGCCCTGATGCGGCGGCGAAGACCAGCACGGCCGGTCGCGCGTCGCCGAGGGTCAGCGACAGCAACGGATGCGCGGCCCCGCGAAGGTCCCGGTACATCGCCGGCGCACCGTCACGCTCGAAGTAGGCGGTCATTTCGTCGCGCGCGTTCGCCACGGTCGCCGTCGGCGTGAGGCGGTTGACCAGATTGACGGCGACGAACCGCAGGTTCTGCGCGGGCGTCACGGCCAGCATCGGCATCCGCGTGTCAGCACCGCGCGGATAGTCGAGCCCCCGCGGCATCACGCCGATGATGCGGTATGAGATGCCATCCTCGTGCATCACGATACGCCGAGCGGAAAGTTGGCGAACGTCCCGTCTCGGCGTTCGCCCGAGAGCATCACGAGGCGGTCCTGCTCCTGCATCGGCAGGGGCCGCAGCAGCAGCGCGTCAGCGACCGTGAAGACGGCGGTCGAGAGGCCGATTCCGAGCGCGAGGGTAAGGATCGTCGTTACCGTGAAGCCGGGATTCCGGCGCAGGCTTCGCAACCCCAAATGCAGATCCTGACGTAGTTGGGCCACGGCGTCGCTCCTCGGTCGGGTGCTCCGCGCCGCCCCCTCTGGCCGGACGCGTGACGACGATGCGCGAAGGTACAGGACGTATCCAGATATGGCGAGCATGGCGCGCGCCACCATGGCCGTGGCGTGTCGCTGACGCCGCGGGACGCCGCGCAAGCGCCGGGACACGATCGCGCTCAGGCGGTGAGCGGCGCCTCGCGAGGCTCCAGCGCGAGCCCGAGTTGCATCACCGGGGAGAACGATCGGCGGTGATGGGACGTCGGCCCATGCTCGCGGAGCGCCGTCAGGTGCTGGGCGGTGCCATAGCCGGCGTTGCGTTCCCACGCGTACGCGCCGTGTCGGGCGGCGAGCGCGCACATCAGTCGATCGCGGGCCACCTTGGCGACGATCGACGCGCAGGCGATGCTGTAGCACCGCGCATCGCCCCCGACCACGGCGGTGTGCTGCCAGCCGAGCTTCGCGATCGGATTGCCGTCGACCAGAAGGTGGTCGGGCCGCACGCGGAGCCCCGCGATCGCACGGCGCATCGCCAGCGTGGTCGCGTGGTAGATATTGATGCGGTCGATCTCGCGGACGCTTGCGGCGCCGAGCCGAACGGCCAGCGCCCGCTCGACGATCCGCCGGGCGAGCTGCTCGCGCTGCGGCGGCGTGAGGCGCTTGGAGTCGGTGACGCCACGAATACAGGGCGCGGTCGGCGACATGACCACCACGCACGCGACGACGGGGCCCGCAAGCGGGCCCCGTCCGACTTCATCCAGACCAGCGATGAGTTCTCCACCGGAAGCGCGCAGGGCGCGTTCCAGCTGGCTCCAGCGATCGGCGGCGCGCGCACGCGTCATGCAGCGCTCGCCGGCTGGCTACTTCGCGCCGCGGGCCTCGTTCGGGCGAGCCTTGCGCTCCTTGATGCGCGTGGCCTTACCCGTGAGCTCGCGGAGGTAGAACAGCTTCGCCCGGCGCACGCGACCACGACGCATGACCTTCACGTCAGCGATCATCGGGCTATGCGTGGGGAAGATGCGCTCTACGCCGACTCCGTTCGAGATCTTCCGAACGGTGAAGGTGGCGCTGACGCCACTGCCGCGGCGGGCGATGCAGACGCCTTCGAACGCCTGGATGCGCTCCTTCTCGCCTTCACGAACACGAACGTTGACGCGCAGCGTGTCGCCCGCGCGAAACGGCGGGACGTCGGCGCGAAGATATTCCTTCTGGGTCTCGATGAACGGATGCATAGCGAACTCGAGGCCCAAGCTGGGCCGCTGAGGGTTCTTGACAGGACAGATCCACAAGGTAACCAGCCCACCGGCGGGGCGCCACCCTCCCCATCCCGATCGCGCGCGGAGGAACTCGTCGGCACCCCCGCGGCATCACCCGGGTATGCAGGAGTCGGAAGCGCCGTCGGCTGGCGCGCGGCCGGTGCACGCCATATCCAATCCCTGCGTTACTCGCGATGCCCAACTCGTCCCCCCCCGTTCATCACGCCACGCAGTGCCTCGCCGCCGCCGCCCCGCCCGGTGGCGCGGATCGTCGCGCCCTCGTCACGCTGATCGCCCTGGCGGCGGGGATACTGCTCACGACCACGCCCCTACTGGGCCTGCCGGCCGCTGGCCGGATTCCCGCTCCGCACCCCTTCCTGATGTCGACCGCGCTGATTTCGGATGTGGACGAGATCCGCGTCGCGATCGAGCGCGGCTTCTTCGCCAGCGACCCGGAGGCCCTCGCCAGGGCGCGGGAGACGGCGACGGTCGCGCTGGGTGTGGCGCCGAACGATGCCCTGCTCCTTCACTACCGAGGCTACGCCGCCTTTCGTGAGGCAACGCTGCGCCCCGGCGACGCCAACAGGAAAGCCCGCACCGCGCTGCTCGACGATGCCGAGCGGGATCTCACGCGTTCGAACGAACTCCGGCCGTTGCCCGAATCGACGGCGCTGCTCGGCGCGGTCTCGGCCCAGCGGATCACCGGGGCGTTGAGCATGGCGCGGTTCGGCTTCAAGGCCGAACGCCTGCTCGACGCGGCCATGGAGCTCGACGCCACTAATCCGCGCGTGTGGCTGCTTCGCGGAATCTCGGCGTTCCACAAGCCGTCGGCGTTCGGGGGCGGGATGGACCGCGCGGCCGCGGATCTGGCGAAAGCAGCCGCCCTCTTTGCC
The DNA here is from genome assembly GCA_038324385.1 of Gemmatimonadales bacterium. Classification (GTDB taxonomy): domain Bacteria; phylum Gemmatimonadota; class Gemmatimonadetes; order Gemmatimonadales; family Gemmatimonadaceae; genus JBBQHX01. Next base: position 32,186 of record JBBQHX010000005.1, on the reverse strand, counting down.
CGTGCGAAGCCGGCCGCTGACGCACCCTCCTGGGGCCGCTCCGAAACGCACGCCTGGTTGGGCCGGGCGCACGACGCCCGCGGACGTCCCGATCTGGCGCGGGCCGAGTACACCGCCGCGCTGCGCCTCGCGCCAAGCTACCGCTGGGTGCGCGACGACCTCCTGCCGATGCTCGGCGCGAAGCGCTAGGCGTCGCCCTCCGCGTCAGGCACCGCACGGCCGCTGTCAGCGCGCTCGTCGGTGCGGCGCCGCCCTTCGGTGAGGCGCCGCCCTTCGGCCTCGCGCCACTCGGCGATGCGCTTGTGGTCACCCGACAGGAGCACGGGCGGGACCTCATGCCCGCGAAACTCGGCCGGCCGCGTGTAGCTGGGCGCACTCAATCCCCGGTCCCAGAAGGAGTCGGTGCGGGCGCTATCCAGATCGCTCATCGCGCCGGGCAGCAGCCTGACGACGGCATCGATGATGGCGAGCGCCGCCGGCTCGCCCCCGCTCAGCACGAAGTCACCGAGCGACAGCTCCTCGGTGGCGAGGTGGTCGGCCACGCGCTGGTCGACGTCCTTGTAGTGCCCACAGAGCAGCGTCAGCTCCTCGCCCGCTGCGAAGCGCAGGGCGTCGGCATGGCCGAACCGGGCGCCGCGGGGCGACAGGAGCACGATCGGCGCGCGTACGGCGAGCGCCTCGACCGCCTCGAAGAAGGGCGAGGGCTTCATCACCATTCCCGGGCCGCCGCCATACGGATAATCGTCGACCGTATGATGCCGGTCGTGTGTGTGGTCGCGGAGGTTGATGAACCGGTACTCGACGCTGCCGGCGACGCGCGCCTTCTCCGGAATGCTCAGGCTGAGCGGCGTTTCGAAGTACTCGGGAAAGATCGTGACGACGTTGATCCTGAGCGGAGCCGCACGCGTCGGCGTCTCGTCGACGGTGGCGTCGTCGTCAGGCAGCCGGGATTCGCTCGGCTCGGTCACGCGGCGATCAATCGAGCAGACCGTCCGGCGGCGCGACGACGAGCCGCCGGCCCTCGCGGTCGACGCGGACGACGATCTCCTCGTTGAACGGAATCATGACCGTCCCGGTGTCGCGCTGGACGTCGATGACGACGCCTTGCGGCAACTCGTACGGGGTGATGACCTCGCCGATCACGGTGCCGTCGCCAAGCTCCACCTGCATGCCGGGCAGCTCATACAAATAGACCTCGCCGTCAGAGGGCGGCGCGAGCTCCTCGGCAGGCACGACCAGATAGCGGTCGCGCCAGCCTTCGGCAGTGGTGCGGTCCTGCACCTCGTCGGTGGCGACGATGTACCCCCCCTTGAAGGGGGTCGCGCGACTGATGTGGACCTCGCCGCCGGCAAGCGGGACGAGCTCGGAACCGGCCGCGAAAACGCGACGGCCGGACACGAAGATCGTGTCCGGCGCGTCGGTCAGACTCTCGACGGTGAATTCACCGCGAAGGCCATGGGCGTTGCGGACGCGCCCGACGACCAGATAGCCGCGGTCCCCGGACGCTGCCACGTCAGGCATCCTGCGCGGCCGCTGCGGCCGGTGCGGCCTCGTTCACCGGTACGGCCGACTCGACCGGGGCCGCGTCGTCCGACTGCTCGGCGAGCGGCACGGCGGCCTGGTTGAGCTTCCGGGCGAGTCGGTTCTCATGCTGCTGCTTCATCACGCCGGCGCGGCGGAGGAGCGACCGGGTGGTATCGGACGGCTGGGCACCCACACCGAGCCAGTAGAGCGCGCGTTCGGCGTCGACCTTGAGCCCCTGATCGGCCTGACGAGGCGCATACTGTCCGATGATCTCGATGAACTTGCCATCGCGCGGGCTCTTCGAGTCAGCGACGACGATACGGTAGACCGGGTTCTTTTTCCGGCCGATACGACGGAGGCGAATGCGGACCATCGAACTACTCCTGGCGTGGGTTTTCGAGTACTGCAACTGCACCGGGTTCCTCGCGATGTCGGGGGATCCGACTCGCACCCGGGTTGGAACTGGAACGCGCGGAAGCTACCGTCCGAACATCCCCGGCCCCATTCCTGGCGGCATGCGCATGTTTCCGCTGGCCGCCTTCTTCATCATCTTCTGCATGCCCTTGAACTGATCGAGCAGGCGATTGATCTCACTAACCGGCCGACCACATCCCTTCGAGATGCGCGCGCGACGTGAGCCGTTGATCAACCCTGGATTCTTTCGCTCGGCGGGCGTCATCGAGAGGATGATCGCCTCGACGTGCTTCATCCGTTTTGGGTCCATGTTCGCCTGACTGAGCATCTTGCTGTTCACGCCCGGCAACATCTTCAGGAGCCCTTCCAGCGGCCCGAGCTTGGACATCTGGCGCATCGCGCTCAGGAAATCCTCGAGGTCCATCCCTTCCTTGCGGACCTTCTTTTCGAGTCGCTTGGTCTCGGCTTCGTCGAAGGCGCCCTGCGCCTTTTCGACGAGGGTCAGCACGTCACCCTGCTGCAGGATGCGGCCGGCCATTCGGTCGGGATGGAAATCCTCGAGCGCATCGAGCTTTTCCCCGACGCCGATGAACTTGATCGGCTTCTTCGTCATGCCGTAGATCGACAGCGCGGCGCCACCACGGGCGTCGCCGTCCATCTTCGTCAGTACGACGCCGGTGAAGCCGAGCGCCTCGTCGAACCCCTGCGCGATTCGAACCGCATCCTGCCCCGTCATGCCGTCGGCGACGAAGAGAATCTCGTCAGGGCGGATGGCATCCTTGAGGCGACGCAGCTCGTCCATCATGTCGGCGTCGATCTGCAGACGGCCGGCGGTATCGATGATGACCACCCGCTCGCGGGCGCGGCGGGCCTGCTCGATCCCCTCGCGCGCGATCGCCACGACGTCGGTCGTCATGCGGTCCGCGTGGACCGGGACATCGAGCTGGCGCCCGAGCGTTTCGAGCTGATCGATTGCGGCGGGTCGGTAGACGTCACCGGCAACCAGCCGCGTCGGGCGCCCTTCGGCCTTGAGCTTGCGCGCTAGCTTACCGGCCGTGGTCGTCTTCCCCGATCCTTGCAATCCCACCATCATCACGATGGTCGGCGGCACGGAGTTCATCTTCAGCCCTTCGCGATGCTCACCCAACATGGCCGTCAGCTCGTCATGAACGATCTTGACGACCTGTTGCGCAGGGGAGACCGTACGAAGGGTGGTGACGCCCACCGCTCGCTTCTCGACGCGTTCGAGGAACTCGCGCGTCAACTGAAAGTTGACGTCCGCTTCAAGGAGCACACGCCGAACTTCGCGCAGCCCTTCCTTGATATCAGCCTCGCTCAGAACCCCGCGACCGCGGAGCTTGGCGAAGGTGGCTTCTAGTTTTTCCGAGAGTTCATCGAACATAGCCGTTCAATTTACGGTTATCCGCCGCCCGAATCAACCGACGCCCAGATGACCAGGACGCAGCGAAAGGACGAAATCCTCCGGTCGGAGCTTCCGCCGACCCTGCCGCTCATGGCGCTCCGCTCGACGATCGTCTACCCGCTGGGCACGATTGCGGTGCAGATGGGCGCTCCGGAGAACCTGACCCTCCTGCGCGCGCACGAGGACGCCGGCCTCACCGTGGCCCTCGTCGTCGCTGGCGGCGACCTCGATGATCCGCTGGATTACGACAAGTTCGTCGGCAAGGTCGGCGTCGCCGCCCGCGTCCACGAGCGCATCAACCTCCCGGGCGAGACGATCCAGATCACGCTGCAGGGGCTGCGCCGCATCAAGATCGGCCCGATCAGCCAGCACGACCCGTACGCGATGTGCCAGGTCGATGCGGCGCGCGACCTTCCGCCCGACGAGGGCGAAGTCGAGGATCTGATCAGCCGCACCGTTGCGGCGGCCGAAACGCTGGCCCAGCTGATCGACCGCATTCCCGACGAGGTGCCGCAGATCCTCAAGATGAACGTGGCCGATCCCGGTCGCTTCGCCGATCTCGCGGCCACGAACATGAACTTCCGGATCGCCGACAAGGACGAGGTCCTGCAGCGGCTGGACATCGCCCAGCGCATCCGGTTCGTCCTCTCCCGCCTCGAGCGTGAGGTCGCCCGCGCCCAGGTCATGGAGGACGTGAAGAAGCAGACCGAGGTCAAGATCGAGCAGCATCAGCGCGAGTTCTATCTCCGGCAGCAGCTCCGCGCGATCCAATCCGAACTCGGCGAGGGGGACCCGGGCGAGAAGGAAGCGTCCGACCTCCTGCGCCGCCTCGACGAGGCGAAGCTACCGGAGAAGGTGGCCGTCGAAGCGAAGCGGGAAACGGATCGGATGCGCATGCTCTCGCCCGCGTCGAGCGAGTATCACGTCATCCGGACCTACCTCGACTGGATCCTCTCCCTGCCCTGGCACGCCCGCTCCGGCGACGAGAGCATCGAACTGGCGAAGGTCGAAAACGCGCTCGACGACCGACACTATGGGCTGCAGGAAGCCAAGGAGCGGATCCTCGAATACCTCGCCGTGCGCAAGCTGCGCGGCGGCGATCCGCTCGGCCCGATCCTCTGCTTCGTCGGTCCGCCGGGCACGGGGAAGACCTCGCTCGGCGAGGCGATCGCGACGTCGATCGGGCGGGCGTTCTACCGGATCTCGGTGGGCGGCGTGCGCGACGAGGCCGAGGTGCGCGGCCATCGGCGGACCTACGTCGGCGCGATGCCGGGGCTGATCATTCAGGCGCTGCGCCGCGTCGCCGTGCGCGATCCCGTGCTGATGATCGACGAGATCGACAAGATGGCGAGCGGCGGCCCCTCGGGCGATCCAACCGCGGCGATGCTCGAGGTGCTCGATCCGTCGCAGAACAAGACGTTCGTCGACCACTATCTGAACCTGCCGTTCGACCTGTCGTCGATCCTGTTCGTCTGCACGGCCAATAACCTGTTCGACATCCCGCCGGCGCTGCGTGACCGCCTGGAGGTCATCCGGATTGCCGGCTACACGATCGAGGAGAAGGTCGAGATCGCGTGGCGGTACCTGCTCCCACGGCTACTGGAGGAGCACGGGATCACCGACACCGACCTCCAGTTTACGGACGAAGTGCTGGGCTTCATCTCGAACCGCTACTCGCGTGAGGCGGGGCTCCGCAACTTCGAGCGGAATCTCTCGGCGATCATGCGCAAGCGCGCCCGTCGCAAGGCGGAGGGCGAGGAGGGCGCGTGGATCATCGACCTCGCCAAGGTCGAGGAGATCCTGGGTTCCCCGCGCTACTCGACCGAAGAGGCTGAGATGGAGCCGGAGATCGGCGCCGTCACGGGGCTCGCCTGGACGTCCACCGGCGGCGACCTGTTGAACATCGAGGCGCTTCGGATGGCCGGCACCGGCCGGATGACGGTGACCGGCCAACTCGGCGACGTGATGCGTGAATCCGTGGACGCGGCGTACTCGTACGTCCGGTCACGCGCCGCGACACTGGAGATTCCGGACAGCGAGTTCAAGGAGTCGGACCTGCATGTGCACTTCCCCGCCGGCGCGATCCCGAAGGACGGCCCGAGCGCCGGCGTCGCCGTGACACTGGCCATCGCCAGTGTACTCAGCCGCCGCCCCGTGCGCCGCGATCTGGCGATGACGGGGGAGGTCACCCTGCGCGGCAAGGTGCTGGAGATCGGCGGGGTGAAGGAGAAGACGCTGGCAGCGTACCGCGCGGGACTCCGCGAGGTGATCCTGCCGAAGAGCAACGAGAAGGACCTGCGCGAGGTGCCTGACGAGGTGAAGGAGCACATGGCGTTCACGTTCGTGGCCTCGATGGACGAGGTGCTCCGGCACGCCCTGCTGCCGGCGCCGTCGGCCGAGCCGGCGGATCTGCCCTCGCGCGAGAAGCACGACGACGGCCAGCGTGATCACCCGGCGGCCGAGCGCACGGCCGACGCGCGCGCGTCGGGCGAGGAGCCGTCGCTCCCCGCCGACGTGAGCCGCTGACCACAGCCGCCCCCGTCAGGCACCCACGTGGCCATCAACCCGCTCGTTTTACAATTCGTGGTCAACGTCGTCGCCGGCGCCATCGCCGGCGGCGTGACCAACGCGATCGCAGTCTGGATGCTCTTCCACCCCTACGAGCGGCGATACGGCTTTCAGGGGGCCATTCCGAAGAACAAGGCCCGCCTCGCGCGGAGCATCGGCAAGACGGTGGGCGAGCGGCTCCTGACCCCCGCCGACCTGTCGGCGGAGTTCTCGCGCGCGGGCTTCCGCGAGGCCTTCGACGAGAAGGTCAGCAGTGTGCTCGGCGGTCTGCTCGAGATCGAGCGCGGGTCGGTGCGCGAACTGCTGCCGCCAGCCGTCGTGGCGGAGGTCGAACGGTCGCTCGACGGCGTCGGAGAGCTGGCCGCGGCGGCGTTCGCACGGTTCGTCGAGGGTGAGGAGTTCGACGCCTCGGTGCGCCGCTTCATCACTCGTGGCCGCGAGCAGCTCGCCGACCGTCCGATCTCGGAGCTGTTGACGCCGGAGCGCCGGGCGTCGATCTCGGCGCGGGCGGTGGCCTGGGCCGAGGAGCTGGCGCAGTCCCCCGAGCTCGAGCGCGGCGTGCGGGAGTACCTCGAGCGGCACGCGACGCAGTTGCTGGCGTCGTCCGATCCGCTCATCGAGAAGGTCCCGCCGGCGGTCGTCGAGACGCTGGAAGGGGCAATCGACGCGTACCTGCCGCTGGCGGTCGCGCGGCTCGGGGAATTCCTCGCGCAGCCCAGCGCTCGCGATCGCCTGCGCGACGCGCTGCACGCGCTCTTCCGGAAGTTCGTCGACGATCTGCGCTTCCACGAGCGCGTCATCGCCAAGCTGATGGTCACCGAACGCACCTTCGACAAGGCGCTTGAATCGCTCGAGCGGGACGGCGTCGAGCAGCTTGCGTCGTTGCTCGACGATCCGGTGGTGCGCGAGGAGATCTCCCGGACGATCCACGGCGCGGTGCTCGCCTACCTGCGCAAGCCGATCTCCGAGATCGTCGGTTCGGCCGACGACCCGGCGCGCGCCCAGGCGATCGTGTCCGCCGCCGGTGACTACCTGCTCCGCGTGCTGCGGGCGGAGCGCACGCGGGAGTTCATCATCGGCAAGCTCGACGACGTGCTGGTGCGCACGGAGGGGCGGACGTGGGGCGATCTCACGGAGGCGCTGCCTGACGACACCATCGCCGGGTGGATTCAGGATGCCGCACGCGCCCCACGCACGGCGACCCTGGTCGCCGACGCCGTACGCGGCGCCCTGCGCGGCGTGCTCGACCGCCCGATCGGGCGCCCGGGGCGCTGGCTTCCCGCCGACACGACCGGTCGCCTGACGCTGGTCGTCGCCCCCGCCCTCTGGGAGTGGCTGCAGGCGCAGGTCCCGGTTCTCATCGAGCGACTGGAGATCGAGGCGATGGTCGAGCGAAAGGTGCTCGGTTTCAGCACCAATCGCATCGAGGAGATCATCCTCGGTGTGACGCAGAAGGAGCTGAACCTGATCGTCAGGCTCGGCTATCTCCTCGGCGCACTGATCGGCGTGATGACGTTCGGCATCGCGCGCCTGATGAACTGAGCCGCCGGTCTGGCCGGCGGGCGCTGTTCACTCCCGCCGGCCGTCCACGAATCCGGGCAGTTCGGTGAGCGTGATGGCGCTCGGATCGATCAGACGCGTAGCGAAGCCTGCCGGCCGGTCCTCGAGTAACACCATCGGCCGGCCGTCGACGGCGAAGCGGGTTACAGAGACCCGCCGTCCGTCGAGCGTGAACTCGCGCGCGTCCCGCGAGGGGTTCCGCTCCCCGTAGCGCCGTGCGAACGTCTGCGAGATCTCGGACGCGAACTCCTCGGCGTCGTTCTCCGTGTCCCAGACCGACGCCCAGACGAAGGCATCGCCGCCGGGGACCGTCGCGATGACGTAGCGATCGCCGTCCCATCCGGCCGCGCCGCGCACCGCCGCCGCCTGATCCTGCAGGTGCTCGAAGATCAGGATGCGTGTCTCGAACTCGCCCAGGTTGTCCTCGCGAATCACCGTACCAGTGGCCGGCGGCGGTAAAACCACCCGGGTGGGCGCGTCGATCGAATCGCCGAAGGCGCCGGGATGCATGATCTGCTCGGTCGAGACCGGGAGCCGCGCGTACTGCTCCGCGCCGTCGACGTCGTTGCGCCGCACGAACTCCGCTCCGCTCAGGTAGGGGAAGATCAGCGTTTCCTGAATGATGCGCGGTGCGTTGGAGAAGAGCGGCATCGAGGTCGAGCTCTCGCGGATCATCTGCCGCACGCGGTCCCATCCGCCGGGCAGTCGTGAGGCAAGTCCGCCGCCGCCGAGCGACGACTGGATCTGCTCGAAGGTCGCCTGCCCCTCGATGTAGGCCTGCACGGCGAGCGACCGGTCGTTGTCCCCCCGTTGCTGCTGGATTCCCGCGAGGTCGATGTACTGATCCTGCAGCGCGTGGATCAACTCGTGCGCGACGATCGTGGCCCGCTGGTTCTCCGGCGCCTCCTCAACGACGTAGAGCACGCTCGTCTTCGGATCGTAGAAGCCGACGATTTGCTCGGTCAGCAGCGGGAGGTAGAGCGCGCGCAGGTTTGTCGAGTCGGGAAAGAGCCCCAACCGTTCGTAGACGGCTTCGAGCCCGGCGATTTCGGCGTCAGGCAGGTCCTCGGCGAACCGCGTCTCCAGAAACTCGCGCACCTGGGCGCGCGTCCGCATTTCCAGCGTCGGGGGCTGGAGAAACGGGATGCCAAGCCCCGTCTCGATGCGCGGCACCGCCTCACGAACCTGGCTCGCGAGGGGACCGTCGTAGCCGCCGTCGCCGCGGCAGGCGGCGGCAAGCGGGAGGAGCAGCACGAGCGGGCGAACGAGGGAGCGAACCGTCTGGCCGTGCACCCGTCGAGCTAATCCTTCCATGTGACCGATTTCCCCGTGATCAGGCTGATGACGCGTGCGACGTCGTGTCCGCGCACGACGATTCCGTCGGCTTCGAGGGCACGCCGCAGCGCATCCTCGATCACCGCGATGGGGCGCGTGCCGGAGGTGGAGCGCGGCGCGGCCGGCTGGTGCTCGGGCTTCGGCGCCGGCTCGCTGCGCCGCGCGGCGGGCGCAGGCTCGCGGCGGCTTCCGCCCGCCTCGCCGAATCGTGCGTCGTCGATCCAGCCGCCGCCAAACAGCGATTCGAGCTCCGCGCCGAACCGTTCGAGCGCGGCGAGTCCCTGCCGGGTGGCGTCGCCGAACGACTCGCCATCGAGGTCGCCCAGCCGTCCCGGCGGATCGGGCGCCTGACGGTCGCCATTGGCCGGGGCGCCTGACGAGCGCGCGCCTTCCCCCGCCGCACCGGAGCCGCGGCGTGCGGCGGCCAGCTCGCGCACCAGCGACTCGACGGCCGGCGAGAGGTTGGCAGTCGCCTGCAGATGGGCGCACGCCTCGTCCAGCACGTCGATCGCACGGTCGGGGCGCCGTCGATCGGGGAGAAAGATGTCGCTCAGGCGGAGCGCGGCGACGACGGCCGAGTCGTGGACGAGTACGACGTGGTGGCGTTCGAGGCCGGGAGCGCGCGCGCGGAGAACTTCGAGCGTGTCCTCGGGGCCAAGCTCGCCGACGGTCACGAGCTGAAAGCGCCGTTCCAGCGCCGGGTCGGCGCGAATCCACCGATCGTATTCACCGCCCGTGGTTGCGCCGATCACACGGAACTCGCCCCGCACGAGGGCCGGCTTGAGCATGTTGGCGGCGTCCATCGCCGCGCCCATGGCGGTGCCCTGCCCCATCAGGTTGTGCAGTTCGTCGATGAAGAGAATGACGTCGCCCGCCGCACTGGTTTCTGCGACGATGGCGCTGATCCGCTCCTCGTACTGGCCACGGTACTGTGTTCCGCCAAGCAGGCTGACGTGATCGAGCGCGAGGATCCGGACGTCGCGCAGCGAAAGCGGTAGGGCGCCGGCGGCGACGCGCTGGGCAAGCCCCTCCACAATGGCTGTCTTGCCCACGCCGGCGTCCCCGACGAGGACCGGATTGTTCTTCCCGTGCCGCAGCAGGATGTCGACGAGCCGGGAGACTTCCGCATCTCGGCACCGAACCGGCTCGAGGCGGCCGGCCCGCGCATCCGCGGTCAGATCACGCGTGAAGCGGGGGAGGATCTCGCGGGCGAAGCGCAGCGTCACTACTCCAGCGTGCGGCGCCGGCGACGGCGCGAGGCGCAAGGCACGTAGGGCGCGGCGCGACCCCTACGGCGTGGCGATCGACGCGAGGTACCACGCGATCGCCCGGTCTCCCCAAAGCAATGTGAGGATCGCGGCCGGCGCAAGGAAGACACCGAACGGCACCAGCGGCGGCTCGAACGGCGCCCCGCGGCGACTCGTCCGCCACCAGGCGATGGGATAGACGAGCAGCAGAAAGATCGCGGCGGCCAGTGCCGCGCCCACGAACACCGTCAGCAGCGCGCGGGTCGGACCAACGGCCGCGCCCACGACCGCCATCAGCGTCACGTCGCCGAATCCCATCGCTTCCTTCTTGAGCGCCACCTCGCCGAGCCAGCCGACGATGGAGATCGCCCCCGCCCCCACGCAGGCGCCCATCACGGCGTCGAGCGGGCCGGCGAACGGGGTGCGCTCGCCGAGCAGAAAGCCGGCGACGGCGGCGCCGAGGGTGAAGAGGAGGCCGAAGACCGTGAAGCCGTCGGGGATCAGGTAGTGCTTCGCATCCGTGAGGGCAATGCCGAACATGATCGTCCCGAACACGGCCACGCGGAGCGCGGTGAACGTCGGGCCAAAGGCGAGCAACGCCACCAGCCAGCCGAGCCCCACGACCGCCTCGACCACCGGATACTCGGGCGAGATGCGCATCCGGCACCCGCGGCAGCGTCCGCGCAGCGTGAGCCAGCCGATGACCGGCACGTTCTCGTACCAGCGGATCGGGCGGGTACAGCCCGGGCAGCGTGAGGGCGGCGACACCACCGACAGCTCCTTGGGCCAGCGCGCCACACAGACATTCAGAAACGAGCCGACGCACGCTCCGGTGAACAGGGCGAGCACGGCGAACGGAAGCGACGCGGCGAGAATCTCGATCACGGGCGGAGGACGTAGAGAAGGATCCCAGTGGCGACGGCGACGTTGAGCGACTCGACGTCCGAGGCGATGGGGAGCGCCACGCTTCGCTCGGCGATCGCGTGGACCGCCGCCGAGACTCCCGCCCCCTCATTCCCCACCGCCAGCGCCAACCGACGCGGCGCCTCGACCTCGCCGACCGATGTTCCGGCGGCATCCGCGACCCAGAGCGGCGTCGCCGACCGACGGAGCATCCCGTCGAGCGCGTCGACCGAGGGGGAGAAGGTGGGAAGGCGGAAGAGCGCCCCCATCGCACTACGGACGACTTTGGCGTTCCAAGCGTCAACGGTTCCGGGCAACAGAAATACCGCGTCGGTCGACAGCGCCGCGGCCGTGCGCAGAATGGTCCCCAGATTGCCCGGGTCCTGCACCGCATCGACGACGAGCCACCGCGCGGTCGGCGCGGAAATCAGCGCCTCATCGGACCAGATGGGCACCTCGGCGACGAGCAGCACCCCTTGCGACTGCTCCGTGTCGCTGGCGCTGCCCAGTTCAGCGTCGGATATCTCGCCGATCTCGACGCCGGCGGTCTCGAGCGATGACCGGAGCGCGACCCCACGGGGGGTGCGCCCGAGTCGCTCGCTGACCAGCGCCCCGTGCAGGGTAAGCGGGGAGGCGAGCGCCTCCTCGGCCGCACGGGTGCCCTCAATAGTGAACAGTCCCCGCCCTTGCCGCGACTTCCGCCGCTGCAGGTCGCGAGCTAACGTGAGTAATTTCAACAGGTTATGTGATTGATGCCGACTGGAACGATCGTTGCTTGATCTGGGTCCCGCAACGTTGGGTGCCCGACGCACTGCGCAAGGAACTGGCAGCAGCGGTGGCCTCCTACACTATGGATCCGGGAGCCTGAAATGAAGAAAATTCTGTCGGTGATGTCGGTTTCGGCGGCGCTCACCCTCGGCGGTTGCATGGCATCGACCCAACAGGAGGTCGACCTCGGGCAGCAGTACGCCGCCCAGATCAATCAGGAGCTGCCGATCGTGACCGACCCCGAGGTCTCGCGCTACATCAATGCGCTGGGCAACCAGATTGCCAGCCGCGCCGACGACCGCAGCCTCAGCTGGCAGTTCTACGTCGTCAACGACCCGCAGGTCAACGCGTTCGCCGTTCCGGGTGGATTCGTCTACATCAACCGCGGGCTGATCGACCGTGCGGCGACGATGAACGAGCTCGCCGGCGTGCTCGGCCATGAAATCGCCCACGTCACGGAGCGTCACTCGATGGAGCGGATGCGCGACGCGCAGCGCGCCGAGGGTGGCGTCGGCATTGTGTGCGTCCTGACGGGCGTCTGCAATTCCGGCATCGCCAGCGCCGCGATCAACCTCGGCGCAGGCGCGACGTTCGCGCGCTTCAGCCGCGCCGACGAGAACGAGGCCGACGCGAGGGGCATTCAGCATGTCGTCCGCGCCGGGATCGATCCGAGCGGCATTCCGACGATGTTTCGCCGCCTGCTCGCTGAACGCCAGCGGTCGCCGGGCTCGCTCGACGCGTTCTTCGCCTCGCACCCGCTGGAGGAGGATCGAATCGCCGCCACGGAGGCCCGCATCAGCCAGATCGACCCGGCCATCCGCGACGACCTGCAGAAGGACAGCCAGAGCTTCCAGCAGTTCAAGCAGCGCGTTTCGCGCCTGCCCGCGGCGCCGCGCCGGGCGCAGTAAGCCGGGCGGACCGGGCTCACCGAAGGTGCGTCTCGCGAAAATCGAACGCTGACCGATGCGCCGCGCACCCGCGCGGCGCATTGTTCGTGTCATGCAAATCGCACTCACCATCGCAGGCTCGGATTCGGGCGGCGGCGCCGGCATCCAGGCCGACCTGAAGACCTTTCACGCGTTCGGCGTTTTCGGCACATCGGTGATCGCGGCCATCACCGCCCAGAATACGATAGGCGTCATCGACTGGGCGTCGGTACCACTCGCCCTCGTCGAGCAGCAGTTCGACGCGGTCGCGAGCGACCTCCGTCCCGCTGCGGTTAAATCGGGAATGCTTGCCGATGCCGACGTGGTCGACGTGGTGGCGCGCGGGCTCCAGCGCCATGCGCTCACGCCCTACATCCTCGACCCGGTGATGGTCGCGACGTCGGGCGACCCGCTGCTCGCGGACGATGCAGTCGCGGCGATACGGGAGCGACTGCTTCCGCTCGCGACGCTGGTCACCCCTAACCTCGACGAGACGGCGATCCTGACCGGCCGGCCGGTGACCGACGTCGAGACGATGACCGCGGCGGCGCGGCGACTGGTCGACCACTACGGCGCGGCGGCGTCGCTGGTCAAGGGCGGCCACCTCCCGGGACGCGAAGCGGTGGATGTACTCTATGCTTCCGGGCGCGTGCGGCTGTTCCGGCACCCGCGGATCGACACCACCAGCACGCACGGGACCGGCTGTACACTCTCGGCGGCGATCACCGCCTGCCTGGCGCGCGGGCAAACGCTCGAAGCCGCGGTTGAGACGTCACTCGACTACGTCCACCGTGCCATTGCAACGGCGCCGGGGCTCGGTGCGGGGAACGGGCCGCTGAACCACTTCGCGTGAGGCGACAGCGGCTGTGAGCTGTGGGCTATAAGGGAAGCCCGGAGCCAGAGTCAGTCGAGGCGGCGCACGAACTCCTTGACGACGCTTTCGAAGGCGGCGGCGACGCGGGTGGTGGTGTCGAGCACCTCGGCATGACTGAGCGAGGTCGCCGAGATACCGGACGCGAGGTTGGTGATGCAGCTCATCCCCGCCACGCGCAGTCCGAGGGCGCGGGCGACGATCACTTCGGGAACGGTGGACATGCCCACCGCGTCGGCGCCGAGGCGCTCGAGCATGCGGACCTCGGCCGGCGTCTCGTAGGTCGGGCCGAGGAGTCCGGCATAGACGCCCGTCTGCACGGCGACGCCGCGCGCGCGAGCCGACTCCGCGAGGAGGCGGCGCAGGACCGGGTCGTACGGATCGGACATGTCGGGGAACCGCTGGTCGCCCGGCTCCACCGCGCCGATCAACGGATTGCGGAACTGCAGGTTCAGATGGTCGGCGATGATCATCAGATCGCCACACGCGAAGGTGCGGCGGATGCCGCCGGCGGCATTCGAGACGAACAGCGTCCGCGCGCCGAGTGCCGCCATGACGCGTATCGGATACGCGGCCAGCGACGCGTCGTGTCCTTCGTAGAGATGGATCCGCCCGGCGAGGGCAAGCACCTCGCGCCCCTCCAGCCGTCCACCGATCAGCACGCCCCGGTGCCCCTGCACGGTCGCATCGGGAAAGCCGGGGATCTCCGGGAATGCCACGACGCGCGCATCCTCGATCTGATCAGCGAGCCCGCCCAGCCCCGAGCCGAGCACGATGGCGCAGACGGGTTTCGTGATGCCGATCCGGTCGCGGATCGCGTCGGCGGCCCCGCGTGCGGCGACCGCTCCCGTCACGACTCGACCTCGGCCAACGCCTCGGTGCGGAGCGCAGCGACCGCGACGGCCGCCTCGGCGGCAAGCGCCTCACGCTGGCGCAGCGGCAGGAAGGCCGCGTCGAAACCTCGCACAGCGAGGTCGGCGAGCTCGTCGAAGGTGAAGCCCAGATGGGCGGCGGCGTGCGCGTACTCGTCGGTGAGCGTAGTCGCGCTCATGAGACGGTTGTCTGTGCACAGCACGATCGGCAGCCCCAACTCGTGATAGCGCCGCAGCGGGTGCGAGGCGTAGTCGGCCGCAACCCGCGTCTGCACGTTGCTCGTGAGGCAGATCTCGAGCGGAATGCGACGGTCGTTGACGTAGGCGGTGAGCATCGCATCCTCGATCAGGCGCGTCGCATGCCCGATCCGATGGCAGCCGCAGATATGGACCGCCTCGCGCACCGACTCGGGCCCGTCGCCCTCGCCGGCGTGACAGGTGCAGGCGAGATCGTGCAGGCGCGCGTGCAGGAAGGCGTCGGCGTGGCGTGAGGCAGGATTCCCCTTCTCGCCGCCGGCCAGATCGAATGCCACCACGCCGCGATCGCGATAGGCGACCGCGAGTTCGGCCAGTTCCAGCGACGTGTTCGGATGCAGATGGCGCAGCCCACAGATAATCGCCCGGCCGACGATGCCATGCGTGGCCTGGGCGCGCGCGAGCCCGCGCAGCGTCGCATCGACCGTGTCGGTGAGCGAGAGCCCGCGATCGATGTTCAGCAGCGGGCAGAAGCGCGCCTCGAGATAGCGCACGCCATCGCGATGCGCGTCCTCGGCGAGCTCGAAGGCGATCCGTTCGATGGCGTCCGCGTGCTGCATCACCGACAGCGTGACGGCAAACCGCTCGAGGTAATCCTCGAGATTCCGCGCATCGTCGACATGCATGTACTCGGCGAGTTCGAGCGGATCGTGGCGCGGCATGCTGACTCCGTACTCGCCGGCCAGCTCCAGCATCGTCGTCGTGCGCAGCGACCCATCCAGATGGCAGTGCAGTTCCGCCTTCGGGAGGCGGCGTAGCAGGTCGCGGTCGATCGGGCGGCCGGTGACGCCGGCGTGCGCGGCTATCGTTTCGGAGGCGGCGGTCACAGTCCAGTCGGGATGAGGCGAGCTTCGTCAGGCGCGGTCAGCGGCTGCGGATGCGCCTGAACGTAGGCGATCAGCGCGTCGAGGTCGAGCGCGCCGATGGCCTCGGTGCGGGTCGCCTCACGACCGAGCCCGAGGCCGTCGCCCCCCTCCGCGAGGAAGTCGTTCAAAACGACGGTGTAGCTCCCGCCCGGCGCGATGGGACGGCCGTCGCTCAACCGCGCCTCGACCACGCGACTGCCGTTCGGCGCGGCCGGATCGAAGCGGACGCGGACGCCGCTGACATGCGCGCGCAATCGGTCGCCGGCGACGATCGACTCGAGGTACGAAAGCAGCGTCGTCCCCGTGACCGTCACGCGCATCAGCGCGTTGCCGAACGGCTGGATCTCGTAGAGGTGGCCGAAGGTCACGTCGCCGGCGAGCAGATCGGCGCGGATCCCCCCGTTGTTCATTACCGCCACGTCTGCCCGTCCCGCCCAGCGCTGCGCGTCGGCGATGAAGTTGCCGAGCGGGTACTGCGCCCCCGTGCGGGAAAGTCGCGTCGCGTTGCTGCCGACCTGGCGGCCCACGATGGCCGCCACCTGCGCGGACGCATCGGCGACCAGTGCGGCCACCGCGCTGTCGGCCGGCAGCGAATCGCTGAACACCGCACGCAGCTCGGCCGTCGGACGCCAGCGGCCGCCTGACGGCTCCAGATCGAGTACGGCGATCGAGCGGCCGCTGGAGCCCGCCTGGACAATCGGAATCCCGTTCACGACCGTGTTGACGAGCGAATGCGAGTGGCCGCTGACGATCGCGTCGACCTGTTCGGTAATCGCATTGGCCATGTCGACGACTTCGCCGCGGCAGGTCGCGTCAGGCGTCCGATCGCAGAACGCGCCCATGTGCGCCACGACGACCACCACGTCGGCGCCGCGCGCGCGGAGCCTGCGCGCATGCTCGTCGACGATCGGGGCCGGCTGCAGGAACGTCAGGCCGCGGACGTTGCTGGCGCGCGTGACTTCTGGCGTCTCGGGTGTAGCGACACCGACGATGCCAATCCGGATGCCGTCGCGCTCGACGATGGTGTCGGCGCGAATCCAGGCCGGACGCTGTCCACTCTCGTCGCGCACGTTGGCGCCGAGGATGGCGAACGGGGCCTCACGCATCCGCGCCTGGAGGGAATCGATTCCCCAGTCGAATTCGTGGTTGCCGAGGGCGGCCGCAGCGACGTCGATGCGGTCGTAGAATGCGACCACCGGGCGGCCGTATGCCAGATTCGACGTCAAAGTCCCCTGAAACATGTCGCCGCCGTCGAGCAGGACGGTGGTGCAGGGCGCGGGGCAGCCGGCCTCGGCCTGGCGAATCGCGGAGGCGAGATACGCGGCGCCGCCGCGTCGGACCCCGGCGGTGTCGGCTCGGGGATCGAACGCGCCGTGGAAGTCGTTGGTCGAGACGATGCGGAGCCGCATCGGAACGGCCGCGCCCGGCGCGCCCGGCGCGCCCGGCGCGGCGGGCGCAGGCTCCGCAGGCTCCGGCGTGGGACTCGGGGTGGTTGCCGGGACGCACGCCGCGAGGAGCAGGCCGACAAGGGCGCATGGATGACGTCGCATCGCGGAAAAGCTAGCCGCCGGCCGGGAGTCACGGGAGCGTGCTGGCGCCGTTCGGGCGCCCGCACGTTGACGCTCCCTGCGTTCGGGATGACCTTGTGGAAGGCCGCCGCGCGGAACGCCGCGCCGGCCCGATACGCAACCGTGACAGCGACGCCGCTTCTCTTTAAATGACCGCGCCCGCAACATCCAGTTCGGCTCCAGCAGAGACGGCGCCGCATGCGAGGCCGCTGATCATCGGCATCGCGGGCGGCACGGGCTCCGGAAAATCGACCGTGTCGCATCGGGTGGCCGAGCTCCTGCGGCGCACCGCGTCGGTGGCGTTTCTCGACATGGACGCCTACTACCGGCATTACGCCGATCGGACGCTGGACGAGCGGCGGCGCGTGAACTGGGACCATCCGGATACGATCGACGCGGATCTGCTGGTCGAGCACCTGACGGCGCTGGCCGGTGGGGACGCGATCGACAAGCCGGTGTACGACTTCGTGGAGCACCTTCGGGCGGCCGAGCACGTACGGGTGGAGCCCGCCGAAGCGATCGTGGTGGATGGCATCCTTCTGTTTGTCGACGAGCGGGTTCGCCGCCTGTGCGATGTGAAGATTTTCGTCGATGCGGACGCCGACGTGCGGCTGATCCGGCGCATCCGACGCGACATCGCGGCTCGCGGACGACCGCTCGACGAGATTCTCGACCAGTACCTGTCCACCGTCCAGCCGATGCATCTGCAGTTCGTGGAGCCCAGCAAACGGTACGCCGATGTCATCATTCCCGGTGGGGGCCACAATCCGATCGCGATCGAGATGATCGTCGCGCAGATCCAGCGCCGCCTGCTGTCACACCGCGCGTGACGAGCGTCGCCCCGCTCACCGACCGCGTGTTGGTCGTCGACGACGAGCCCGAGATCGTCGCGCTCGTCGTGTATCATCTCGCCAAGGCGGGCTATCGCGTCTCGACGGCGAGCTCGGGTCCCGACGCACTGGTTCGGGCGAAGCAGGAGCGGCCGTCGCTGATCGTGCTCGACCTGATGCTGCCGGGCATCGACGGCTACGAGGTGCTGGAGCGGCTTCGACAGGACGACGCCACGCGCGGGATCGCCGTCCTCATGCTGACGGCGCGTCGCGAGGAGCCCGATCGCATCCGCGGTCTCAGCCTTGGCGCGGACGACTATCTGACCAAGCCGTTCAGTCCGCAGGAGTTGGTGCTGCGCGTCGCGGCGATCCTGCGCCGGATCGGGGCTCCCGCTCGCGGCGAGGTCGACATCGTCGACATCGGCCCGATCGCGATCGACCGCTCGGCGCACCGGGTGACCGTCGACGGCGACGACGTCGAACTGACGCCGACCGAGTTCAAGCTACTACTCACGTTGGCCGAGGGACGCGGACGGGTGCAGGCGCGTGGCCACCTGCTCGAGACCGTCTGGGAAGCTGCGCCCGACATCCAGACGCGTACGGTCGACATGCACATTCAGCGACTGCGCGCGAAGCTCGGCCCGGCCGGGGACCTGATCGAGACGGTGCGCGGCTTCGGCTACCGGCTGCGGTCGAACCAGGCGCAGCGCGCCTGACGCGAGTGCCCAACCGCGGCACGATACGACCGTGCACCTGACGCGGCGCCTCATCCTCGGCGCGGGCGCCATCATCGCGCTGATGGTGGCGCTCGTGGTGCTGGTCGCCGAACGACGGCTGCGGGACGCCGCGCTGGACGAGGCGGCGGCAACGATGACCAAAACCGCTCGACTCATCGTCGCCAACTGGGAAACGACGTCGGATCCCAGGGCGCTCACCGAGCGCGTCGCGCGAGCGACCGGCTATGGCGTGACGCTCCTCGACTCCGCGGGCACGTTGGTGGCCGACAGCGAGCGACCCGACGGCCCCGGCGGATCGGAGTTCTTCGCCGCACTCCCGGAGGTGATCGCGGCCTCGCGAGACGGCGTCGGGGTGGTGCGCCCCGCGCACGACGCCCCCTTTGCCGAACTGCGCGTCGCACTTCGTGGTCGGCCGGGGTACGTGCGGCTCGTCGACGACCTGACGCCGCACCGGGCGCTGTTCGCGCAGGCACGGCGGGACGTCTACGTCGCCGCCGCGCTGGCGCTCGGGGTGGCCCTGGTGCTGGCGGGGTTCCTCACGGCGACCGTCACCCGACCGCTACACGAGCTGCGCGACGTCACGCAGGCGCTGGCGTCAGGCGACCTCTCGCGCCGTCCGGCTCTCGTCGCGCCAGGCGAGGTGGGGGATCTGGCGAGCGCGATCTACCGGCTCGCCGAGCAGTTGACGGGCCGGCTGAATGCGCTCAAGGCCGAAGAGGCGCTACTCATCGCCATCACCGAATCGCTGAACGAGGGGGTGTGCGCCGTCGACCAGCGGCAGCAGGTCGTCCGCATCAATAGGACCGCGCGGCAACTGCTCAACGTCGCTGAACCCACCCCCTTCCCAAGCGAGCGCCTGCCGCGCGACCGGGGGCTGCGCGAAGCGCTCGCGGCGGTGCTCCGCGGCGAATCGATCGAGGGGCTGGAGATCACGGTGGGGCCGCGGACGATGGCAATCACCGCGCGCCCACTGGCGGAAGGGGGCGCGGTGCTGGCCGTCTACGACCTGACGAGGCAGCGACAGCTCGAGGCCGTGCGCCGCGACTTCGTCACGAACGTCTCGCACGAGCTCAAGACGCCACTGACGATCGTCGGGGGTTTCGCCGAGACGCTGGCCGACGACGATCCGCCGCGCGAGATCCGGCGACAGTTCGCCGAGTCGATCCGAATCAACGCGCGACGCATGCAGCGCATCGTCGACGACCTGCTCGATCTCTCGCGCATCGAGTCGGGGGGGTGGATCCCGAAGCCCGTGATGGCCGATGTGCGTGCTGCCGCCGGCGAGGCGTTCTCCGCCGTCGCCGGGCGGGCCGATGCGGCCGATCTCGCCCTGACGATGACCATCGATCCCGCGGCAGCGCGGGTCTGGGCCGATCCCACGGCGCTTCGTCAGGTGCTGGCGAATCTGGTCGAGAATGCGGTCCGCCACACGCCAGCCGGCACCGTCACGGTGTTTGCCGAGCCGCGCGCGGGGGGGATCGCGGTCGGCGTGCGGGACACGGGCGTGGGGATCGCGCCGGAGCATCTGTCGCGCATCTTCGAGCGCTTCTACCGGGTGGATGCCGGCCGGGCGCGCGACGCCGGCGGCACGGGGTTGGGGTTGGCCATCGTGCGGCATCTCGTCGAAGCGCACGGCGGCCGGGTGTCCGCGGAGAGCCGCGTCGGCTCGGGGACGGCGATCACGGCGTCGTTCCTCACCCCGCTACCCGACGCGCCCCTCGGCGCGCCGGGCCAGCACACGGCCGACGGCTCCCCCTCGCCTGACGCGACGCCCGTCACCCGGCCCGCCGTAACCGCGTCGTGACCTGATCATCCGGGCCACGTCAGGTGGCCCGTCGATCTTCCGTATCGAGCGTCCGCCTCGCCCACCGACCGGGCGGCCGTGACGCGTTCGTTGCACATCCGTGCGCGTTCCGAGACGCGGCCGGTGCAACCTCAATGCACGGAAGTCACGAGCGCCCATCGCGGGCGCCATCACATATCGAGTCACTCACCACACGAGACCCCCATGACGCGACGCTTCGGGAGGTTCGGGGCGCTACTGGCAGCCGGACTGCTGGCGACGGCAACCGCCGCGGCCACGGCCCATGGTCAGGAAACGGGACGCATCGCCGGCCGGATCGTCGATGGCACCACCGGGCAGGGACTCACCAACGTGGGCGTCCAGATCACCGGGACGACCGTCGGCACCCAGTCGGGCGTCGACGGCCGATTCGTCATTCCAGCCGCGCCCGCCGGGACCATCTCGCTGACGGTCCGCCGGCTCGGCTATCGCGCCAAGACGGTCACCGGCGTGATGGTTCCCGCCGGCGGCGCGGTCGAGCAGAACGTCACCCTGGAGACGGCCGTCGTGCAGTTGGCGACCACCGTCGTCACGGCAGAAGCCGAACGGGGCAGCGTCGGTGACGCGCTCGATCAGCAGCGCAGTGCGACCGGCATCGTCGCGAGCATCAGCGCCGAACAGATGAGTCGGAGCCCCGACGGCGACGCCTCGCAGGCGGTCCAGCGTGTGAGCGGCGTGACGGTGCAGGACGACAAGACGGTGTTCGTCCGTGGACTCGGTGAACGCTACACGACGACCACGCTCAATGGTGCGCGCCTGCCGAGCGCCGACCCCGAGAAGCGGTCGGTACCGCTCGACATGTTCCCGTCAGGGCTGCTGCAGTCGATCTCGACGCAGAAGACGTTCACTCCGGATATGTCGGGTGACTTCGCGGGCGCGCAGGTCGACATCAAGACGCGCGAATTCCCCGCCGAGCGCACGTGGGCGGCATCACTCTCCCTTGGCGCGAACACGGCCGCGACGGGGCAGTCGGTGCTGCAAGGACCGCGGCTCAGCGGTGACTTGTTTGCGCTCGGGTCCGGCGCGCGCGCGGCGCCCAGCGCACTCGCGACGGCCGGCGATCTCCGTAATCTGCAAACGCAGGGCGACATCAACAGCGCCGCGCGTCAACTGCGCAACAACTGGACGCCCGTGTCGGGGACGGGGCTGCCGAACTCCTCGTTCGGCCTCTCGCTCGGTGGCCAGGACCCGATCTTCGGCCGCAGCATCGGCTATCTGGCATCGGCGAACTATTCCGTCAGCCAGGACGTGCATACCAACGAGGTCCGGTCGAACCCGGCGATCACCGATGGGGCGATCAGCGAGCTGGAACGGTGGGAAGGCCGGACAGGCGTGACGTCGGCGACGTTGAGCGGCATGCTCAACCTGACGACCTTCCTCGGCACGCACACACGACTGTCGCTCGACAACACCTACACACGGACCGCGGACAACGAAGCATCGCAGGACGAGGGGTTCACCTTCTTCTATCTCGCGCCCGCCCGTCGGTCAACGCAGCGGTATGTGGAGCGCGCGGTGCGATCCAACCAGCTCCGCGGCGAACACGTAATCGGCGACTCACGCCAGTTGGACTGGAACCTCACCAGCTCGGGTGTGAGCCGCCTCGAGCCCGACCGCACCGATCTGGTCTACGTCGAGTTCCAGAGCCCGACCGGCTCGTACTTCGGTTACCCGGCCAGCGATCCCCAGGCCGGTCGCCGCACCTTCGGTGACCTGTCGGAGAATTCGTACTCGAGCGCGGTGAACTTTAGCCAGTCGTTCGGCGACGTCTCGCGGCCGTTCAACGTCAAGACGGGCGCGCTCCTCCGCTACACGAGTCGCGACGCGCTCAACAATCAGTTCAGCGTCTATGCCGACCAGCTCCCCGCGGGCGCCGAACGGCTCTCCGCCGAGGAGATCTATGCCCGGTTCGCCGTGGAGGGATCGGGCGGAACGTTGCGTATCTCGGGTGCCAACGAGGCCGGGTCATACGAAGCGCGTGAGCTTCTCTCGGCCGGCTACGCGATGATCGAGATCCCGTTCGGCGAGCGGCTCCGCGCGACGGTCGGGGCGCGGGTCGAGAACGCGGCCGTCGATGTCGACAGCGACATCACCTCGGGGCGGCAGATCAGCGCCAATCTCGACAACACCGACGTGCTACCGTCGCTCGTGCTGAACTTCCGCGCGACCGAGAACCACACGTTCCGCGCGTCGGTGACGCAGACACTCGCCCGTCCCGAATATCGCGAGCTCGCGCCGATCCAGTATCTCGAGGTGATCGGAAACAACATCACGCGCGGCAACGAGAACCTGCAGCGCTCGCTCATTCGCAACGCGGACCTCAAGTGGGAGTTCTATCCCACCGACGGCGAGCTGTTCAGCGTCGGCGTGTTCGCGAAGCAGTTCGACGATCCGATCGAGCGGGTGGACGTCGCGTCAGGCGGCCCGTCGTTCGTGACCTTCGTCAATTCCGAGTCGGCGTTCAACGTTGGCCTGGAACTCGAGGCACGGAAGGGGCTGGGCTCGTTCCTCGAGGCGGCCGAGGCCTTCGACGTGTTCGCGAACGTGACCCTGATGCGCAGCGACATCAGCATCGGAGAGGGTGTGTCGTCGAATACGAACAGCAGCCGTCCGATGATCGGGCAGGCGCCGTACGTGGTCAACACCGGAGTCAACTACCGCCTGCCCTTCGCCGGCGCCTCGGCGACGCTGCTCTACAACGTCGTCGGCAAGCGGATCTGGGCGGCAGGAACGATCCCGTATCCGGACATCTACGAGATGCCGCGCAACATGCTCGACTTCTCGCTTCGATTCCCGGCATTCGGCAACACGACGGTGCGCTTCGATGCTCGCAACCTGATGAACGCGCCGTATGTGCTGGAGCAGGGGCCGCTGGTGCGCGAGCGGTACGAGACGGGACGCACCTTCTCGCTCGGATTGAGCTGGCGTCCGTAGGCTCTCGCGTTGAGGGTGCACGAGACGGGGGCGGTCGCGATGCGGCCGCCCCCGTCTCGTGTAGCGCGGGCCTGCGCCGTTACATCGATGTGACCGCGCGGTGACGAAACCGCATGGACGCGCCGCTCATGTTCCGCACGTTCCGCACGACGTCCTTCCCTCTCTGCACCGAGATCCGATGATTCCCTTCGTTCGCCTTGCCCGGTTCGCGCGCGTCGCCGGCGCCGCGACCGGCCTCGCCCTGATCGCCGCCGCCTGCGGTGACGAGGAAAACGGTGGTGACATCACCGACCCGCCGGTCACGGGTTCCGATACCGTCGTCGTCTCCGGCAACATCACGACGAGCACCAACTGGACCGCGGACAAGGTCTATCAGCTCCGCGGTATCGTGCAGGTCCAGAATGCGGCAACGCTGACGATTGCCGCGGGCACGAAGATTACTGGTTCGCCGGTGACAGACCTCGCGAACCGCTCCTCCGCCCTGATCATCATGCGAGGCGCGCGCATCGTGGCCAATGGCACGGCGACGCAACCGATCGTCTTCACCTCGGCCGCCGCCGGTGGCGCAGCGGCACCCCGCTACCCCGGCGACTGGGGCGGACTGGTGATCGTCGGCAACGCGCGATCCAGCCGCAGCGGCCGCGTGACGGTGGAAGGGCCGGCTCCGGTGGACACGATTCAGTGGAGCGGCGGCGACACGGACACCGACAACAGCGGCAGCATGCGCTATGTCCGGGTCGAGTTCGCCGGCGCCGCGGCGGTACAGGACGTCGAGCTCAACTCGTTCTCCTTCTACGCGGTTGGGAGCGGCACGCGGCTGGAGTATCTACAGGCGCTGTTCGGCCTCGACGATCATTTCGAGTGGTTCGGCGGAACGGTCGACGGTCGCTACCTCGTCTCCTACGAAGCGGGCGACGATCACTTCGACACCGCCGAGGGGTATCGGGGGCGCAATCAGTTCCTGATTGCCGTGCAGTCTCAGCGCAGCGCGCTGCGTCCCGGCGCGGTGGGTGCGGTTTCGTCGGAGCAGAATGGTTTCGAGGCCGACGGCTGCGGCTCAACGTCAGGCACATGCCCGCAGGGCTTCAACAGCACGCCGTACTCGATGCCGGTGTTCGCCAACTTCACGATGGTCGGACCAGGCGCCGGCGTTCTCACCCCGCGTCCGGGTGCCGACGGCGGGCTCGGCGCGAACATCCGCCGCGGTACGGGCGGCGTCTGGATCAACGGCGTGTTCGTTCGCTACCCGGAGCGTGCCATCTCGATGTTCCAGGCCGAGACCAACACGCGCTTCACCGAGGACAGCCTCGATATCCGGAACATCATCTTCGCGGAGAACGCCGCGAACTATGACCCGGACGATGCGACCAACCGGTACGCGCAGGCGGCAAAGTTCACGGGTCGCGGTCACGTCGTTCACGGCGGTGACGCGCGGTCGCTCTTCCCCGGACTGTTCGCCGCCGGTGCCGTTCCCGCCACGGCCTCGCTGGACTTCCGACCGGCCGCCGGTACGCCCGTGGCCACGGGGGGTCTGAACAGCTTCGCCGGCCTCCCGCGCATTCAGGCTCGCGTCAACGGCTATCCGTACGCGGGCGGACTGGTGGCGACGTCGTACGCCGGCGCGGTGGCGCCCGGCGGCGAGCAGTGGTATGCCGGCTGGACGAATTACGCCCGACAGTAGCACCGCTCCTCTGTCGGCGGTGTGGACGGGGCGCCCCGTCCACACCGCGTGTCGGCCGCCTCACGCGGTGTCCCGAAGACTCCCCACGACTCCCGCCCGACGGTTCCCGTGATGCACTCCGCTCGACGACGCGCCGAGGCCCGACTGGCGTTCAGCCTGACGATGCTCGCGGCGGCGCTGCTGGCTGCCGGTTGCGGCCGTGACGGCGATCCCGCCACACTCCCGCGTGAGGCGGATGCAGCCACCGTCGTGCAGACGGGGCCGGCGTGGGACTCCGGGGCGGCGAGCCAGGAGCAGCGGCGTCGCATCGATTCACTCAGCCGGATTCCCGGCTATGTGATCGACAGCGCGATCCCGATCCCTGAAGCAATCCGCCGCTTTCAGTCCGCGACGGCGGCGCCTCGTCCGGCAGCTTTCGCCGACGGGGCAGCGTCGCTCGACACGCTGTTCGCGCGGTATGTCCGGGCGCTCGAGAACGGCGACACCACCGCGATCGCTGCGCTCGTGATGAATCGGAGCGAGTTCGCCTGGCTCTACTATCCGGAATCGGAATACCCGACGCCGGGGTACGAGCTGAGTCCGGATTTCGTCTGGTTCTTGCTCGCCGAGAACGGCGCGCGCGGAATGGCCCGCGCCCGCGCACGGGTCGCCGGCCGCGACGCGCGGGTCGTTGGGGTGCGGTGCGAGGGGCCGACGGTGCAAGGGGAGTCGCGTGTATGGGGCCCCTGCGTCGTGGCGCTGCAGCGCGACGACGGTCGGACGGGCGATCTCGACCTCGCGCGCTCGGTGATCGAACGCGACGGCCGGTTCAAGTTCGCGAGTCTCGCCAACGGGTTGTGAGGGCGGGGGGCAAGCGGTCGCGCACCCGGCGGGCGCTCCGCGCGATCGCGGCTGCTCCGGCCTTGTGACCCCCCCGTTACAATTGCAGGACGCGCCAATCACCGGGGCGTGTGATCTTTCGGCGATGGATGTTTCCGGAGTTCGCCCCCACGTGACCCCGCCCTGCCTCGTGCCGCCCTCCCGCGCGTCCACCGGTCGACGCGCGGCACCTCCGCGCCGGCTCCATCGGTTCGCCACGGCGGCACTCGCGCTGATCGGCATCGCGACCACTGGCTGCATCGCCCGACAGGATGACGGCATGGGCGGCGGTGGCGGCGGCGTCGACCTGACCGGCGCCGGGTCGACCTTCATCAACCCGATCATGTCGAAGTGGGCCACCGACTATGCGGCCCGCACCGGCATTCGCGTCAACTACCAGTCGATCGGATCGGGGGGCGGCATCCGCCAACTGTCCGAAGGCACGGTGGATTTTGGCGCGACCGATTCCCCGATGACCGCCGCCGAAGCCAAGCGTGCTCGGGGTGGTCGCGTCCTGCATCTGCCGGTGATTATCGGCTCGGTGGTGCTCGCCTACAACCTTCCGGGCGTCGAGCAGCCCATCAATCTGAGCGGCGAGCTGATCGCCGAGATGTACCTCGGCGAGATCTCGCGCTGGAATGATCCACGGATTGCCGCGGCGAACCCCGGCGTGGCGCTTCCCGCGCGCGACATCCTCCCCGTCTATCGAACGGACGGCAGCGGCACCACCTTCATCTTCACGTCGTATCTCGCGTCCACCAGTCCGCGGTGGGCGAACGGGCCGGGGGCGGGCAAGGCCGTGCGGTGGCCGCGCAGCGTCGGACTCGGGGGCAAGGGGACCGAGGGTGTGGCGATGCTCGTGAAGGACACGCCCGGCGCCATTGGCTATACCGAATTCGCGTACGCCCATCACAACGGGCTCGCGATGGCCCCGATCGCCAACGCCGCCGGCGCCTTCATCGCGCCGACGATCGAGGCGACGATGGCGGCCGCGTCGGCGGCGCTGGCCGGTCTCCCGGACTCGAGTGATCTCAAGCTGTCGTTGATCAATCAGCCGGGTCCCGGCGCCTACCCGATCGCCTCGTTCAGCTGGCTGCTCGTCTATGCCGACCAGACCAACGAGGTCAACGCGCGCAAGCTGGCGGATTTCATCCGCTGGGCGATCACCGAGGGTGACGTCCAGGCTCGAGCGCTCGACTACACCCCGATCCCGCCGCAGCTCGCCAATCTCGTGCGGGCACGGCTCGAACTGGTCTCTCCCACAGACTCCTCGGCCCGGCGTCCCGTGGCCGCGCCCGTTCCGTGAGCGAACCCTTCCATCCGGCGCCTGGGATCGACGTGCCGCTGCCGTCGCCGGGTGACGACTACACCCTCTCGCCGCGCGGTTCGTCCCCCGGCGACCGGATCTATCGCGCGGCCACGTTCGCGTTCGCGCTGGCCATCCCGATCCTGCTCGTCTTCATCGCGCTCGAGGTGTTCGTTGGCGGCTGGCCGGCGTTCCGGGAGTTCGGCTTCGGCTTTCTAACGTCGAGCGAGTGGGACCCGATGAACGAGCGGTTCGGCGCCGCGCCGGCGATCTTCGGCACGCTCGTCTCGTCGGCGATCGCGCTCGTCATCGCGACGCCGTTGGCGATCGGGGTCGCGATCTTCCTCGCCGAGTTCGCCCCGAGCTGGTTGCGGCAGCCCGTGGCCTTCCTGGTCGATCTGCTGGCGGCGATCCCGAGCGTGGTCTACGGCTTCTGGGGGATCGTCTTCCTCGTGCCGATCCTGCGTGAGGACATCATGCCCTTCCTCGGCCAGACGCTCGGGCTGAGCGCGACGCCGTTCTTCTCCGGCCCCGCGTATGGCCGCTCGATGCTCGCGGCGGGAATCATCCTCGCGATCATGATCCTGCCCTACATCTCGGCGGTCTCGCGTGAGGTGCTGATGGCCGTGCCGCGCTCGCAGCGTGAGGCGGCGCTGGCGCTCGGCGCGACGCGCTGGGAGATGATCCGCGACGCGGTCGTTCCGTACGCCAAGTCGGGGCTGATGGGCGGCGTGATTCTCGGACTCGGTCGCGCACTCGGCGAGACGATGGCGGTCACGATGGTCATCGGCAACCGACCGGAGATCTCGGCATCGCTGTTCGCGCCGGGATACACGATGGCGTCGATCATCGCCAACGAGTTCACTGAAGCCACCGACGACATGCATCTCTCGGCGCTGATGGCCGTCGGCGCGGTGCTGCTCGTGATCACCCTGATCGTCAACGGCATCGCGCGCTGGCTGGTCTGGCGCGTCTCGCGGGAGCAGCGCGCATGACGTCGACCCGTCCACCCGACTTGCGTCCAGCTGACACACCGCGCGAGCCGCGTCCGACACCGGGCGCATCGCGCATCCAGCGCGCGGCCGCCGAGCGTACCGCGCGGACGATCCGCGGCCGCCGCACGAAGTCGAAGGTGATGATCGGTATGATGTATGTGGCCGCGCTTCTCGCCACGCTGCCGCTGGTGCTCATCCTCTTTCATCTCGTGCGGGAAGGCGTTGGCGCGCTCTCGCTGGAGTTCTTCACGGCGTTGCCGGCGCCCCCGGGCGATGCGGGCGGTGGGATGGCCAACGCCATCCTCGGGACGCTGATCCTCGTCGGAATCGCTGCGGCCATCGGGCTGCCGGTGGGCGTCGGGGCGGGGCTGTACGTGGCCGAGAATCGCGGCACGCGCCTCGCGACCGTGGTGCGCTTCCTCGCCGACGTGCTCAATGGATTGCCGTCGATCGTCATCGGAATCTTCGCCTGGCAGTTTCTCGTCAGGCCATTCGGGCAGTTCTCGGCGATCGCCGGCGGCGTCGCCCTGGGCGCGATGATGATTCCGCTCGTGACGCGGTCGACCGAAGAGATGACGCGGCTCGTGCCGACCTCGCTCCGCGAGGCGGCGCTGGCCCTCGGCTACTCGGAGTGGCGCACCAGCCTCACGATCGTCCTGCGCACTGCGCTGCCCGGCATCGTCACCGGCGCGCTGGTCGCCGTGGCGCGCATCGCCGGCGAGACGGCGCCGCTCCTGTTCACCGCACTCGGCAACCAGTTCTGGTCGGTCGCCGTCAATGAACCGATCGCGGCGCTGCCGCTGCAGATCTTCTACTACGCCACGAGCCCGTATGACGAGCAGCGGCAACTCGCGTGGGCCGGAGCCCTCGTTCTCATCGGGATTGTCCTGGTCATCAGCCTTGGCGCCCGCTTCGCCACACGCTCGCGTTTCGGGCTTGGCAGTGGAGACTGATCGAATGGGAACGCCCGGCGTCCAGCCGACGCACGAATCGACGGGGTCGACGCACGAATCGACGCACGAGGTCGCGGTGCCGACGCGTACGGGCGCGGTGCATGACGAGACGCCACGGCTCGGCGATCCGCGACCCGTTGTGGAACCGCCCGCTGCCTCACGCGCCTCCGCCGCCCGCGTGACCGTCAATGCCGGGGTGGTTCGGCCGCAGGGCGAGGCCACGCATGCGCGCATCGCCGCCCGCGGGCTGGGTGCGTACTTCGGCACGGCCAATGTCGTGCGGAATGTGACGCTCGACTTCCTCGAGCGGCACGTCACGGCGATCATCGGACCGTCGGGGTGCGGCAAGAGCACGTTGCTGCGCTGCCTCAACCGGATGCACGAGACGCTGCCGGCGACCCGCGTCGAGGGGCTGGTGCTCTTGGACGACCGGAACATCTACGAGCGCGGTGTCAATCCCATCGACGTGCGGCGTCGCGTCGGGATGGTCTTTCAGCGTCCGACCGCCTTTCCCACGATGTCGATTCGCGACAACGTGGCGGCGGGGCTCCGCGTCTCCGACGACACCCGCCGCTCGCGTCAGGAGGTCGACGGGATCGTCGAGACCGCCCTGCGCCGTGCCGCCCTCTGGGAAGAGGTCAAGGACCGCCTCGGCGGCTCGGCGCTCGGGCTCTCGGGTGGGCAGCAGCAGCGCCTCTGCATCGCGCGCGCGTTGGCCACCTCGCCCAAGGTGCTCCTGCTCGACGAGCCCACGGCATCGCTCGATCCGCTGAGCACGCAGCGGGTCGAGGAACTGGTGTACGAGCTGCGTGCCGACATGACCGTGGTCATCGTCACGCACAACATGCAACAGGCCGCGCGCGTCTCCGACTTCACGACGTTCATGCTGGCGGGTGAATTGGTGGAGTATTCGCCGACGAAGAAGCTGTTCACGACGCCGGCCGATCCACGCACCGAGGCATACATCACCGGACGGTTCGGATGACGGCGGTATCGCGGCCGGGGAGCGAGGCGGCGCCCGCGTCCGGACCAGGGGCGGCACACGCCGGCGCGATCGTCGCCGACAACTTTCGGTTCAGCTACGGCGAGAAGCAGGTGCTCCACGGCATCGACCTCGCTGTGCGTCCGCGTCAGGTGACGGCGCTGATCGGACCGTCGGGATGCGGGAAATCGACCTTCCTGCGGTCGATTAACCGGATGAACGACCTGATCCCGGGCGTGCATCATCAGGGGCAGATCCGCCTCGACGGCGTCAACGTCTACGACGCCGGGATGGACACGGTCGCCCTGCGGCAGCGCGTCGGGATGGTGTTCCAGCGCTGGAACCCCTTCCCCAAGTCGATCTACGACAACGTCGGCTACGGCCCCCGCATCAACGGCCAGACCGACCGCCGAGCGCTCGACGAGATCGTCGAGAGCAGCCTCCGCCGCGCCGCCCTCTGGGACGAGGTGAAGGACCGGCTGCGGCAGAGTGCCCTCACCCTGTCCGGCGGGCAGCAGCAGCGGCTGTGCATCGCGCGCGCCCTCGCGAACCAGCCGGAAGTCCTCCTGCTCGACGAACCGGCGAGCGCCCTCGATCCGATCGCGACCCAGAAGATCGAGGAACTCCTCTACGACCTCAAGCAGGAGCTGACGATCATCATCGTCACCCACAACCTCCAGCAGGCCGCCAGGGCATCGGACGTCACGGCGTTCTTCTTCGAAGGTAGATTGATTGAGGTCGACGCGACCGATCGGCTGTTCACGAGTCCGCGGGAAGAGCGGACTGATGCATATATCACCGGGAGATTCGGATGAGTCCCGACACATCGGGTTTTCGCCATTTTCACGACCAGCTCGCCGAACTCAAGGAACGGCTGCTCTCGATGTCGGAGCGCGCCGAGGAGTCGGTGGAGGCGTCGGTCGAGGCGTTGCTGACGCGTGACAAGGAGCAGGCGGAACTGGTGATCGCCGGGGACCGCGAGCTCGACCGGATGGAGATCATCATCGAGGCGCTGGCCGTGGAGCTGCTCGCACTGCAGCAGCCGATGGCGCGCGACCTTCGTTTCATCATCAGCGCGATCAAGGTCGCCAGCGACCTGGAGCGAGTCGGCGACCACTCGGTCAACATCGCGCAGTGCGCACTGCGCCTGATCTCGCAGCATTCGGCGATCACCCCCGATCCCGAGCTCGAGGATATGGCCCGTCGTGCACGGCTGATGCTCAGCGACGCGCTCGACGCGTTCATTCGCGGCGACGGCGCGCTTGGACGCGAGGTGTGCCGCCGCGACGATCAGGTCGATGCGTTGCACAACTCCGTCTTCCGCATTCTCCTGACGCACATGATGGCCGACGCGCGGACGATCACCCCCTCGCTCGAACTGATGCTGGTCAGCCGCAACCTCGAGCGCGTGGCCGATCTCGCCACCAACATCGGCGAGGACGCCGTGTATCTGGCCGAGGGCAAGCAGATCAAGCACCGCGCCGAGACCGACGACCGGATGCTCGCGCCGGCGGATCGGTGACCGACGCGGCCGCAGCCGAGCTCCGGTCGGGCGACCCGCGTGCGGCGGACGCCCGCGGCCCCGGCATGCGGATCGCGGCGATCGACATCGGCTCGAACTCCGTCCGGCAAATCGTCGCCGACGTCTCCGACAGCGGCGAGATCCGCGTCGTCGACGAGATGAAGGCGGCGCCGCGCCTCGGCACCCGCCTCGACACCACGGGCGAGTTGACCGGCGCCGCGATGCAGCGCGCGACCGACGCGCTGGCCCGCATGGCGACCCTGGCTCGTCGCCTGGGGGCCGAACGGATCGAGGTCGTGGCGACGAGCGCCGTGCGGGACGCGGTCAACCGGGACGAGTTCCTCGAGCGCGTGCGGGAAGCCGCGGGATTGCGCGTGCGCATCCTCGACGGCGAGGAGGAGGCGCGCCTGTCGTTCCGCTCGGCGCTCGCGCACTTCGATCTCGC
>JBBQHX010000004.1:0-41347 GCA_038324385.1 Gemmatimonadales bacterium | reverse complement strand
GCAGGTTGCTCACGTGTTACGCACCCGTTCGCCGGTCACCAGTGAGTTGCCCCACCAGTGCCCTCGACTTGCATGTGTTAAGCACGCCGCCAGCGTTCGTCCTGAGCCAGGATCAAACTCTCCAAGAGAAGTGTTCGATGTTGCTCTTCGTATTCCGAACGCCTTTCCAGACAGCTTCCCATCTGGAAAACCGCCGGAATCACTTTTGAATGTCAGGGTTTGAACTTTCCTTGCGGCGCCCCTAGCGCCGCAGATCAACAAGTCCGCCTCACACCCACGATCTCAATCGATTGTCAATCAGCGTTGGTGTCGCATCAGAAATCCGCGACAGCCTTTAATAGTACCAACTGGTTGCGAGCCTGTCAACCGTATTCGAAGACTTTTTTTCCGTTTGGACCGATTCCTGCCCCAGTCCCCAGACTCACCATCCCCGCCAGAAATCGAACCACACGGCGGGTCCGAATAGTACCAGTTCCGTCAATAGCACGCAAGTGCGATCGTCAAACTGAATTGGCCGCCTGCCCTTCGCGGTCGATCCCAACCTCCCGACGACATGTTCTGCCTCGGCGGGAATCGTGGCGGGTCAGCATTCTACCCGCTCCCAAATCAGTTCGCAAGGGGGCCACACACCGGCCGAGGTCTCCCCGCCGACGCGAACGGCGGAACCCGAAGGCTCCGCCGTTCGCCACTGCATGCGCCGTGCAGGAATCGAACCTGCAACCTAGTGATTAAGAGTCACTTGCTCTGCCAATTGAGCTAACGGCGCAGTTCCATTTCCTCGGCGTGGCGCGCCAGGAGGGACTCGAACCCCCGACCAACAGCTTAGAAGGCTGCCGCTCTATCCACCTGAGCTACTGGCGCTCTCGTCCCCTGGCCCTTCCCAGCGCCAGGACCAGCCAGGTCGGGGCGCCCGGATTTGAACCGGGGACCTCCTGCTCCCAAAGCAGGCGCGATACCAGGCTACGCTACGCCCCGTTTTCACGTCGCACCACGACGTCCTTGCACTGACCCGGTCCGAACGACCCATTCTGGTCGTCGTCGGTCCGGCGCTCCGACCAAGATCGCGGATGTTAGCCGGCATCGGACCGAGGGTCAACCCCTGCCCCGGCACCAGGCGCGCCCGAACCGCCGCCGCAGCCGCTCGCGAACCACGCGATCAACGCTCGCACGGCCCGGCCGCGGTGACTCACCGCCGCCTTCTGCTCCCGGGTGGCTTGAGCAAACGTCACCCCCAGATCGTCGCTCAGGAAATGCGGGTCGTAGCCGAACCCATGACCACCGGTGGCCGCCTGATCGACGATGCGGCCGGCAGTCTCCCCCTCCACCACGTATGAGCGGGCGCCATCCACATAGGCGGCGGCGCAGACGAAGGCGGCCCGCCGATCTTCGATGCCGTCGAGGGCAGCAAGGAGAGCGGCATTGTTGGCCGCGTCGAGGGGCCCTCCCCGCAAGTCCAAACGCCCGGAGTAACGCTTACTCCGGACACCCGGCGCGCCGTCGAGCGCGCGGACGGCAAGCCCCGAATCGTCGGCGATCGTCGGGAGTCCCGATCGCTGGTGAAAGTAGCGCGCCTTGGCGAGCGCGTTGCCCGTGAACGTCGGTTCACTCTCGAGCGCGTCCTCGTCAGGCATCTCGGGGAGCCCCGCGCCCTCCAGGTCGATCGCGTCGAGGCCGGCTGCGTCGAGCATCGGCTGCAGTTCGCGAAGCTTCCCCGGGTTGCGCGTGGCCACCAGCACACGCGGCCGACCGCCACGGGCCCGATCAGGTGCGACGCCCGCCGACTCGCCGGCGTTCATCGCCCGAGCGCAGCCAACTGCCGGCGATCCAACTCGCGGATCCCGACCTCGGCGAGCTCTAGCAGACGATCGAGTTCCGCGCGGTCAAACGTGCCGTTCTCACCGGTGCCCTGCACCTCCACGAATCGCCCCTCGCTGCTCATGACGACGTTCATGTCGACCGCGGCACGCACGTCCTGTTCGTAGTCGAGGTCGAGGCGCGGTTCCCCATCGACGACGCCGACGCTGATCGCGGCGACCCGCCGCCGCACGGGCGTTGCAGCGATCCGCCCGGTCTCCACCAGCCAGTCGAAGGCGTCCACCACGGCGATGCATGACCCGGTGATGGCCGCCGTCCGCGTGCCCCCGTCCGCGCGCAGAACGTCGCAGTCGATCTTGACGGTGTACTCCCCGAAGGCGTAGTCGTCAAGCATCGCGCGCACGCTACGGCCAATGAGGCGCTGGATCTCCTGCGTCCGCCCGCCCGTGCTCCCGCGCTCGCGGGATGTCCGCGTCCGCGTGGCGCGCGGCAGCATCGCGTACTCGGCGGTGATCCACCCTTCACCGCGCCCCCGCCGCCAGCCGGGGACCCCCTCCTCCACGCTGGCCGTGCAGAGCACATGCGTCTCGCCGAAGGCGATGAGGCACGACCCTTCGGCATAGGGATTCGCGCCGCGCTCGATGGACACCGGCCGAAGGGCGTCGGCTGCGCGAGGGGACACAGCCAGTGGATCAACGGTCACGGAGCTTCTCGACGGTGGACGTGGTAGAATGACCTGCAGTGAGTGGGACAACGACGACACGTCCACCGCGCGCGCGCACATCCTGGGCGCCAACGATCGTGTCCTCGGTGTAATCGCCCCCCTTCACGAGGACGTCGGGCTGTAGCGCCTGAATGAGCGCCAAGGGCGTATCCTCGCCAAAGGCGATCACAGCATCGACGCACTCCAGCGCCGCGAGCACATACAGGCGCTCGTCGAGGGTGCGGACAGGACGTGTCGGGCCCTTGAGCCGCCGCACGGAGTCGTCGTCGTTCACACCCACGACAAGCGCGTCGCCTTCCCCGCGTGCGGCACGCAGTACATCCACGTGCCCGGGATGTAGAAGGTCGAAGACGCCATTGGTGAACACGACGCGGCCCGGGTGGTTGGTGCGCCACACAGAAACCGTCCTGCGATCGAGCATCTTTCGCCGCGGGTCGAACGCCACAGAGGCGACTGGTGATGCGTCGGGCCGAGCGTCCATGATCAGAATCTCCGCTCGGCCATCGGGGTGAACTCGACGTCGCGGGTCGCGAACGGCAGCAGGATCGACTCGGAGTACGTGGCCCAGACGGCCATACGCTGCGGCGTGCGCCTCACGACAATCCGGCGCGCGTCAGGCGGCAGGTCGAGCGTATCGGCATAGGCGCGCAGACGCAGCGCGATGTCGTCGTCCGACCGCATCGCCGCGAACTCGATCTCCTGCCGCATCCGATCCTCGTATTGATAGCAGTGCCAGAACGTAACGGCCGCAGGAACGCCGAAATAGAGCACAACCGTCGCCGCGAGCGCGGTCACGAGGCAGCCGAGCGACCCGCGGCCCACGCGGGTGCTCACCACTGCGACTGCACTCCCTCGATGATGTCGTTGACGATGCGTTCGAGCGCCTGGCGACGCCCGGTTTCATCGTCGCGTTCGGCATACTCGCCTTCCTGACTGAGCCCCTGGCGGGACCAGAGCGTCTCGCCGGACACCTGGTCGATCACCTCGACGTCGATCGCGATGAGCAACCGGCGCCGCGCGGACGGGGTTTGCGTCGGATCGGCGGAGTACGCGACGGGGACATCGGGATCGAACCGCGTGATCGTGCCGCGCACCACTGCATTGGCCCGGCCCGCAGGCGCGATGCGAAGTCCCAGCCTCCGCTCGAATTGAGTCTGGAGGAGTTCCTGCAGCTCGCGCTGCAACTGCGATTCCGGCGTCCGGTTGTCGAACGGCAGCACGGCCACGGTCCGGACGTGCTGCGGCAGGCCACCACCGGCGAACCCATAGCCCACGACGCTCCGGCAGCCGCCGGCCGCCGGGAGCAGCAGCAGCGCGGCCATTGCGAGCCTAACGATCCCAGATCGTGGCATCGAACCCCTCCACGCGCTCGTCACGTTGGATGGAAATCGACAGCGACCGGCGATCTGCCTCGTTCCGGTAGCGCACCTCGCGACCCGCGTCCTCGGTGCGGTCGACGAACTCGATCACCCGGCCACCGTCGATGCGCTCGAGACGAACGAGTTCATCGCCGGTGAAGGCAACGCGCCAGATGGGCTCGCGTCCGATGTCGGCGCGGAGCGTCTCGCCGTCACGCGTCGTGACGGTGTCCGCCCCGGCGGGTACGGCCATGCGGCCGAGCGCGGCCCACATGAGGGGCGGCGGGGGGAGGAGCCGGCGCACCAGTGCGCCGCCCGGAGCCTCGATCGTGTCGCCAACCAGAAAGGCCGTCCCGCCTCCCACACCGCCGTCGAGGTAGAGGTCGAGTCGGGCGCTGTCGGGGGCGCTGATGCGGGCGACCCCCTCGCCGCGAACCACGAGTGACCCGTCGAGATATTCCCACCGGAACACCAACCGTCGCGATCCCTCGAGCTGCGCTCGCGGCACGGGCTCATCGACGGGGAGCCCGGCGAGCGGCTGGGCGCGGGGGGCGCAGGCCACCCCCGCTATCCCGACGAGGAGCGCAACCGCGACCTGACAGGCAGCGCGTCGGGGCGGCCGCAAAAAACCAAAGCTGAGAGCTGGCATCAGTGCAATGTGTCGGCCCGCTACGCACCAGCGCAACGCGCCGCCCGATGGTCGGGTCAGGACGGCTGGACGAGGGGACCGAGCGTGTCCCGGAGCCATCCGGGCAACGACGCCGGCCGCCCGCCCGCGGAGAGGCAGATCAACGAGGTCTCGGCCGTCGCCAACCGATCGCCGCGCTCGGCATGGAGAAGTTCGTAACCGAACCGCATCGAGCGCGAGCGCAGGTCGAGGAGGCGCGTCCGGATCTCCACCCGATCGTCGTACCGGGCGCCCCGCAGGTACCGGATGGACGCGTCCGAGACGGCCAACATCACGCCGCGCGTCTCGAGATCGGCGTAGCTGGCGACGTGCTCACGGATGAAGTCCGTACGCCCGATCTCGCACCACACCAGGTAGTGGGCATGATAGACGACGCCCATCCGGTCCGTTTCCGCGTACCGGACCCGGATCTCTGACTGACAGGTCGGCGAAGTCGCGTCGTCCATGGCCGGTGCTCGGGAGAGGAGGACTCGTCAGGCGCAACCGCGATCACGGGGCGCGCGGGACACCGGGCACCTTCGCCGGGGCGCGGGTCGAAGTCAAGTCACGGCCGCGCCTTGGGGGGCGGCGCACGGCGCGCTAAACTGCCCGCGTGCTCCCCACGCCCTGCTACATCATCTCCGACGTGCACCTCGGCGTCGTGTCCGCCGAAGTCGAAGACGCCTTCCTGCGCTTTCTGCGGGACCTGGACCGCCGCGCCGCGTCGGTGGTGATCAACGGCGATCTGTTCGACTTCTGGTTCGAGTGGAAGTCGGTGATTCCGCGCCGGAGCTTTCGCGTGCTGGCCGAGCTGCGGCGGCTCCGGGACGCCGGCGTCCCGATCGTCTGGATCGCCGGCAATCACGATCGCTGGGGTGGCGAAGTGCTGCGCGACGACGTCGGTGTCGACTTTCGTGAAGGCCCGTGGGAAGGGCGGATCGGTCGGTGGACGACGCGAATCGAACACGGCGACGGCCTGCGAGTGGTGGAGGACCGTGCCTACCGGCGCCTGCGGACCGTGCTCCGCCATCCGTGGGCCATTCGCGCATTCCGCTCGCTGCATCCCGACTTCGCCTCACGAGTGGCGATCGGGAGTTCACGAACGAGCCGCGACCACCGCCCGGCCGACGGCGGCGAGGGGCTGCATCGTGTGGCAAACGAGCTGCTCACGGCCCGCCCTGAGCTGGATCTGGTGGTGTTCGGTCACTCGCACGCGCCGGTCCTCGCGCGAATGCCCGGCGGCGGCGTATACGCGAACCCCGGCTCGTGGCTCGAGGACCCGCGGTACCTCGTCGTCGACGAGCAGCGGATCGCCGTGCGTCGCTGGCCCAGCTCAGCCGAGAACGACGCGCTCGACACGCTCGATCGGCGCGCCGAGGAATCGCGGCCCGAGGCGTAGCATCTGTTCGGGCGCATCCGAGGCCACGAACCGATGGCTCACCGGCGCGCCCGTTCGCGCACGGAGCCCGGCCGCTTCCAGCCGACCCGCGAGTTCGATGGCCGTTTGCTCGGCGCTATCGATGAGTTGCGTGCCCGGGCCCATTACGTCGCCGAGCAATGGGGTGAGCAAGGGATAATGCGTACACCCGAGCACGAGCGCATCCAGCCCTGACGCGGCGAACTCGTCGAGATACTCGTGGGCGACGATGCGCGTCGCCTCGTGATCGGTCCACCCTTCCTCGACGAGGGGAACGAAGAGCGGGCAGGCGCGTGTCACGACCTGAACGTCCGGCGCGAGCGAGTGAATCGCCCGGTCGTAGGCGCCTGACGCGATGGTGCCCGCGGTGCCGATCACGCCGACGGTGCCGTGCGGGGCGGCGGCGACGGCGGCCCGCGCACCCGGCTCGACGACGCCGATCACGGGGACGGGAGACTCGGCGATGAGTGTCGGGAGGGCGTGCGCGGTCGCGGTATTGCAGGCGACCACGATGGCCTTGACCCCTTCGGCGAGCAGGAACTCGGTGATCTCGCGCGCATAACGCTCGACCGTGACGGGGCTTTTCGGTCCATACGGGACGCGAGCCGTGTCGCCGAAGTAGATGATCGACTCGTCAGGCAAGTGGTGCAGGACCGCGCGGGCGACCGTCAGTCCACCGATTCCGGAATCGAAGACGCCGATCGGCGCTTCGTGGCGACCTGCACCGGGCGCCACTACCACCGATAGCTCGCCGAGACCGTCGTGCCGCGGGAACTGCTGCCGACCTCGATGTCGATCGGGACGTCCCAGAGCTGAGCGGCGACGAAGGCATCGATGCCCGACAGCAGGTGGATCAGCGCCAGGGCGGCCAACCAGTCCTCGACGTGGAGGCGGCGAGCGCGGATGAGCCCGGGGGAGAACTGACCCGTGACGAAGCCGCCCGGCACGAGCTGCCCTGTTTCCGGATCCGTCGTGAAGATCGTGGGGATACTGTCCCGCCGGAACCGCTTGGCCACGCCGAGGTCGTAGTACGACTTGACGAGCATCCCGACCGCGAACGCCTCGGCCGAGGTGAACAGTGCAGCCGCATTACCGCGGCCCAGCTTCACCTGCCCGACGCCAGGCGCGGCGAGCGAATAGAGAAATGCGCGACGCGGTGAGATCGGCGGGTCCCCCTCAGTCGCAAACAGCGTCGATACGGGCGCGGCGAGTTGCGTGCTGTCCGGCGGCGGCTCCTGTGCCGCGGCCGTGCCGGCGCCACCGGCGAGTCCGGGTCCAAGCAGCAGCGCCGCGATCAGTGCCGCCGCCGACAGTGCGCGCCCTCGCGCCATCGGGGTGGCCAGGCGACGAACTTGCGGGATGAGTTGGCGGAGATGCGGTGAACGTGACATGACCATCGCGGATCGGCGGACGCCTGAGGTCGTACGGGAAGCGATCAAGCTAACCGCCAAGTGGCCGCATGCCGGCGGCGCTGAAGCAGCAGTTCGGCCTCGCCAGCAGCCGGTCAGCTCGGCTTGACGCGGACGATGGCGTCGATCTCTACGGCCACGCCCCGGGGCAACGCCGAGACCTGCACGGTTGAGCGCGCGGGACGCGCGTCGCCAAGCGCGTTGGCGTACACCTCGTTCACCACGGGGAAATCCGCCATATCGAGGAGATAGACGGTCGTCTTGACGACGTCGTTCCAGCTGGCGCCGGCGGCCGAGATTATCGCTTCGAGATTCCGAAGCACCCGTCGCGTCTGCTCGACGACGTCGCCCACGACGATCTCACCGGTCGTGGGGTCGAGCGCGATCTGGCCCGCGGTGAACAGGAGCCCGTTGGCGATGACGCCCTGCGAGTACGGGCCAATGGCAGCAGGAGCATCATCGGTGTGCAGCGTCTGAACACTCACGGGACTTCTCCGGATTGAGGTCGAGTCAGGCGGATGGGGCACGGCGTTGGCGGGATACCCGAAGGTGCCACGCCACCGAGGCCGCAGCCGTCATAGTAGCGAGCCGGGCACTGCCGTCGCCACCCCGAAGAGACGACGGGCGTTGTCGGCGACACGCCGGCCAAGTTCGTCCAGGTCGGCGTTGCGCACGGTTGCCAGACGCGTGACGGTGTGCGCCACCCACGCAGGCTCGTTGCGGCGGCCGCGATTGGGCACGGGCGCCAGATAGGGTGCATCCGACTCGACGAGCAGCCGGTCGTCGGGGACCATGCGCAGCAGCGCTTCGTCCGTCCACTTGCGGAAGGTGATGATGCCGCTGAAGGAGACGTACCACCCGACGTCCACCGCGGCCTCGGCGAGGGACACGGACCCCGTGTAGCAGTGCAGCACGCCCGCCACGCCAGCGCGCCCGGCCTCGACGACCATCGCCTCGGTGTCCGCCTCCGCCGCACGCGTATGGACGACGACGGGACGGCCGAGCTCACCCGCGAGTGCGAGTTGAGCTCCGAAGGCAGCGAGCTGTTGGTCGCGCGGTGAGTGGTCGTAGTGATAGTCCAGACCGCACTCGCCGATGGCGACGGCGCCGCGCTCGGTGACGTGCACGCTGATGGCCGGCAGATCGCGCTCGGCGTCGAAGTCCATCGCGTCGTGCGGATGCACGCCAGCGGTATGCCAGACGACCGCCGGATGGGAGCGAGCGATGACAGCCGCACGGTCGGCCGCGTCGAGTGATTCCCCGATGCAGATGATGGCGACAGCGCCCGCCTCACGAGCGCGGACGATGACCGCCTCACGATCCGCGTCGAAGGCCGGATCCGCCAGATGCGCGTGGCTGTCGACAAAGTCGAACACGGGGCCGTGGTCCAGGGTGAAACGACCACGACCGCCGCGGGACGCGGCGGTCGTGGAATGCAGGTGCGGTGGAACGACGTCGTTCTGCGCTGCCGAGTGGCCTTACCGTGCACCCACGCTTGGACGCGCGGCCTGCGACGGCGGGACCGTTGTATCGTAGACGGGACGCGTGGCTCCGCGACCCTCCACGTGACGCGGGTACTTGCGCGCGATCCAGAGGAGCACAGACGGCGCGACGAACATCGAACTCAGCGTTCCGACGATGATTCCGAAGATCAGGATCAGCGCGAACGGCCGGATCACGGCCCCACCGAAGATGAACAGCGAGAGTAGCGTGGCCAGCGTCGTCGTTCCGGTCATGACGGTTCGCGGAAGCGTCTCGTTCACCGACTGATTGGCGACGTCGGCGAGCGGCCGCTTCTGATACTTCTTGAGATTCTCGCGCGCACGGTCGAAGACGACGATCGTGTCGTTGAGCGAATAACCGATCACCGTCAGCAGCGCGCCGACGACGAACAGCGACACCTCGATGTTGGCGTAGCGCATGAACGCGACGGTCGCGAGAATGTCGTGTAGCGTCGCGATCAGTGCGGCCACGCCGAAGCGCCACTCGAATCTCCAGGCCAGGTAGACCAGCGTGGCCGCGAACGAGATCAGCAGTGCGATGATCGCGTTCTGGCGCAGCTCGCTGCCAACCCGGGCACCCACGGCCTCGGTCTGGACGACGGTGTACCCGTTTGCGCCGTAGAGCCCGTCAAGGCCCGCGCGAATGTTCGTCGCGACGGTCTCGGCGCCCCGGTTCTGCTGTTCGATCGACGCCGCATCCTGCGCGCGGATGACGATTTCGTTTGCGCTGCCGAACGTCTGCAACTCGACATTCCCAACGCCCGCATCGCTCAGTGCGGAGCGGAGTCTGCCGATGTCGACATCCTCCTCGAACTCCACCTGCATCAGCGTCCCGCCGGTGAACTCGATGCTGTAGTTGAAGCCGGCAATGGCGACCCAGATGAGCGCCGGCACGATGAACAGCGCCACCGTGGCCGCCACGGCGCGCGGTCGGCCAATGAAGTCGAAGTTTGCGTCCTTGAAAAAGCGCAGCATCAGATGCTCAGCGTCTGGGGGGTCTGCTTCCGCGAGAGCCACACGAGGAAGAACGTGCGCACCACGAAGATGGCCGTGACCATGGAAGCGGCGATTCCGGCAAGGAGCGTGACGGCGAAGCCGCGGACCGGGCCGGTGCCGAACTGGTAAAGCACAGCCGCGGTGATCGCCGTGGTTGCGTTCGAATCGATGATCGCGCTGAGGGCGTTCTGGAATCCGCTGTCGACGGCCGCGCGCACCGTGCGCCCGGCGTCGAGCTCCTCACGAATCCGCTCGAAGATCAGGAAGTTCGCGTCCACGGCCATGCCGATCGAGAGCACGAATCCGGCGATCCCCGGCAGTGTCAGCACGGCGTCAAGGCCGGCGAGCATGGCCAGCGTGAAGAGCGTGAACATCGCAAGGCCGGCGACCGCGAGAACGCCGGAGAACTTGTAGTAGATGATCATGATGAGGATCACCAGGAACACGCCGAGCAACCCGGCGCGAACCCCCGAATCCACCGCGTCCTGACCGAGACTCGGTCCGATGTTGCGCACTTCCGCGACCTGCAGTGGCACCGGTAGCGAGCCCGCGCGGAGCACGAGCGCCAGATCCTGCGCCTCCTGCAGGTTGGCGCCGACGCCGAGCGTGATCTGTCCGCGGGTACCGATCGCACTGTTGATGGTCGGCGCGGAGACGACACGGTCATCGAGGACGATGGCCATGTTGTCGTTGATGTGCCGCCCCGTTTCCACCCGGAAGCGACGACCGCCTTCGTTGTTCAGCTGGAAGTCCACGGCGGGTCCGTCGAGTCCAGACTGGCTCGGGCGGGCGTCGATCAGTGCCTCGCCCGTGATGATCGGGCGCGCGTCGAGGACATAGAGCGGGCGATACAACTGACCGGCGCCGAGCGCGACGGAGTCGACGCCCCACTTGACCTGCTTTCCAGGCGGGAGCGCGGCGATAATCTCCGGCCGCGACAGCAGCGCTTCGAGCAACTGGAAGTCGGCGAGGGCGACGTAAAACTGACCCGGAATCTGGCCAGCGTTGAGCGAACGCTGGAAGGGGCCACCACTGGCGCCCGGCGTGAGCGCGGGAATCGCCGCCGCGCTGTCAGCCGCGCGACCAGCGGCTGCACTGTCGCCGCCGACCGAGTCGGTCGCCGCCGTCGCGGAGGTGTCGAGCAGTCCACTCATCACCCCACCGACGGCGGTGCGCGGCGCGGTGTCGCCACCGGCGACAGGTGCGGCGAGTCCGAGCTCGCGCGCAATCGCGTCGAGGCGTGGAACCACGCGCTCGAGCGCGTTGGTCTTGTCCGTGATCTGAAACTGCAGAAATCCGCTCTGCTGCACGAGTTCAATCGCGCGTTGCGGATCGTCGATGCCCGGCAGCTCCACGATGAGGCGATCAT
Source organism: Gemmatimonadales bacterium (assembly GCA_038324385.1). Taxonomy (GTDB): domain Bacteria; phylum Gemmatimonadota; class Gemmatimonadetes; order Gemmatimonadales; family Gemmatimonadaceae; genus JBBQHX01. Next base: position 30,090 of record JBBQHX010000004.1, on the reverse strand, counting down.
CGCCGACGCGCTGGACGACGGGCTCGGCGACGCCGAACTGATCGATACGGTTGCGCACGACGCGCTCGGCCCGCGAGAGGGCGTCAGCGGGATCGGCAACCGTGCCGCGCGAGTCGTCGATTTCGAGGGCAAGGTGCATCCCTCCGCGCAGGTCGAGCCCGCGCTTGAGTGGCACGCGACTGATCGTGTCGAACGTGATGACCCCGCCGCGGTTCACGCGCTCGATGGTCGTACGCGGCCAGAGAGACCAGGCCGACACCAACACCAGGGCGGCGATCGCGAGCAGGCGGTACTTCAGGTTCGACATGCCGAAACGGGAGGTGGGTTCACGAACGTGTAGAACTTGTAAGCTTACCGGACTCCACGAACGACGTCAACGCGCGGCGCGCGTCTTGCTCGTCCGCGGCCAGTTGCGCCCGGAGCGCGTTGGCACCCGGAAAGGGGCGAATATCACGAAGACGGGCGACGAACTCGACCTGCACGGTCGCATCGTACCAGTCGCCGTTCGCATCGAAGAGGTGCGCTTCGATCCCGACCGCGTCGTCGCCGAAGGTGGGGCGGGCGCCGAGGTTGAGCATGCCGCCGAACGACCCGGTCGGGGTTGCCACACGAACGGCGTATACCCCGAGCGGCGGCAGAAGCTTCCGCGCATCGCCCAAGGCGATATTGAGCGTGCGAAACCCGATCGTCCGTCCTCGCGCCGCGCCCGCGACCACCCGCCCTGTCGCGGCGTAGCGCCGTCCGAGCAGGACGGCCGCCCCGTCGAGGTCTCCCGCCTCCACGGCCTGGCGCACGCGGGTCGACGAGATCGGGGCGCCATCGGGTGCAAGCACGGGCTCCACCACGTCGACCTGGAATCCACGGGCCGCTCCGAGTTGCACGAGGGCGTCGACATCGCCCGAGCGTCCGCGGCCGAAGCCATGATCGTGCCCGATCAGGAGTGCCGTCATGCCATAGCGGTCGCGAAGTAGCTCGTCGACGAAGCTCGTCGGGGAGAGTGCGGCCAGCGCCGGAGTGAACGGCAGGACGACGACCCGGTCAATCCGGGCGCCCGCGAGGGCGGCCAACCGTTCGAGTGGCGGCGTGAGCAGCAACGGAGCCGATTCCGGACGGACGACGGCCAGCGGATGCGGCTCGAACGTCACCAGCACGCTCGGCAACCGGAGCGCGGCCGCCCGCTCCACCAGGCGATCGACCACATCGCGATGGCCCAGGTGGAAGCCGTCGAAGGTGCCGACGGTGACCACGGTGCCCTGAACCTGGCCGCCGAAGCCCAGATCACGCATCGCCGGGCTCGTCAGGCTGGCCGGGTGGGCCCAGGACGACGCGCGGGCGCCACCGGTCGCCCGCGCGCTCGGCCATCGCGAGCAGGTCGCCGTCAGGGCCGACGAGGGCGGCGCGCGCACCGGCCACGAGAGCGGGAATCGCCTGCCCCATCCCTACCGCACGGATCCCGGCTGGATCGAGGCGCTGGACCGGCATGCCGGGCATCGCGAGTAGTGCCGGATGCACGACGGCCTCGCCCGCGGAGAGCGCGTCCCAACTCGTCGCCTCGTCGATGTGCAGGGGTCCGGCGGCCAGACGACGCAACGCCACGAGATGCGCGGCACTGCCGACCATCCGGCCGAGGTCGCGCGCGAGGGCGCGAATGTATGTACCCCCGCCGCACGTGATGACGACCTCTGCCTCGTCGGCGGCCAGCCGCTCGATCGTCCATTCGTGTACGACGACCCGCGCAGGGGCGAGATCGAGCGCCTCGCCACGGCGAGCGGCGTCATAGGCGCGCACGCCGTCGACCTTCTTGGCCGAATAGGCGGGCGGAATCTGATCAAGCGGCCCCGTGAGTGCGGGGATCGCGGCGCGCACCTCGTCAGGCGACGGGAGCGGAGCCTCGCGCACGACCTGCCCCTGCACGTCGTCGGTGGTGGTTTCCATCCCGAAGCGGATCGTCGCGCGATAGACCTTGGGCTCGCCCTCGATCCAGGTGGCCAGACGCGTCGACCGGCCGACGAGCAGCACGAGAAGCCCGGTCGCGAACGGATCGAGGGTACCGTGGTGGCCGATGCGCCGCGTCCCCAGCGCGCGGCGCGCCCGGGCGACCACGTCGTGCGACGTGATGCCGGCCGGCTTGTCCACGAGGAGGATGCCGTCCGCCGCACCGACGAGCGGACGGGTCATGATCTCAGGTTGGGCGGTCGGCATCCGGCGCTGGCGACTCACTCTCGCCATCGGAATCGGGCGTGCCGTCGGCAGCCGCCGAATCCGCGACATCGGTCGCGGGTTCAGGCGCCGGCGGGGTCGACTCGCGCACGCCGGCGAGCAACTCCTCGATGCGCGCCGCGCGGGCAATGCTGTCGTCAGGCAGGAAGATCAGTTCCGGAGCGTGGCGGAGGCGGAGGGCACGCCCGAGCTTGCCGCGCAGATGGAGGGCGACGCTCTTCAACCCCTCGAAGGTCTTCGCCCGCTCCTCGTCGCTCCCCATGACGCTGACGAAGATCTTCGCCTGACGCATGTCTCGCGGCACGTCGACCCCGGTGACGGTCACCAGGCCCGAGATGCGGGGATCCTTCACGTCCTCGGTCAGAAAGGTTGCGACGACCTCGCGAATACCCTCAGCGACGCGGTCGGGACGACGACTATCGAAAGCCATGGCAGAAGCGGAAGCGGGAACGCGCCGGGAGCCCGCCGCGAGGAGATGGATCAGCGATATTCGCTGACGGTATCCAGAATACGCAGTCCGGGGTGCGCCTCGACGACGCGATCCACGGTCTGGAGTACGGAATCGGCGTGACGCCGGTCCGTCGCGACGAGACAGACGGTCAACTCGGCTCGCTGCCAGACATCGTGGTGCCCCGTTTCGGCGGCCGACACGTTGAACTGGTTGTGCAGACGATCCTTGAGCGAGGTCACGACCGCCCGCTTGTCCTTTAGCGACTGCGCTCCCGGGAGCAAGAGCTCCCAGGAGCGAACGCCGATCACCACGGCTCAGCCCTGCCCGGCCGCGGACGACTCGAGGGTTCGAGCGATCTGTTCCGTCCGGTAACACTCGATCAGATCGCCGATCTTGAGATCGTTGAAGTTCTCGATGCCGATACCGCACTCGAAGCCCTCGCGGACTTCCTTGACGTCATCCTTGAAGCGGCGTAACGACTCGATGCTGCCGTCGTAGACCTCCACCCCATCGCGGATGACGCGGACCTTGCCGTTTCTCGCGAGGGTCCCGCTGCGCACGAACGAGCCGGCGATGACGCCGATCCGCGGCACGCGGAAGATCTCGCGCACCTGTGCCTCCCCGACGATGACCTCGCGCTGCTCCGGTCGCAGCAACCCTTCGAGCGCGGCCCGTACGTCGGAGACCGCCTCGTAGATGACGCGATAGAGCTTGATCTCGACCCCTTCGCGTTCGGCGGCGCCGCGCGCGTTGTTGTCGGGTCGCACGTGGAAGCCGACAATTACCGCTCCCGATGCCTTGGCGAGGAGGATGTCGCTCTCGGTGATCGCACCGACACCGCGGTGAATGACCTCGACCTTGACCTCGGCCGTCGAGAGCTGTTGCAACGAGTCGGCGAGCGCCTCCGCCGGCCCACCCTGATCGGCCTTGATGACCAGTCGCAGCGCGCGAACTTCGCCCGCCGTGGACTGCGCCATGAAATCCTCGAGCGTGATCGCCGACTTGCTCGTGCGACGGCTGCGTGCCTCACGATCGAGCCGCTCGCGACGCTGCGCGATGTCGCGTGCCATCGACGCGTCCTCGGTGACGACGAACTGATCGCCGGCCATCGGGACGCCCGTCAGGCCGAGCACCTGCACCGGAATCGCCGGTCCGGCCGATTCTACCGTGCGGCCACGCTCGTCGAGCAGCGCGCGGACGCGTCCGGCGTGCATGCCGACGATGAAGTCCTCACCGACGCGTAGGGTCCCGTTCTGCACGAGCACGGTCGCGACCGGTCCCTTGCCAGGATCGAGCTGTGCCTCGACGACGGTTCCCGTCGCGCGACGCTCCGGGTTCGCCTTGAGGTCGAGAATTTCCGCCTGCAGCAGGACCTGATCGAGCAGGGTCTCGATGTTGAGCCCCTTCTTCGCGGAGATCTCGGTCGAGAGCGTCTCACCGCCGAAGGCCTCGAGCACCACGTTGTGCTGCAACAGGTCCTGCTTGACCTTCTCGGGATCCGCCGAGGGAAGATCGATCTTGTTGATCGCGACGACCATCGGCACGCCGGCGTTCTTGGCATGCGAGATCGCTTCGATCGTCTGCGGCATCACCTGATCGTCGGCCGCAACGACCAGCACGACGATGTCCGTCACCTGGGCACCGCGGGCACGCATCGCGGTGAACGCCTCGTGGCCCGGCGTGTCGAGAAAGGTGATCATGCGACCACCCGCCAACTCGACGTGATAGGCACCGATGTGCTGCGTGATGCCACCCGCCTCGCCGGCGACGACGTTGGCGCTCCGGATATAATCGAGGAGCGACGTCTTTCCATGGTCGACGTGACCCATGATGGTGACCACCGGCGGCCGCGGAATGAGCTGTTCCGCCGTGTCGTCGTCCTGCTTGAGATCGGCGAGGTCGGACGCGTACTCCTCCTCGCGCATCGCCTCGAAGCCGAACTCGTTCGCGATCAGGTCGATCTGATCGAAATCGAGGCGCTGATTGATCGTGACCATGAGGCCGAGCGTCTTGAAGGCGAACGCGACGATCTGCGTCGCGGGCACCTTCATCGTCTCGGCGAGCTCACTGACCGTGATGAACTCGTTGACGCGAATCGTCAGGCGCTCGCGTTCGGCATCCGCCGCCCGCTGTGCCGCCATTTCCTCACGCGTTGGACCCTCGTCGCGGCTGTAGCGCCCGCGCTTGCCGCTGCTCCCACGGAGCGTCGACATGGTGCGGGCGATGTTCGAGGTCACCGCTTCCTGATCGACCGACCCGCGCTTGCCCTTCTTGCCGCGGCGGTTGGCGCCGGGCTTGTCGGGGCGACGTTCGCCTATCGGTCCAGCCGGACGATTGGCGCCGGCCACAGCCGGTCCACCACCGGGCGCGGTCGGACGACCCGGCACGTACGCCGGGCTCCCACCGGAGTTCGGTGAGCGCGGACGCTGCGCATGCCCGCCGGTGTGCGGCGAAGCGGGACGCGGTCGGGCCGCACCGGACGAAGCGGCCGACGGCGGGCGGTGCGTGTTGCCGTGGGACGACGGCGAGGCCGACGCGACCGGGGTCGGCGCGGGCCGATCGGGCGACGACGGACGGGCCGGCGGGCGCGGGGCCTGCGGACGCGGCGGCTCGGCGGCGGGCCGTGCGCCTTCCGAGGCGGCCGGACGCTCGACGACGACATCCGCCGGCGGCGCCGCCGCGGCCGGACGCACCGGCTCCACAGCAGCGGGCGGCGCGGGCGGCTTCGGAGCAACCGGTCGCGGAGCGGCCGGGCGTGGCGGCTGGGCCGCGGCCGGTGCTGCAGCGGCGGGCGACTGCGTTGCGCTCGTGTCGGCCGGCGCATCACTGGACGCGGCGGTCGGCGCGGACTCGGAGCGCGCTTCAGCGAGCGCTGGCTCGCTCTGGCGGGCGGACAGCTGTTCGCGCTCATCGCGCGCAGCATCGGCCGCGTCGGCCGCCGCCTGCGCCGCGGCGCGGGTGGCGGCCGCAGCCGTCGCGGCGGCTTCGGCGGCTTCCGCCGCTTCGGTTTCGGCGGCGTCGGCGGCCTCGACATCGGCCCGACGGCGACGGCGAACCGACCCAGGCTCGGCGACGGTGGTCGCGACGGGCGGCGGGGGCGGCTCGGGTGCAGCGGCGCCACGACGACGACGCGCACCCGCGGGGGACGCGCCCTGTGTCTGGCGTTCCGCGCGGATCCGCTTTTCCCGCTCCCAGCGCGCGCGAACGCGCGCGACCTGGTCGTCGGTGAGGACCGAAAGATGGCTGCGGACCGGCACGTCCATCGAGCGGAGGAGGCTGATCACCTCGTCCGTCGAAATCGCGAACTCACCAGCCATGTCATGTACACGAAGCTTACTCAATCCCGCCTCCTAATCGCGCGTCCGCCGCGCGCCCCTTCTGGGCTCCGGAGGCCTCCCCCGGAGCCAGCAGCGCGCGGATTCCGCGCGCGAGATCACTGTCCAACACTCCAACCGCCGCCGTACTGTCTCGCCCGACCGCGGCGCCAAGATCGGCTGCCGACGGCACGTCCAATCGCATCACACCCTTCGCATCGACGAGCGGTACCACCTTATCCAAGCTATGCCGGGATGCGTCCAACGCCACCACGACGAGGCGCAGACGTCCGCGTTGGGCAGCATCGCGCACCTGCTGGACGCCGACGACGGCGTTCCGGCCGCGCACACCGAGCCCGAGCAGGCGCAGGAGCTTTTCCCGCACCGCATCATCGACCATGGTCAGCGCTCGCCCTCAGCGCCGGCGTCACCACGTCGCTCGGTGTCCGCCCCGTCCTGCGTCACGTCCATCTCCGGCTCGGCGCCGAGAGCCCCGCTCGTCACGGCGTCAGCGGCCTCCCCCGTCATCGTGGGCGCGGCACCCGCACCCTGGTCGGCCGGGCCCCCATCGGTCTGGCCGGCGAGCACGTCGCTGCCGGCTATCTCGAGATCGCCAGCGGCGGGCTGATCGTCGGCCGCGCCGTCCTCGCCGTCCTCGCCCTCTTCGGTGAGCTCATTGAGCATCCCGACGATGGTGTCGGCATCACTGACGCTGAGACCGGCGACGCCGAGAAAGTCCTCGCGCTCGAGATCGATGATGTCGTTCAACGTCTGGTGACCGGCTCCCTCCAGCGCGGCCACGATGGCCGGCGTGAGGCCGCGCAACTCGCCCAACGGCACGTCGGCGGGCTCCTCGCCCGGTAGCGGCGCGAAGAGCTGCGACTCCCCGCCGCGCTCCATCCACTCGCGACTCGAGTACAGATCGATCTTCCAACCGGTCAACTCGGACGCGAGACGCACGTTCTGGCCATTGCGGCCAATCGCGAGCGACAGCTGATCCTCGTCGACAATCGCCTGAATCGTCCGCGTGTCGTGATCGCTAAGGACGCGGGCGACCTTGGCCGGGGCGAGCGCCAGCTTGGCGAACCGTTCCGGATCGGACGACCACGGCACGATGTCGATCCGCTCGCCGCCCAACTCGTTGACCACAGCCTGGACGCGCGCGCCCTTCACGCCGACGCAGGCGCCGACGGGATCGATGGAATCGTCGCGGGAGAAGACGGCGATCTTCGTGCGGCTGCCCACCTCGCGGGCGGCGGCGCGAATCTCGACGATCCCCTGCTGGATTTCCGGCACTTCGAGCTTGAACATCGCGACCACGAACAGCGGGTCGGAACGGCTCAGAATCAGGCGCGGCCCCTTGGGCGTCTCCTCGACGCGCTTGAGCACGGCCCGCAGCGGCTCACCCTGATGGAAGTGCTCCCGATGGTTCTGCTCGCGGTACGGCATGATGGCTTCGGCTTCGCGGAACCGATTGAGCATCACGACCAGCTTGCCGCGCTCGATCTGCTGGATCTCGCCCGACAGCAGCTCACCGACGCGGCTGGAGAACTCGTCGCGAATGCGCGAACGCTCCCCTTCCCGAACGCGCTGAATGATCCGCTGCTTCGCCGCCTGCACGGCCGCGCGGCCGAACTGGGCGAAGTCGACCTCCGTCTCCCAGACGTCGCCCGGCTCGAAGCCGGCGTCGTAAAAGCGCGCGTCGTCGAGCGAGATCTCGCTCGCGGGATCGGTGACTTCGGCGACAACGGTTTTCAGCAGCACGATCCCGATCGTGCCGCGCTCCTCGTCGATCTCCACCTCGGCGCGGACGGTCGGTCCGTGCTTCTTGGCGAGCGCCGCATAAATGCCGTCCTGGAGGAGCTCGTGCAACTCCGATCGCTCGAGCTGCTTCGCGTTCGTCAGCTCCCGAATCGCGGCCAAAATTTCTGCCGAACCGACCATCCAGACCCTCGCTACCGTTTCCAATGGAACGCCAGTCGCGCCTCGCCGATCTCGGCGAGCGGCACCCGATGCACGACGCCCTTCGCGTCGACCAACACCGCTTCTTCCGACCCCTCCTCGCCCTCGAGCGCCTCGATCCGGAACTCGGCGCGGCCTCCCAGGCGATCACTCTTCACCGACGCCTGCTGGCCGATGAAGCGGCGCCAGTGCGCGGCCGTCGACAACGGTCGCTCGACCCCGGGGGACGACACCTCGAGCACGTAGCGCTCGGGCACCGCCTCCGACGCCTCCAGTCGCGCTTCGAGCCCGCGCGAGGCGCGGGCGCAATCATCGACCGTTACAGCCTCACCATCCAACCGATCGACCCGCACGTCGAGCAGCGGACGCGACCGCGTTCCGCCGCGCCGAAATTCCACGAGTTCGTAGCCGAGTTCCACAAGACCATCGCGGACAATCGCTTGCAGGCTGTCGCTCACGTCGGCTCTAGGTCAGGACCAAGAATAAAAAAATGTGGGGAACCTTCCCCACATTTCCACACCCGGCTCCCGAGCGCCGCATGCACAACCTCCAATGTACGCTCCGTGGAGGGATCGGTCAAGGTAACGGATCTGCCTTCGGGACCGCCGGGTGCTCAGCCGAGACCCGCCATCACGCCAAGCTGGCGGCCCGCGTCGCCGCCGCGGTGACTGAAATACCGGCCGGCCGTGCAGCGGGTGCAGTCGACGCTGGTGGTGATGTGCCGCAGCCCGAGCGCGCGCGCCTGATCGGCAAGCACCGCGCGAACGTCGATGGGCGAGGGCTGGGAAAGCCGCCGGCCGGTGAGAGCGAGATGCACCTCCGGACCGACCTCGTAGCATTGTCCGCAGATGGACGGACCGAGGTGAAGGTGGAGGTCACCCGCCGCAAATCCCAGTGTCACGAGTGACCGCACGCCAACGCCGAGGATACCGGCCGCGACCCCGCGCCACCCCGCGTGGAGGAGGGCCATCGCGCCCGACGGGTGGGCGAGGAACACGGGCGTGCAGTCGGCAACGGTGACCGCCATCGACATGTCCCCGTGAGGGGCCATGTGGCCGTCAGCGGCCTCGCCGCGGAGCCATCCCCTCCATGCGCCGTCGTGCACGACGACCGTTGATCCGTGGACCTGCGACGCGGTGGCGAAGCGCCCGCCCGCGGGCCCCAGCGCGGCGCGCAGCATCGCCCAACGTCCCAGCACCACGCGGACCGGCTCATTGCTGGCGCCGGCGAAGCTGCCGGTCGCGCGGGTGGTAGTGAACGCACGAATCCCGAACTCCGCGAACGGCCCCACGGGCTCGACGGTCGCGAGCACCGAGGCGCCGTCCGGGGTCACGGGCGATGCCGTGTCGTTCCCCGTCATGCCCATCGCGTCCGCCGTGCTCACGGCCGGCGCCGATCTTCCTGGCGCAGGATGCGCGCGCCAAGAGCATTGAGCCGTTCGTCGATCCGCTCGTATCCGCGCTCGATCTGACCGACGTTGTTGATCGTGCTGGTGCCCTCGGCGCAGAGCGCGGCCAGGAGCATGGCCATCCCCGCGCGGATGTCGGGCGACTCGACCGTCGCGGCGCGCAGCCGGCTCGGCCCCGAGACGATCGCGCGGTGCGGGTCGCAGAGCACGATGCGGGCGCCCATCCCAATCAGCTTGTCGACAAAGAACATCCGCGACTCGAACATCTTCTCGTGGACCAGTACCATCCCCTCGCACTGCGTCGCGGCGACGATGACGATCGACATCACGTCGGCCGGAAAGGCGGGCCACGGCTGATCGGCGATCGTGGGGACATGCCCGCCGAGGTCGCTCTGGATCTGCCGGCTTTGCACCGCGGGGACGATGAGATCATCGCCTTCGGTGCGGCAGGTGATGCCGAGGCGCTCGAAGCCCAGGAGGATCGAGCGGAGGTGCCGAACGCCGGCGTCGGCAATGCGGAGCTCCGACTGCGTCACCGCCGCCAGGCCGATGAAGGAGCCGACCTCGATGTGATCGGCACCAATGGTGTGGGTCGCTCCGCCGAAGGCCGCGCCACCGTGAATCGTCAGCTCGTTGGTGCCGATTCCGTCGATACGGGCTCCCAGCGCCACGAGGAAGTGGGCGAGGTCCTGCACGTGGGGCTCGCACGCGGCATTGCGGAGAATCGTCGTACCCGTCGCGGTGACGGCGGCCATCATCGCGTTCTCCGTCCCGGTCACGCTCGGCTCGTCGAGAAATATGTCCGCGCCGACGAGGCCGTCCGTCTCCAATTCGAACACATCGGTCAGCGAGAAGCGCGCGCCCAGCTCACGCAGCGCGAGGAAGTGCGTATCGAGACGGCGCCGTCCGATCACGTCGCCCCCCGGAGGCGGCAGGGTCACGCGCCCGCAACGGCCGAGGAGCGGGCCGGCAAGGAGGATCGACCCGCGGATGCGGGCGGACAGCTCGCGGTCGATCGCCGCCGGGTGGACTTCCCGCGCATGCACGTGGAGCGTGTTCTGGCCGCTCCAGTCCGCCTCGGCGCCGAGCGAGCGGATCAGCTCGACGAGCGTCTCGATGTCCCGAATGCGCGGAACGTTCTTGAGGGTGACCGGCTGGTCCGTCAGCAGCGTCGCGGCGACGATCGGGAGTGCGGCGTTCTTGTTGCCGGCCGGACGAATGGTACCCGAGAGGCGATGGCCTCCCTCGACGATGTATTGCACGGCGGTGGGGCGGAGGAGGTGGTGCGGGCGGGAAGCCCGCGCCGGGCCGAACGGCTCGTATGGGTAGCGGTCCCGAACGCGCACGGGGGCTCGCCGCACCGGTTCGCGAAGTTAGGCGGGGGCCTCCGGGTCGGTCAACCCGCCGAGGCGGCGCTCGGGGCATCGCTTGACACCCGGGGCGCGCGCGGGGTACAGTTGCCACTCGCCCCTGACTCCGCCTCCTTCCCCGCGGGTATGCAGCTGCTGGTGGCCGTCATCAATCGCGAGGACGTGGTCGAGGACGTGCTCGCGGGCTTCGTCGAACTCGGAATCACGGGCGCGACGATCGTGGAGAGCCGCGGCATGGGGCGCGTGCTCAGTCATGACGTGCCAATCTTTGCGGCCGTGGAGGCGCTCACGGCGCGGTCGCGGGCGGCCAATCGCACGATCTTCTGCGTGGCCGACGACGACAAGATCGCCGGCGCGATTGCGATGATCCACGAAACCTGTGGCGACCTCGACCAACCCGGCGTGGGCATCGTGTTCACGCTGCCGGTCAGCGCTGTCTACGGCCTCGCGGCGGAGCTCAATGGCGACTGACGGCGACCGCGGAGGCTCATCGAGTGGCCTCGCCCTTGCACCCCTCCTCGCCGGCACCGGCCCCGCCGGTGCGCCCTGCGCCCATCTCCCTCGCCGATGACCCTTTCCGCTCAACTCGCGGCTGCGCCCGCCTGGCTCCTACAGCAGGTCACCGTGTCCGATACGGTGATCACGCGCATCGTCTCGGAAGATCCCTCCATCTTCGACAAGGTCACGTCGATCGCCGGCGGGTTGACCTCGTTGGTGCTGCTCGTGCTGACCGCGGCGCTGGTGCCGGCCGCCTGGAACGTGCGCAAGACCCAGGCGAGACTCAACAAGCTGATCGAGCGCGTCCAGGACGAGATCGTCCCGATCGTCAAGCACGCCGGGGCGGTCGCCGACGACGTGCATTACCTGACGACGTCGCTGCGGGCGGACATGCAGCAGGTCAGTCAAACGGTTGCCGGCGCGAACGAGCGGGTCCAGGCGGCCATTCTGACGACCGAACGGCGGCTGCGCGACTTCAGTGCGCTGGTGGACGTGGCGCAGGGGGAGGCCGAAGACTTGCTTGTGCGTTCGGCATCGACGATGCGCGGCGTGCGTGCTGGCGTGGATACGCTCCGGGTGACCCCGGAGCCGCTCATCCGGCCGCGCGGCAAGACGCATCCTGCACCCGAGCCGACGCTCGACCGACCGATCGAACCCATGACCGGAGACGATGATGGCGACCTCTTCGAACGACTCGACGACCACGGAAGCGCGGAACGCCCGCGGACCCGGACGCGACGAGATTTCTGACGACGGAGCACTGATGGACCGCGAGCACCAGTACGATCTGCTGACCGCTGCCCTGCTGGGCGCGGCCCTGGGCGCGGCGGCGACCCTGCTCATCGGCAGCGGCGTGGCCCGTCGGCAGCCGCGTTCACCAGTGCGCCGCGCCCTGCGTCAGGGTGGCAAGTGGGCCTCGACCCGTGGCGCCGCCATCGGTGGCGCGCTCCGTCCCGACGCGCTGCGCGAGCAGGTCGGCGACGCCCTGTCGTCCGCCCGCGAGTCGATTGCCGACGTCGTCGAGAGCGAGCTGCGCGACCTGCGGAAGAAGCTCCGGCGCGAGCGGCGCCGCATCGGCCTCTGAGCCACTTTCCGCCAGGCGTGCCATCCGGCACGACGCGCCGCGCGTCGTGCCGACCCGCGGGGCCCGCGTCAGCGGGGCCGCGGGTTTCTGCCGTGTGGGCGGCCGCGGGGCGGATGCTGGCGCTGGCGATCGTCGTGCTGATCGTCTTCCCATCCGACGCCTGGGCCTGGACGCCTGGCACCCACGTCGCGATCGGCGACGCCGTGCTCGGCTCACTGCATCTGATCCCCGAGCACATCGCGGCGCTGCTGCGGGCGTTTCCGCACGACTTCCTGTACGGCTCGATCGCGGCCGACTCGAGCATGGCCAAGAAATACGCGCCGGTGGGTCGTCACTGCCACTCGTGGCATGTGGGGCTGGAGATCTACGAGCGGGCGCGTGACGAGCCGCTCCAGGCGTTCGGCCTCGGCTACCTGGCGCACCTCGCGGCCGACTCAGTTGCGCACAACTACTTCGTTCCGCATCAGCTTGCGGTCACGTCGAGTACGGCTGCGCTCGGCCACAGCTACTGGGAGAGCCGGTTCGAAACGCACCTCGGCGAGGGGCACAGTCGGCGTGCGCGCGACCTCCTGTTGCGCGACCATTCGCGGTCCGATGGCCTGCTCGATCGCATCCTCAGCCCCACGATCTTCTCGACGCACACGAACCGGCGGATTTTCCGCGGGATGGTTCGGGCGGCTGATTCGGAATCGTGGCAGCGCGTCTTCCAGCTAATGGTCGTCAACAGCCGCTGGGATCTGCCTGACGCGCACGTGGAGCGATACCTCGAGCGGTCGTTCGATTTCGTCGTCGATCTGCTCAATCGCTTCGACGGGTCCGAGCCGTATCAGCTCGACCCGGCGGGCGACGAGCGGCTGCGCGCCGCCAAGCGCGTGCGCCGCCTGGCGCTGCGCGAGGGCGGCAGCCCGCACGTGCAGCGTGAGGCGGCGCGGCACTTCGACATGCCGGAGACCGCGCTCACCTACGCAGCATCCCTCGAGCAGCCGCTCTACTCTTTCGCGCGCTCCGCCAACAACTGATTGACCTTGCGGGGATCAGCGCGGCCCCCCGACTGCTTCATCACCGCGCCGACGAGTACGCCCTGCAGCTTCTTCTCGCCGCCCCGGAAGCGCGTCCACTCATCGGGATGCGCCGCGATGGCCGCGTCGATCCATCCGTCGAGCTGGCCATCGTCGGACACCTGCAGGAGCCCCTCGTCCCTAGCCACCGCTTCTGGCTTGCCGCCGGTCGCGAGCATGACGGCAAAGACCCGCTTGGCAGCCGACCGACTAACGACGCCGTCCTGTACCATGTCGAGCAGACGGGCGAGATCGGGGGGCCGTATGGGAAACGCGGCGACGTCGAGGTTGTTCGCGTTGAGCGCGCCGCGCACCTCGCCCATGACCCAGTTGCAGGCAGTCTTGGGATCGGCGTGCGCGACGACGACGGCCTCGAAGTAGTTCGCCAACTCGCGATCGGCGACGAGTACGTCGATGTCGTAGGCGTTGAGGCCGTAGCGTGAGGCGAACCGCTCGCGCTTGGCCGCGGGCAGCTCGGGCAATAGCGCAGACTGCTCGTCGATCCAATCCTTGGTGAGGACGAGCGGCGGCAGATCGGGCTCGGGAAAGTAGCGGTAATCGTGACTGTCCTCTTTCGACCGCGCCGGGCGAACCTCGCCCTTGGCACCGTCCCAGAGCATCGTCTGCTGCACGATCGCCTCGCCACGGTCCAGCATCCCGCAGTGGCGAGCGAACTCGGCCTCGAGCGCGCGCTCCACGCCGGAGAACGAATTCATGTTCTTCACCTCGGTCTTGGTGCCAAGGCGCGTCTCTCCGCGCCGGCGCGCAGACACGTTCGCGTCGACGCGAAGGCTTCCCTCTTCCATGCTGACGTCGGACACCTGCGCATACTCCAGCAACTGCTTGAGCACACGCAGGAAGGAGCCGGCCTCAGCGGAGGAGCGCATGTCCGGCTCGCTGACGATCTCGATCAGCGGCACGCCGGCGCGGTTCAGATCGATCGCCGTCGCGTCGGGATAGCGATCGTGGATCGACTTCCCCGCGTCCTCCTCCATGTGCACGCGGGTGATGCCGACCGTGATCGGCGTGTGTTTCTCGGTCTCGCCGATGACGAGCGCGCCGTCCGTCGCCAGCGGCCGGTCGAACTGCGAGATCTGATAGCCTTTCGGCAGGTCCGGATAGAAGTAGTTCTTGCGCGCGAAGATCGACGTCTCGTGCACGGTGCACCGGAGCGCGGATGCCGTGCGGACGGCGAGTTCCACCGCGTGCAGATTGAGCACAGGCAGCGCGCCGGGGAGTGCGAGGCAGACCGGGCAGGTGTTGGTGTTCGGCGGTGCGCCGAAGTCGGTCGAGCAGTTGCAGAAGGCCTTGGTGCTGGTCTTGAGCTGGACGTGCACCTCGAGTCCGACGACCATCTCGTAGTCGGTCGCCGACTCGTGCGTGTCAGGCGAAGGATTCACCGGTGGGCCTCCGCGCCGAGTACGGATTCGAGAGCGTAGGCGACACGGAACATCGCCGCCTCGCCGAAGTGCGGTGCGAGAATCTGCCCACCGACGGGCAGGCCATCGACGCGACCGATCGGCAGCGACATCGCGGGCACCCCGGCGAGATTGGCGGTCACGGTGAAGATGTCGCTGAGGTACATCTCGTACGGATCCGACTTGGCGCCGAACGGGAACGCCGGCGTTGGAGTGGTGGGCGTGAACAACACATCAACGCCGCTGCTGAAGACGTTGGCGAAATCCGCCGCGATCAGGCTCCGCACGCGCTGCGCCTGACGATAATAGGCGTCGTAGTAGCCGGCCGAGAGCACGTAGGTGCCGAGCAGAATGCGGCGGGTGACCTCGGGTCCGAATCCCTGCGAACGGGTCGCCTCGTACATGTCGCGCAACTGCGGCTGCGGCACGCGCAGTCCGTACCGCACGCCGTCGAACCGCGCGAGGTTGGACGACGCCTCGGCCGGTGCGACGATGTAATAGACCGGGATCGCCAACTCGGTGTGCGGCATCGACACGTCGCGAATCGTCGCCCCGCGCGATCGGAGCGCATCGAGGGCGCGTTCGCTCCGATCGCGGACGGCGGGGTCCAACGATTCGGGGAAATATTCGGCCGGCTTGCCGACGACGAGCCCCGTCAGATCTCCGTCGCCGACGCGATAGTCGTCGACCGGAGCCGTGGCACTGGTCGCATCGCGGGGATCGTGGGCCGCGATGACCTGGAACGCGAGCGCCGCGTCATCGACCGTGCGGCCGAAGACGCCCACCTGGTCGAGTGAGGAGGCAAAGGCCACCAGCCCGTACCGGCTCACTCGCCCGTAGGTGGGCTTCACGCCGACGACCCCGCAAAAGGCGGCCGGCTGCCGCACCGAGCCGCCGGTTTCCGAACCGAGGGCAATCGACGTGATGCCGGCGGCCACGGCAGCGGCCGACCCGCCTGACGAGCCACCGGGGACGCGGCTGGGGTCGATCGGATTGCGGGTCGGGCCATAGGCGGAATTTTCCGTCGACGATCCCATCGCGAACTCGTCCATGTTCGCCTTCCCCATGACGATCGCGCCCGCGGCACGCAGCAGGCGAACGGCGGTGGCCTCGTAGGGGCTCACATAGCCGTGGAGGATACGCGAGCCGCACGACGTCGGGAGCGTGTGCGTGGCGATGTTGTCCTTGATTGCCACCGGAACGCCGGCGAGCGGGCGTGGAGCATCGGCATCGACGTGACCGCCGTCCATCCGGATCGCCTCGTCATGCGCGGCGGGATCGGCGAGCGTGAGGAAGCAGTTGAGCGGTGCGTCGCCGCCGTCCAGCTCCCGCGCGCGGGCAAGGCTCTTGTCAACCGCATCAACCGCCCGCACGCGACCGGCCGCGACGGCGGCGCCGAGCGCATGGGCTGTCATGGAGAGGAGATCGTCGCTCACGCGCCACTCTCCATTCCACCGTCGGGATCACCGTGCGTCGCCAGGCGCGGAACAGTGAAGAAGCCGTCGCGCAGTTCCGGGGCGAACTCCTCGCGGGTTCGCGCGAGCGGGATGGGCGGGCCGGCGTCATGGCGCAGCGGCATCGCGCCCGCGCCCATTCCTTCGACGGGGGCGAGGCGACCCGTGTCGACCTTGGAGAGCACGTCCATGTGCTCAAGAATGCGATTCAGTTCGTCGACCAGCATGGGAACGCGCGCGTCCTCGATACCGAGTCGCGCGAGCTCGGCGATCCGCCGGACCTCCCGCTCGTTCACCGCCATGTCACTCCCACTCACGTTCGAGGTTGGCCTGCGCGACGACGAGCGTCTTGCGCCCGATCTCCTCGTCGTCGAAATCGATGCGTGCCTTGAGGTCGCGACCACTGCCGGTCAGCTCGGCGATGGTCCCCCCGCCGAACTTGCGGTGCCTGACGCGAGCGCCGACGGCGATCACCGCCGCGTCCTGCGATTCCTCTTCCACGCCGCGCTGCGGAACGTCGGGCGCCGACCCGAGCTTTCGGCCCCCGGCGGACCGCTCGCTGCCCCAGCTCGCGTCGTCCACTCGCGGACCGGCGCCCGGCGCCGTGCGGCCCTCCCCGCCTGACGAGCCCCAACTCGCCGATCGGTTATACGCACTGCCGCCCCATTCCGGATCGCGGTCCATGAATGCCGACCGCCCGGTGCTGCGGGCCTTGACGGTGCGCTTCTGGTCGAGCCGATCCTTGGGGATCTGCGCGAGGAAACTGGACGGCCGCCCGGGGAGCAGCTCGCCGTTGCGGCGGCGCTGCTCGGCGTAGGAAAGAATCAGTTTCCGTTCGGCGCGCGTGATCCCGACGTAGAACAGGCGCCGCTCCTCCTGCAGCATCGACGGATCGTCATAGGCGCGGGCGAGCGGAAAGAGGCCATCCTCGAGCCCGGAGATGAAGACGATGGGAAACTCGAGTCCCTTCGCGTTATGCATGGTCATCATCGTGATGGCGTCGGCGTTGGGGTCCAGGCCGTCGATGCCGGCGACGAGCGTCGCGCGCTGCAGGAAGTGGTCGAGCGGCGTCAGGCCGACCTCCCCGCCCTCGTCGGCGACCGTTTCCGCGGCGCCCGCCACGAGCTCGCGCACGTTGTCGAGCCGCTCGATTCCTTCGGGGCCTTCGTTCTTCAGATATGTCGCGTAACCGATCGCCTCAATCAGGTCACGCAACACCTCGTCGACGCCGGCCTCACGCGCCTGCTCGCGAAAACGGTGAATGAGCGCGGAGAAATCGACCAGCGCCGTGCGCGCGGCCGGCCGTAACGCGGCGACCAGTTCCGGGCGGCGTGCGGCCTCGAGCAGTGGGATGCCGGCCGACTGCGCCGCACCCGCAAGGGTCTCGATGCTGGTGTCACCGAGCCCGCGCTTGGGTGCGGCCACGGCGCGCCGAAACGCTTCGTCGTCGGCCGGATTGGCGATCAGCTTGAGATACCCCATCAGATCGCGAATCTCGCGCCGATCATAGAAGCGCACGGCGCCAATGAGACGATACGGGATGGACCGCTTCCGCATCGCCTCCTCGAGCGCGCGGCTCTGCGCGTTCGTGCGATAGAGGATCGCGATGTCGCGGAGCATCGGGCGCGTCGGACCCGAACGCCGCGTGAGGATCTCGTCGGCGATCGAGTCGGCCTCATCCCGCTCGTCGGCGGCGACCATCAGCGAAACCTTGTCACCATCCGGCTGGGTGGGTCGCAGCGTCTTTCCGCGCCGCTCGGTGTTGGCCGAGATGACGATGTTGGCGAGATCGAGAATGCGTGGCGTCGAGCGGTAGTTCTCCTCCAGCCGCACGAGGGTGGCGTTGGGAAAGTCCTTCTCGAAGTCGAGGATGTTGCGGATGTCGGCGCCACGCCAGCCATAGATCGACTGGTCGTCGTCGCCGACCACCATCACGTTGCCGTGCTCGCCGCCGAGCATCTTGATGAGCTGGTACTGCGCCCGATTGGTGTCCTGGTACTCGTCGACGAGGATGTGGCGGAATCGCTCACGGAGCGAGCCGAGCAGCGCGGGATCGTCGCGCAGGATACGCACCGGCAGCACGAGCAGATCATCGAAGGTGACGGCGTTGCTCTGGCGCAGTGCGCCCTCGAACTTGTCGTAGACGGCCGCCACGGAGCGCGAGAACGGATCGCGGGCGAGATTGGCGAACTCGTCAGGCCCGACGAGCGCATTCTTGGCGTCGGAGATCGCCGCCAGCACGGCCTTGGGTGCGTGGTCCTTCGGCGAGACGCCGACGCGCTCCATCAGTCGCTTGAGCGCACCGAGCGTGTCGTCCTCATCATAGATCGTGAAGCTGGCCGTGCGACCGACGAGGTGCGCGGATCGCCGCAGCAACCGCGCGCCGATCGCGTGGAAGGTGCCGATCCACATGCCGGCGGGATCGTGCCCCAGCAGGCGCCCCACGCGCGACCGCATCTCGCCAGCCGCCTTGTTGGTGAACGTGACCGACAGGACCTGCTCGGGGCGGACACCGTGCAGTTCAATGAGGCGGGCGATGCGTGTCGTCAGCACTCGGGTCTTGCCCGAGCCGGCGCCGGCGAGCACGAGGATCGGTCCTTCGAAATGCCGGACCGCTTCGGCCTGTGCAACGTTGAGGCCGTCCAACGATGTGGGCGAGAGTGAAGTCATCGCGACAAGATAACGTCGAAGACCGCACCGCGGTCGCTCGGCACGAGCACCAGACGGCCGTCGTGATTGCGCTCGACGATGCGTCGCGCGAGCGACAGTCCGACCCCCCAGCCACGCTCCTTCGTCGTGAACCCGGCATCGAAGATCGTGTTGCGGTGCTCGCGGGCGATCCCCGGGCCATCGTCGGCTACGCGGATTCGCACGGCATCACCGGCGGCCGGCGTCACCGAGATCGCCACCCGCCCGCCGCGACCGGCCAGTGCGTCGATGGCGTTCTTGACGATCGCCTCGAGCGCCCACTCGAGTAGCACGGCGTCGCCGCGTACGACCATCGCCTCGTCGGGGCGTTCGCAGCGGATCGTGATCGTGTGCGCGAGCGTCGGCACGCGCGCTTTGAAATAGTCGGAGACGCGACTGACGAGGGCCGCGACGTCGACCTCATCCTCGCGCGCGGGGTTGCCGATGCGCTCGAAACGATGCGCGACACGCTCGAGGCGCTCGAGGTCCCCCTGCATGTGGGTGAGTGCGGTCGCGGTGAGCGGATCGCTCCCCGAGCGCTCGTCCATCAACTCCATCCAGCCGCTGAGTGAGGTGAGCGGCGTGCCTAACTGATGGGCCGCCTCACGAGCCATGCCCGCCCAGGTCTTCTCGCGCTCGGCGCGCCCTCGCTGCCGCACGGCGTACACTCCGGCGGCCAGCACCAGGACGATGAACCCCGTCTGGACGAGCGGAATGATGCGCAGCCCGCGCACGAGCAGCGTGTTCCCGTAATGCACGGTCCCGATGCCGGGCGCGATGACGGGAGCGTTCTGGCGGTCGAGAATCTCGATATGCCGGGCGACGCGCGGATCGTCCGGATTCGGGAGCGTGTCGAACGGCAGGTTGGCGGCCGCCGTCGGTCTGCCGTCGGGGTCCGTGACGATCACCGGTACGCCCTTCTCGCGGATGTGCCGCGAGAGATCGAGCAGGGCAGCGGTCGCCGCGGCCTCGCCCGAGGTGTCGCTGAGGGCGCGGTAGACGCGCGCATACATCACACCTTCGCTCGCCGCTTCCTGCCGCAGCTCGCTCACCACCTCACGCGTGTAAAAGACGTACCAGGCGAGGAGGAGCGACAGCCCGACGGCCATGAGCGCGACGGGCGCAGTACGCGACATCGATCAGCCGATGGTGTCGAGGCCGAGATACGGCCGCAGGGCGCCGGGCACCGTCACGCGACCATCGGCCTGCAGGTGATGCTCCAACAGCGCGGCGATGATGCGCGGTAGCGCCAGACCGGACGCATTCAGCGTATGCACGAAGCGCGGCTTGCCACCGCCAGCCGGGCGATACCGGATGTTGGCGCGACGGGCTTGGAAGTCGCCGAAGTTGCTCGACGACGACACTTCGAGCCACTTCCCGACCCCGGGCGCGAACACCTCGAGATCATACGTCTTGGTGCTGGAGAACCCGGTGTCGCCCGCAGCCAGCAGCAGTACCCGATACGGAAGTTCGAGGCGCTCGAGCACGACTTCGGCGTGGCGCGTCAGGCGCTCGTGCTCGTCAGCCGACGACTCGGGCTCCGCGTAGCGAACCAGCTCGACCTTGTCGAACTGATGCATGCGAAGGAGCCCGCGCGTGTCCTTCCCGGCCGCACCCGCCTCACGACGAAAGCACGGCGTGTAGGCACACAGCGCCACGGGCAGCGCGGCCGCCTCGAGAATCTCGTCGCGATAGAGATTGGTGACCGGTACCTCGGCCGTCGGGATGAGAAAGAGATCCTCCTCACCGATGGCGTACAGGTCCTCCTCGAACTTCGGGAGCTGCCCCGTCCCCGTCATGCTCGCGCGATTGACGACCGCAGGAACCGCCACCTCCTCGTAGCCGTGCTCCCGCCCGTGCAGGTCGAGCATCATGTTGATGAGCGCCCGCAGCAGTCGCGCCCCGACGCCGCGATAGACGATGAATCCAGATCCGGCGATCTTGGCCCCTCGCGCCAGGTCGAGCAGCCCGAGTCGTTCGGCGGTCTCCCAGTGCGGGGGAACGCTCTCCGCCTCACGCGGCGCGGCGTGCGCTCGGAGGACAACGTTGTGCGACTCTCCCCCGGCGGGCACATCGGCCGCGGTGATGTTTGGCAGCTGCAGGAGGATCGCCGACAGCGCGTGCTCCGCCTCGGCGAGCTGCCGCTCGTCGGCGGCAATGGTCTCGCCGAGCTCACGGCTGCGTGTCACGAGCGCCTCGGCCGGCTCGCCGGCGCGCTTGCGCTGGGCGACCTGCTGCGTGATCGCGTTCCGTTCGGCCTTCACCAGCTCGACCCGCTGGATCAGCATGCGTCGCTCGCCCTCGAGCCCCTCGACGCGCTCCAGCAGCGGGGTGAGCGCGTCCAGCGCCCCCCGACGCGCGAGGCCGTCGCGCAACTGCCCCATATGCTCGCGCACCATCCGGAGATCATGCATCACGCGTCACGTCGTCGGCGTCGGTGGCTGCACGACCAGACGGCGCGATCCGCAGTTCGGGTCGACGACGACGTGCAGCCGCGCCGTCCGCGCCACGGTGTCGATCGCCTCGACTTCGAGTTTGGCGTACAGATCCTGCGAGATACTGAACTGCTGCTGGCAGAACGGCGCCTGAATGGCCACGACGGCGAACACGTCGCCGACGGCGATGGGGAGCGCGCTCGAGAAGACGTAGCCGTCGTTAGGCCCTTCCGTCAGAGCGTCGAACGGGACGTCCACCTTGCGGATGCCCACGTCGCGCTGCCCGCCCAGCACGGACCCGACGAGCTTGACGGGGATGAGCACTGGACCGCCGGGAGCGAAATCGACCACCAGGTCGAAGTTGAAGCCGTCGCCTACGCGCGAGACGCCCGGGAGCACGCCGACGGTGGTAGCATTTGCCAGCAGGGCGAGCGCGTTCGGCGCGCCCGGCGGTGAGCCGTTCAACGAGAACAGTTCGACCGTATTCTCGACGACCGGGCCCAGCACACCGGGCTGCACGGGATCACTGCAGCCGGCGGTAAGACCGAGGACGGCGACCAGCGCGGGGAGCAAACGGCGGCGGACCGGTGCGGTCGTCACGAGACGGAGCGAAGAGAAGCGAAACACTGGGGCACTCGCGGGCAGTGGGTGGACAGTGGAGGTAGCTTAGCCGTCGGGAAGGGCGGATTCAAGCGACACCCGGCGCCCTGGAGCGACGTCCAACCCGGTGCGAGATCGTCACTTGCTGCGATTCGGCTTGCTTGACTTCACCTCGCGGGCGTCCTAGCTTCGCGCCTGTGCCGGGTGCCGGCGCGTTCGGTGCGGTCACGGACGCGGCTGCCGGTCGCCACCGCTTCGGATCCGAAGCAACCACGACGAGGCACGGTGCCGACGGCCCCGTGCCCGAGCCGTGGAGCGATTCGCTCCACGCCACCCCGGGTTCGGGAGCGCTGATGGCTACCATCCGTGATTTGGTCGCCGCCGTCCGGCGGCGTGAGGGCGTCGACGCCGTGGTGGTGCTCGGGCGCGACGGGCTGCTGATCGACGGGCAGGCCGAGGGTGGGTTGGCGGCCGACGACCTCGCCGCGCACGTCCCGGGCATCGTCAGCGCGTCCGACGAACTCGGACGTGCCGCCAGTCGCGGCGAGCTTCTCACCGCCGTGCTGGAGTTCCGCACGGGACTCGCGATCGTCTCGGCGCTGTCGTCCGACGCGATTCTCCTCGTGCTCACCAGCTCCGGCGCCCACGTCGGGCCGCTGCTGTTCGAGCTGCGCCGACACCGCGATCAGATCGCGGCGCTCGTCTGATGGCCGAGCCGCGTCCGCGCCACGTGCTGGTGGCCGACGACGAACCGCACATCGGCCGCATCATCAAGATGAAGCTGGAGCAGGGGCCGTTTCGGGTCACTCTGGCCTTCGATGGCCAGGAAGCCATCGACATCCTAAAGCGCGAAGACGACGTCGACATCGCCCTGCTCGACCTCATGATGCCGTACCAGAGCGGGCTGGACGTGTTGCGCTACATCCGCGCCCACGATCGCCTTCGCGATCTTCCCTGCATCATCCTGACGGCCGCGGGGCAGGTGGAACAGCACGACCGCGCGATCGCGCTCGGCGCCGACGACTTTCTCACCAAACCGTTCAGCCCGAAGAAGCTCTACGCCCGTACCGTTGAGTTGGCGGGCCTCTCGCTGGACGGGGAGGAACTCGCGCCATGACGCGGTGGGCCGTCATTCTCGCGGGGGGGGTCGGGTCGCGCTTCTGGCCGCTGAGCACCCCCGAGCTGCCGAAGCAATTGCTGCCGCTCGTGAGTGAGCGGTCGCTGCTGGAAGACACGCTGCACCGTCTCGCGCCGCTCGTGCCACCCGAGCGCACGCTGATTCTAACCAACGTGCAGCTCGCCGACCGTGTCCGCGCGATGGCGCCTGACGTCCCAGCGGGGCAGGTCATCGCCGAGCCGCGCCCGGCAGGCACCGCGGCCGCGCTGGCCTATGCGGCCGTGCAGATCGCCGACCTCGGGGGCGACGACGCCGTGATGCTGTGCGTGCACGCGGACTGGGCGGTCGGCGATCCCGAGGGCTTCCGCGCGGCGCTGGAGCGCGCCGCCGATGCCGCCGAGGACCACGGGGCGCTGGTGACGGTGGGCATCGTGCCGACCCGTCCCGACGTCGGCTACGGCTACATCCAGCCGGGCGAGGAGCGCGCGCCCGGAGTACGGACGGTCACGCGCTTCCGCGAGAAGCCCGACCTTGCCACGGCGACCGCGTTATGCGAGGCCGGGTGCCTCTGGAACTCGGGGATCTTCGTCTGGCGGGTGGCCGATTTCCTGAGCGAGGTCCACGCGCTCACGCCGGAGATCGGCCGCGCGCTGGCGCTCGGCGATGCCGATCCGGCGAGCTTCTTCGCCGCCGTCGACACGCCGATCTCGGTGGATGTCGGCGTGCTCGAACGGAGCGGGCGCGTGCTCGTGGTCGCCGGAGACTTCGGCTGGGACGACGTCGGAACGTGGGCGGCGCTGGCACGCGTGCGGCAGCGGGACGCGAACGACAACGCGGCGACCGGGCGCGTGCACGCGCTGGAGGCGACCGGCAATGTCGTGCACGCTACACTAAACGCCATCGTGCTCTATGGGGTACACGATCTTGTGGTCGTGGAACGCCCGGGCGTCACGCTGGTGACGACGCGCGCGCACGCCACCGCGCTCAAAAGGCTGCTCGACGATCTGCCGTCGGACCTGCGCGAGCTTCCCTGACCCGTCGCCCGTGACCGAGCTCTATCTGTGGGATGATGCGCGCGCGCGTGCGCTCGAGCCGTTTGCCCTCACCCGTCCGATTGGGGAACTCCGCAGCGGCGCCTGGCTTCTGCGTGAGCGGTGGGAGCGTGGCATCGGCCGCAAGGTCGCCGGAGCGGTCACGGCGCCCTGGCTCGTCGATTTCGTCGAGGAGGGGGCCCCATCCATCCACACGACGACGATCGCGGCAGGCGCCGTGGTCGGCAGCAGCCGGTGCGTGCTCGCCGGCAACGCGACGCTCGTGGTCGACGACGCCAGCGTCGGCCGGTGGCGGTGCGGCGACCGGATCGCGGCCGTGCGCCTGACGCGGGCGGTCGAACCGACGGAGCTGGCCGCCGCATTCGCCGAGGCTGCCGAGGGTGATACCCCCGTCCAGGCCCTGGCAGGCTGGTGGGTGGACGACGTCTGGGACCTCGTCGGCGGGCTGTCGGCGCAGCTCATGTCGGATCTCCCGCTGTTGGCCGCCGAGCTCGAGGGGGCGCGGCCAGGTGACGGCGCCCACCTCGCCGTGCTCGGCGACCACCTCGTACTGGTCGAGGCGGGCGCGTCGCTCGGGGCGTTCGTCGTGCTGGATGCCACCGCGGGGCCGATCGTGATTCGCCGCGGGGCAACTATCGGCGCGCACAGCATCATCAGCGGTCCCACGTTCATCGGCATCGACGCGACGGTGGTCGGCGGATCGATTCGCGGATGCGCGATCGGCGAGGCGGCCAAGGTGCGCGGCGAGCTGAGCGCGAGCACCGTGCTCGGCTTCTCCAACAAGGGACATGACGGCTTCGTGGGGCATTCGTACCTCGGCCGATGGGTGAACCTCGGCGCGGGGACGACCACGAGCAATCTCAAGAATACCTATGGCAACGTCGCGCTCTGGACGCCGGAGGGCATCCGCGATTCGGGACTCCAGTTCCTCGGAACGCTGTTCGGCGATCACGCCAAGACCGGCATCGGCCTCCGCCTGACGACGGGCTGCGTCGTCGGCGCGGGCGCCAACGCCGTCGACACAATGCCGCCGAAGGTCCTCGCCCCGTTCGCCTGGGGCGCCCAGCCGCCGTATGCCCTGTTCGAGGTCGACAAGTTCGTGCAGGTCGCCCGGCGCGTGATGGCGCGTCGCGGCGTCGTGTCCGACGCGACAACGGAACGCTACCTCGGAGCGATCCACGCCGCCCGTTGGGAGCCGCGCTCGTGAAGGTATGGGCGCTGGGCAGCGGAAGCCGTGGAAACGCCTTCCTCCTCGAGGAGGGCGGGTCACGGGTGCTGGTGGACGCCGGATTCTCTCCCCGGACGCTGGCCGATCGCCTTCGAATGATCGAGATCGCGCCGGAGTCGATCGGCGCGGTGGTGCTCACCCACGAACATCAGGATCATGCCGGCGGTGCGGTCGCGGGCGCGCGGCGGTGGGGGTGGTCGATTCACGCCACCGCCGGCACGCTCGAGGGGTGCGCCGAGATCTCATCGGTCACGTCGGCCGTGCTCCCGCGGCGCGGTTCGTCGACGGTCGGGGACTTCCGCGTGGACCTCACGCCGATCCCGCACGACGCGGCCGCACCGGTGGCCGTCTGCATAACGGGCGCGTCAGGCGTGCGCGTCGGCCTCGCCTATGACCTCGGCGCGGTGCCTGACGCGGCGCTGACGGCGTTTCGCGATCTCGACCTGCTCATCGTCGAGGCGAATCACGACGCGGCGATGCTCTGGAACGGACCGTACCCGCCTAGCGTGCGGTCGCGCATCGCGTCGCCGCGTGGACATCTCGACAACGACGCTTCGGCAGCCTTCGCCCGGCAGTGCGCCTCGCCCGGGTTGGCGCACGTGGTGCTGGTGCACATCAGCGAGCGGTGCAACACGCCGGCACTGGCGCATAGTTGCGCGGCGCACGCGCTGAGAAACACGCGATTCCGCGGGACGATCTCGGTCGCTCACCAGAATATGGTGAGCGGTCCGTATCTTCCACGACGGAATAACCGGGAACATCTGCAGCAACTGTCGCTGTTCGCCTGACACGAAGCGATCACCCGACGAATCTCGCCGTCACGACTTGTCCGCGAACGGGCAAGTGGCCCGACTGCGAAGCCCCGACCGCACCGTCCCGAGGACATGCCCGTCGGCCTTGCTAGTGAGCGGTCCGGCGGCCGGTCTCACGGCGATCGTGCTTGCTGCGTTGGCCACGCTCGGATCGTTCGAGGTGTTCCTGCTCGCGATGTTTCTCGCTGGCCTGATGCAGATCGGACTCGGACTCGTCGGCGCGGGCGTCATCTCGTACTACTTCCCGTCGAGCGTGATCAAGGGGATGCTCGCCGCGATCAGGCTCATCCTGATCCTGAAGCAGATCCCGCACGCCCTGGGGTACGACGTCGACACGTTCGACGACGAATCGTTTCTCCAGGCGACGGGCGAGAACACCTTCTCGGCGATCGGCACCGCGTTCGCGCAGATTCAGCCCGGCGCCCTGATCACATCCGTGCTCGGATTGGTCATCCTCGCGCTCTTTCCCCGTCCGGCGCTGAAAAAGCTTGGGTGGCTTCCCGGACCGCTCGCGGTGGTCGTAATGGGTTTGGCGCTCAATGCCCTCCTCGGGCTGGTAGCGCCTGGTTGGGCCATCCAGACGTCCCACCTCGTCCAGCTGCCGGTGCCCGATTCACCGCTCGGCCTGCTCGACGAGCTCGCGTTCCCGGCATGGTCGATGACCGGGAGCGTGGACGTATGGAGAGTGGCCGCGACGCTGGCAATCGTGGCGAGCCTCGAGTCGCTGCTCAGCGTCGAGGCGACGGACAAGCTCGATCCGTACGAGCGGCAGACCCCGACCAGCCGCGAGCTGCTGGCCCAAGGGGCCGGTAACACGGTGGCGGGCCTGGTCGGCGCCCTCCCCCTGACGGGCGTGATCGTCCGCAGCTCCGCCAACGTCGACGCTGGCGGCAAGACGAAACTGTCGGCGATCCTCCATGGCGTCTGGTTGCTGCTCGCCGTCGTTGCCCTGCCGCGAATCCTCAACCCGATTCCCCTGTCGGCGCTCGCGGCCGTGCTCCTGTACACAGGATTCAAGCTCGCCCACCCGGCGCTCTTCCGATCGGCGTGGAAGGTCGGACGCGATCACTTCATCCGGTTCATCGTCGCGATCGTCGCGATTCTGTTTACCGATCTCCTGGTCGGGATCGCCGTCGGACTCTCGGTGGGTATGTTCTACATCCTTCGCGATCATGCGCAGAGCGCGATGCTCATCCCGACCAGCGCTCCGGGATCGGTGCTGACTCGCTACACGCTGCCGTCGCAGGCCAGTTTCCTCGGCAAGGCCAACGTCGCCACGACGCTCGCGGCGATCCAGCCGGGCAGCCGGGTGGAGATCGATGCCCGCCAAACGACCGCCATCGACTACGACGTCGTGGAACTGCTGCTCGACTTCAAGCAGACCGCCAAGCTGAAGAACATCGACTATCGCCTGGTCGGTGTGCCGGAACTGCCGACGACGCCGTCGCACTCGTGACGGAGTCGCCGCCTGCTCACGGCGTGCGGCGACGTCACCACCGCGCTGCCGCACGTCGGGCGGTCCACGCCCCCCGCACGGAGATGAGCCATGGATGATTACGGACGCATGTTCGAGAAGAACCGGGCGTGGGCGGACCGGATGATCGCCGCGGATCCCGAATACTTCGCGCGTCGCGAGATGACCCAGGAGCCGCATACGCTGTTCATCGGGTGCTCGGACAGCCGCGTGCCGACGAACGCGCTGACGCAGACGGAGCCCGGCGAATTGTTCATGCATCGCAACATCGCCAACCAGATCTTCAGCTCCGACCTCAATGCGCTGTCGGTTGTGCAGTACGCCGTCGACGTGCTCGACGTCAAGCACGTCGTCGTCTGTGGGCACTACCGGTGCGGCGGGGTGAAGGCAGCCATGACGGACGAGCATTTCGGACTCGTCGACTACTGGATCGGCAACCTGCGGGCGCTCCGTGATCGCTGTGTCGACGAACTCAGCGAGTTCCCCGATGAGACGAAGCGAACCGATCGGCTGGTGGAGCTCAACGTGATCCAGCAGATCTATCAGCTGACGCTCAACTCGACGATCCGCAGTTCGTGGGAGCGTGGGCGCCGGCCGGTGCTGCACGGCGTCGTCTACGGACTCGGTGACGGGCTGCTACACGAGCTGATCACGGCGGTGGACGGCGCGGACGTGGCCCGCGCGCTACTTCCGCAGCTCGGCGGGACGTTGCCCGAGTCGCCGTCGCGGCGGAAGCATCTCGGCCGCGCGGTCGAGCACGGGCTTCCGGCTGGCGTCTAGCGACCGGCGTGATGACCTGACGGGCGGCCGGCTGACGGTGGGTCGGACGGCCGACGACGGCAGAACCGTGCGGACGCGACGCGTTCACGAACCGTCTGCCGCAGAGTTGGCTTCGCCTCGCGGCGGCGGCTACCCTTTGATTCCATCGCACCCCGAACCCGTTCCCTGGAGATCCACCCATGACCACCCGAGCCGTCGCTGCGTTCAGCGCTACCGAACCACTCGCTCCCTGGGCGTTCGACCGTCGCACGCCGGGTCCGACCGATGTACAGATCGACATCCTGTTCTGTGGCGTGTGCCACTCCGACCTGCACACCGTGCGTGGGGAATGGGGCGAGATCGCGTATCCGCAGGTGCCGGGACACGAGATCGTCGGTCGGGTGGTGGCGACGGGCGCCGAGGTGACCAGCCACGCCGCGGGCGACATGGTGGGGGTCGGGTGCCTCGTCGACAGTTGCCGGACCTGCGCCTCGTGCAACGACGGGCTGGAGCAGTACTGCGAGAATGGCTTCGTCGGGACGTATGGCGGGGTCGAGAAGCAGACCGGCAAGCCGACGCAGGGCGGCTATGCGGATGGGATCGTGGTCGACGAGCGATTCGTCGTGCGCATTCCGGATGGACTCGACCCGGCTGCCGCCGCGCCGCTACTGTGCGCCGGAATCACCACCTACTCGCCCCTGCGCGAGTGGAACGCCGGTCCCGGGATGCGAGTCGGCGTGGTCGGGTTGGGCGGCCTGGGGCACATGGCGGTCAAGCTCGCCGCGGCAATGGGCGCCGAGGTGGTGCTGTTCACCACGTCGCCGAGCAAGGCTGCCGACGGCCGGCGGCTCGGCGCGCATGATGTCGTCGTGTCGACCGACGAGGCCGACATGGCGCGCGTCGTCAATTCGCTCGACCTGATCCTCGACACTGTGAGCGCGCCGCACGACCTGTCGCCCGCGGTGAACTCGCTGCGTCGCGACGGAACGCTCGTGTTGCTTGGCGGCAACGTCGTGCCCCATCCAACCCCGCCGGCAATGGCCTTCGTCGTATCCCGGAAGCGGTTGGCGGGCTCGCTGATTGGCGGCCTGCCGGAAACGCAGGAGATGCTCGACTTCTGCGCCGAGCACGGCATCACATCGGACATCGAGTTGATCGCGGCTGCCGATATCAACACGGCCTACGAGCGCATGCTCAAGTCCGACGTCAAGTACCGTTTCGTGATCGACATGGCGACGCTCCCGGCGAGCGCCTGACGCGGCGAGCCGTGGCTGCCTGGCGCGTTCGCGCCGAACGTCCGGCCCGGTGCGGCGCGACGCACGAAGGGGGCGGCGCCTGACGGCGCCGCCCCCTTCGTGTCACCCTCGTGAGGGTGAGGTCGAGCAGTCGAGCGCCTAGTACATCCCGCCCATGCCACCGCCGCCGCCCGCGGGCGCCGAGGGCCTGTCGTCCTTCCGCTCGACGATGATCGCTTCCGTCGTGAGCAGGAGTCCGGCGATCGACGCGGCGTTCTGCAACGCCGTGCGGGTCACCTTGGTCGGATCGATCACGCCCGACGCGACCAGATCTTCGTAGTTGTCGGTCAGGGCGTTGTAGCCGAACTTGTCATCCTTCGAGGCGCGAACCTTCTCGAGCACAATCGAGCCTTCGCCGCCCGCGTTCTGCACGATCATGCGGAGGGGCTCTTC
>JBBQHX010000003.1:0-46611 GCA_038324385.1 Gemmatimonadales bacterium | reverse complement strand
CGCGACTCCGGGTTGCCACCTACCCGGTGCTGTTCACGACGGGGCTCGTCTTCAACGCGTCGCGTCCGCCATTCGACGACGTCCGCGTGCGTCGCGCGGTCGGGCTCGCCGTCGACCGCCAGCGCGTGATCGACGCGACCCTCGCCGGTTTCGGCCTGCCGGCCGCCGGTCCGGTCCCCCCGGACAACCCGCTGGCGGTCGCGTCGACGGCGCTCCACGATCCCGTAGCCGCGCGGGCGCTGCTCGACAGCGCCGGCTGGCGCGGTGGGACGGGCACCGGTGGCGTCCGCGTGCGGAACGGCCAGCCACTGCGCGTCACGCTCATCACCGTCGGCAGCTCGGACAACGCGGTGGAGCAGTTGATCCAGAATGATCTCGCGCGCATCGGCGTCGCGCTCGAGATCCGGCAACTCGAACTCGGGGCCTTCCTCACGCTCGCGCGCGGGGCGGAGAAGACGTTCGATCTCCTGATCACGGGCATTCCCGGGGACCTCTCGCTCGCCTACCTTGCCGCGATGTTCGATTCGCGACTCGCCGGCGGCGCGCTGGACTACGCCGCCTTCCACACCCCGGAGCTCGACGCCGGCTTCGCGGCGACGCGCGCGGCGGGTTCGGCCGATGCTCGTCAGGCAGCGTGGGCGCAGGTGCAGCAGACGCTCGCGCGCGAAATGCCGGTCGCCTGGCTCTGGCACGCGCGGGGCGTCCAGGGTGTCTCGGCGCGGCTGCGGGGCGTTCAGATGGACCTGCGCGGCGAACTGGCCACGGTTGCCCGCTGGTCGCTCGTGCCTGACGAGACCCCGTGAGCCTGCTGCTCGACAGTGCCGGCCTCGATGCGCGCGCTGCGCTCGTCGGGGGCTCCGACGCGCCGCTGGCGCCGCTCGCTGTCTCGCTCGGTGCGGAACTCGATCGCGCGATCGCCGCCCGCCCGCAGCTCCCAGCGGGCAAGGCGCGCCTGACGCGAGGTGGCGGCCGCTGCGCCACCGACGGCACGTTGCTGACCTTCGATCCCTACCAGCCGACGGAGCATCGATGCCCGCGGTGCGGGTCGGTCGAACGCGGCGAGACGCACCACCAGTGGTGGATCATGGGCTACCAGCTCTGGCTCGCCGAGCGTGCGGTGCAGGCGGCGGCGCTGCACGCGGTGACCGGTGCGGAGCGGTTCGCGAGGTACGCCCGCGACGTCCTCGCGGCCTACACCGCGGCGTATCTCACCTATCCCAACCGCGACAACGTGCTCGGCCCCGGACGGCCGTTCTTCAGCACCTATCTCGAGTCGCTCTGGCTGCTCCACCTCTGCCTGACGCTGGACCTGCTGGAGGCACGCGGGGCCGCGGCCGACGTCGGCGCGGAGATGCGCGACCGGTTGATCGAGCCGAGTCGCGCGCTGATCGCGGCCTTCAATGAGGGGGATAGCAATCGTCAGGTGTGGCACGCCGCGGCGCTCGCGGCGGCCGCCGGGGTGCTCGGCGACGACGCGGGTTTCGCCACCGCGATCGAGGGGCGGCACGGCATCGTCCACCACCTCGGACACGGCCTGCTCGGCGATGGTACCTGGTACGAGGGGGAGAACTACCACCAGTTCGTGCAGCGCGGGCTCTGGTACGGCGTCACCATGCTCGAGCGGCGCGGCGGCGTGGTGCCGGCAGCGCTGGCCGACCGGTGGCGCCGCTCGGCCGCCGCGCCCTTTCTAACCGCGCTCCCCGACCTGACCGCGCCCGCGCGCCGCGACTCGCAGCACGCGGTGTCGCTCCGCCAGTGGCGATTCGCGGAACTGGCGGAGCTCGGGCTCGCGCGGGATCCCGGCGATCCGGTGCTCGCCGGCGCGCTCGCGACGCTGTACGCGCCGGGCGCCGAGCGTCGCGATACCGGCCGCTGGCGGTCGACTGGCGAGGCCGAGCGCAACGAACCCGCCTCGGCCCTCGATCGCGCCGACCTTGGATGGCGCTCGCTCCTCTGCGCGCTCGCCGATCCGCGGCTCGGGAAACAGTTCGCGCCGCGATCCGTCCTGATGGCGCAGCAGGGGCTGGCCGTCGTCAGGCGATCGGCGGGCGAGCTCTACGCCGCGCTCGACTATGGCCACACGGGCGGCGGCCACGGCCACCCCGACCGGTTGGGGATCATGCTCGTGCACGGTACTCGGCGGTGGCTCGACGATCCGGGAACGGGATCGTACACCGAGCCGCAACTCCACTGGTACCGCAGCACGCTGGCCCACCAGGCGCCGTTGATCGGCGGGCTACCGCAGGCGCCCGTGGCGGGCCATCTGCTGGCGTGGGAGGACCGCGGCGCCGCCACCTGGGCCGATGCGGCGGTCAATGACATCGCACCGGGCGCCGTCGTCAGGCGGACGCTCGTCGTCATGCCGGATTACCTGGTCGACGAGGTCACCTGGTCGACGCCTGAGCCGACGACCTTCGATCTGCCGGCGCACGTCGACGCCGACGTGATCGGGATCGAGCGGTGGGAGCCTGGCGCGCCACCCGCCGCGGGCACGGCGTCCGCGTCGATCGACGGCGATTCGTTCCTGAGCGAGGTTGAGCATGCCGCAGCTCGTGGCAGCGCGCAGCAGTTGCGGGCACGCATCGGCGACGAGCGGATCACCGCGTGGGTGCTGGCGTCGCCCGCGCCAACCTGGTGGCGCGCGACCGGGCCTGGCGCGCCGGGGAGCGCGCTCGCGCGATTCGTCGTCGCCCGGCAGACGGGGGCCGCCGGTCGCATCGCCACGGTCTGGAGCTGGGCCGGCGGGGTGGACGAGGCGACGCTGGCCGCGCGAACGCCGACGCGCCACGAGTTCGCTCCGCCTGACGACACGTCCGCGCCGGCGGCGGCGGATGAACGGAGCGCGCTGGTCGTGCAGTGCGCCGACGGCACGCGACACGAGCACTGGCGCACCGCGGAGGGATGGCATGTGGAGCTGTTCGCCCGGCACGCGCGGAGCAGCATCGACCTCGGTGGTCTGACGGGTCACGACGGCCGGCTCGCGGCCAATCTGGCGGCCGAGTCGGCGCCGGGCGCGGATCGCCCGTCCGAGCTGCTGCCGCGGCTGCCTGACGACATCTGGGGCGGCGCTCACGTCCCGCTTCCGACCGCGGCGCGCGCGTATGAGCTCGGCGAACCGCACTGGCGAGGGTCGGAGCAGCGCTGGGACGAAGCCGGACGCCCGACGGCGCGTGTGCGCCTCGCCACGGTCGCCGGACGCCTCGCCCTCGAGATCGACGTCCGGAAATCCGGGCTGGCGTTCGCCCCGCCGACCGACGAGAACCCGCTGGACAACGAGCACCCCGACATCAACAGTGACGGCGTGCAGCTCCACGTGCTGGGGGCCGAGAACGAGTCGTCGCTCGACCGGCACCTCGTATGGCTCCTCGTGCCCGACCGCGACGCCGGTCGCGTGCGCGTGACCCCACGCACCGGCGCCGCGACACAGGTCGACATTCTGGCGTGGTGGCGCGAGACGCGCAGCGGATGGGCGTTGCGCATCGATGTGCCGCTGGCCGCGATCGTCACCCCCGACGCGCCGCGCTTCGCTCTCGACGTGCTCGTGAACGAGATGCCGCCCGATCGTGAGCGACGCCGGGGCCAGCTCGTGCTGTCCGGCGCGCGCGGCGAGCGCGTCTGGCTGCGCGGTGACCGTCAGGACCCCAGCCGCTTCCTCCGGTTCCGCCTCGATGCCTGACGACGCCGATCCTACCCCCGCGTCGCTGCTCGACGCCGTGCGCATCGTGCTGTATGAACCACAGGATCCGGTCAACATCGCCGCGACCATCCGGGCGATGAAGAACATGGGCGTGCGCGATCTCGTGCTCGTGCGTCCCGTGTCGTACAATGCCGACCGGATCGAGCAGATCGCCCACGATACGCGCGATCTCGTCGCCCGGATCCGGCACGTTGGTGATCTCGACGAGGCGTTGGCCGACTGCGTCTTCGTGGCCGGATTCGCTGGAAAGCGGCGTGCCGCCAAATGGCGCCTGACGACGCCCCGCGAGCTGGCGCCGGAGCTGCTCGGCCGCGCGGCCAGCGGTCCTGTCGCGCTGCTGTTCGGACGGGAAGACGACGGCCTGCCCAACGAGGCGCTGGACCGCGCGCAGGTTACGGTCACGGTGCCGACCACCGAGCATGCCTCGCTCAATCTGGCGCAGGCCGTCCTCCTGGCGCTGTACGAACTGCATCTGGCCGTCGGCGACGCCACACGCGGGCTCGCGCCGCCGCGCAAGGACGCGGAGGCCGCGACGCACGACCAGTACGAGCGCCTGTTCGCCGACGTGGCCGCCTCCCTCGAGGCTCTCGACTTCTTCAAGACCCGCAATCCCGATCTCGTCGTGCGCTCGCTGCGCTCGCTGGCGTACCGCGCCGATCCCGACGCGCGCGAGATCGAGCTCTATCGCGCCATGGCGATCGAGGTGCGACGCGCAATGGACCGCGCACACCGCGCCGCCCTGCCACTCGCTGACACCCGTGGGCCGG
This sequence comes from Gemmatimonadales bacterium, assembly GCA_038324385.1. Lineage (GTDB taxonomy): Bacteria > Gemmatimonadota > Gemmatimonadetes > Gemmatimonadales > Gemmatimonadaceae > JBBQHX01. The sequence goes on along the minus strand of JBBQHX010000003.1, from coordinate 42,147 downwards.
CCGAGGTGGGACCGGCCGCCGAGCAGCGCTGGCGGGATCGCGCGGCGGCGGTCATCCCCGGCGCCGCGTCCACGGGGAGCAAGCGGCCGGCCGCGTTGTTCGGGGACGACGACGAGCCAGGCCCGGCGCACTACACGTCCGCCCACGGCGTCCGCCTGACGACTGTCGGCGGTCGTGAGCTGGTCGACTGCACCATGGCGCTTGGCGCGGTGGCGTTCGGGTATGCCGATCCAGCGGTGACCCGCGCGGTGATTGCCGCCGCCGCGGCCGGGAATACCACCGGCCTGTCGAGTGCGCTCGAAGTCGAGGTAGCCGAACGACTGTGCGCGGTGATCCCCTGCGCCGACCAGGTGCGCTTCCTCAAGACGGGCGCCGAGGCGGTCGCGGCAGCGGTTCGAATCGCGCGCGCCGCGACGGGCCGCGCGCGAGTGATCGGGAGCGGGTACTTCGGCTGGCTCGACTGGTGGAGCGACGCCGCGGGCGTTCCGGCCGGCGCCCGCGCCGACTACACCCCGATTGCCGCGGGAGATGTCGCGGCGCTGGACGCCGCGGTTGCCGCTGCGGGTTCCGACCTCGCCGCGATCATCATCGAGCCGGTGATCGAACGGGCGCCCGACCGGGCATGGCTTCACGCACTCCGCGCCGCGTGCGATCGGACCGGCGCGGTGCTGATTTATGATGAGATCAAGACCGGCTTCCGGGTCGCGACGGGCGGCTGGCAGGCGATCAGCGACGTCGTGCCCGACCTCGCGACGTTCGGAAAGGCGATGGCCAACGGCCTTCCGCTCGCGGCGGTGGTTGGGCGCGCCGCGGTGATGGATGCCGCACGACGGAGCTGGATCTCGAGCACGCTCGCCGGCGAAACCGTGGCGCTGGCCGCCGCACGCGTCGTGCTCGATCGTCACGCGCGGAGCGACGTCGTCCGCGAACTGGCCGCCATCGGCGAGCGGCAGCAGGACGCGGTCCGCCGCGCACTGGCCGAGTATCGGGTGGATGGTGTGGAGTTGCGAGGGATCCCCCAGATGTGGTTCCTGCACTTCGACGACCCGGGCGCGGAACGACGCTACCTGCGGGCGGCGCGTGAGGCGGGCGTGCTGTTCAAGCGCGGTGCCTACAACTTTGCGGCACTTAGCCACGACGATGGTGCCATCTCGGCGATCGCCCGCGCGGCGCGCTCCGGGTTCGCCGCCGTTACCACGAGGGAGGCAGAGCATGCCGATGCCTGACGACGCGCCGCTGATCGCATGGCCGGAGCGGCCGCCCCCGATGGCCGGTGCGGGGCCGCTGATCGACGTGCACGGCCATTTCTACCATGCCGAATGCGGGCGAAGCGACTGGGCGGCGCGGAACGAGGCACGCCTTCGCGCGGGCGCGCGCATGGGAATCACCTGTCACGTCGCGTCGATCCTCGGGAGCTGGGGCTACCGTTCGCCCGTCTACTTTCCCTCGCCCGCCGACGTCACGCTCGGCAACACGGCGATGTATCGGTTGGTCGAGGAGCAGGGGAACCGCGTGCGTGCGTACACGGTCGTGAACCCCAATCACACGGCGCACGCGCTCGCCGAGCTACAGCGTGGCGTGGAGTCGGGCACGGTGGGGGTGAAGCTTCTCGCCAGCCGCCGGGCGGACGACCGCCTGCTCGACCCCGTGGCCGAATTCGCGGTGCAGCACCAGCTACCGATGCTGCATCACGCCTGGCAACACCGTACCCGCCACTGGCCGTCGCAGGACGCCTCCGACGCCGTCGATCTCGCGGCACTCGCGCATCGCCATCCACGCCTGACGATTCTGCTGGCACACATCGGTGGCGGCGGCGACTATCAGCATACCTTCGAGGTCGCGCGCGACGCGCCCCACCTGCTGCTGGAGCTCTCCGGGAGCGGTACGGATCGCGGGATGCTCGATCGGGCGCTCGAGGCCGTCGGCGCGCACCGGCTCATCTGGGGGTCGGACGTGACCATGGAAACCGGGCTCGCCAAGCTGCACGCCCTCGACGTGATCGGCCTGCCGCCTGACGAGCTGGCGGCCGTACGGTGGGGGAATGCAGTTCGCGTCTTCCCGCCGCACGCGTTTCCCGATGCCGCGTCGCTCGCCGCGGCTCCCACGCGTGAGGCGTCGCGATGAGCGGCCGCCGCATCGACGTGCATACCGCGATCGGCGGATTTCCGTTCCGGCACGTCCCGCATCCCGACCCCGAGATTCTGGCGCGGGTTGTTCGGCGCGAGGGGCTCGACGCCGCCTGGACGGCGCACCTCCCGTCCGCGTTCTGGCGCGATCCATCGCCGGGGAACGCCGAGCTGTACGAGCGGCTGGCACCTCACGCCGACGTCCTGCGTCCGGTCCCGACCATCGCGCCCGGCTGGCCCGGATGGGAGCGCGAACTCGACCGCGCCCTCGCGCAGGCAGCCCCGGCGGTACGCGCGTACCCGCAGCACGTCGGCGTCGGTGGCGAACATCCGTCATTGGTCGCACTCGCCGATGCCTGTGGCGGGGCGGGGATGGCGCTGGTGCTTCCCGTGCGATTCGAGGATCTCCGCCAGCGCAGCCGGCTCGACGTGGCGGGCGACCTGCCCGCGGCGACCGTGCGGGAACTCGCCCGCCGCGCCCATCGGGTGCGACTGATCGTCCTCGGCGCCGGCCGCGAGTGGATCGAGGAGGTGCACTGGGGGCTGACGCCGGACGAACAGCGCCGCGTCCTCTACGACATCTCCTGGATCTGGGGACCGCCGGAGGATCACCTCGCCCACCTGCTGCGCACCCTCGGCGGGGCCCGGCTCTGCTTCGGCACCGGGTGGCCGCTGCGGCTCACGCAGTCCCCGACGGCGAATCTGGCCATGCTGCCCGACGAGCTGCGCCCAGCGGCGCTCGCGGATGTCGAAGCGTTCGCGCGGGCGCCAGGCTGAACTGCGCGAGGAATCGCGATGCGGTGAAACCAGCTACACTGCCTCACGTAGGGTCGGCACCTCCCACCAGCGACTCCCATGCCCCCATCCCCCGACGCCGAATTCTTCGCGGTTCAGCAGGCCCTCGCGGGGCAGTACTCGCTGGAGCGCGAACTGGGACGCGGCGGCATGGGGATCGTCTATCTCGCCCGCGAGGTCGAGCTGGAACGGTGGGTGGCGATCAAGGTGCTCCCGCCGTCGATCGGGGCGCGACCCGGATTGCGCGAGCGGTTCGTGCGCGAGGCGCGCACGGCCGCCCGCCTCTCGCACCCGAACATCGTGCCGATCCACCGCGTCGGCGAGGCGGGCGAGTATGTCTACTTCGCCATGGCCTACGTCGACGGCGAGACGTTTGGCGAGCGGCTGCGGGCACGCGGCACGCTGCCGCCTGACGAGATCAGCCGGACGTTGCGCGACGTCGCCTGGGCGCTCGCCTACGCGCACGCCCAGGGCGTCGTGCATCGGGACGTGAAGCCGGACAACATCCTGATCGAGCGCGACAGCGGTCGCGTGCTCGTGAGCGACTTCGGCATCGCGCAGCTCGGTGACACCGTCTCGACCGTCACCGATCCCGAAACGGTGATGGGAACGGCGCACTACATGAGTCCCGAGCAGGCGGCCAGCGAGCCGCTCGACGGCCGGAGCGATCTCTACGGGCTTGGCGTCGTCGGCTACCTCGCGCTGTCGGGCACGTTGCCGATCGACGGCGGAAGCGCCGCGGTGGTCCTCGCCCGCCAACTCTCGGCCACGCCGGTCCCACTGGCGCAGTTGGTGCCTGACGCGCCGCACGCCCTCGTGGCGGCGATCGAGCGATGCCTCGCCAAGTCGCCCGACGCGCGCTACTCCAGCGGGGAGGCGCTCGCCGAGGCGCTGGCGCCCGGTCTCGTGCGACGCGCCGAGTTGCCGCTGCCGCTCCGGGCCTGGGCGCGCGCCGAGGATCCGGCGCGCGGCTTCTACGTCGCGTGGTCGGCGATGTTCGCCGTGCCGACCGTGATGAATTTCATCACCCAGCAGCGCGTGGAGCCATTCGTCGTCGCGCTCGGCATCCTGCCCATCATCCCCGTGCTCGTCTTCGAGCTGCGCCACGCGATGCGCGTCCTCCAGAGCGGCTATGCGCTTGCCGATCTCCGGCTGGCGCTCGCTCAGCGCACGGCCCAACGCCGTGAGGAGCTCGCCCACGATTTCGACGAGCGCCCGACGCTCGCCGCCCGTCTGCTGCGCGGCTTCGGGTGGGCGGGGCTAGCGACCTTCGGCTCGTTCGTCGCGACCGCCGCGACGCTCGGCGCGAGCTTCGTGCGCGAGACGTTCGAGCCGCTCTTCTCCCCGATGATGCTCCAGTGGGTGGTGGGATTGACGACCATTGGGGCGGTGGGGGCTCTAGCGACCGCGAGCGCGCTCGGTGCGCCGATCTTCGGACGCCAACTCAAGCTGGGAATGGTCGGGCGGCTCCGCGGTGCGGTCTGGAACAGCCGCGTCGGAGAGTTCGCCGCCCGCTGGCTCGGTCGACGGGGCGGGGCATCGTCGTCCGTACCCGTCTCACGGGCCACCGAGCTCGCGCTCGGTCTGGCAGCGGCTGACCTGTTCGCCGCCCTGCCGCGGACTCTTCGCGAAGAGCTCGGCGATGTACCGGACGTGGTGCGCCGGCTGGAGGCCCGGGCGACCGAGGCCCGCCGTGCCGTGGATGAGCTCCACGGCCTGATCGGCGCGGCGGAAGGGCAGTTGGCCGGCGCGGCCGCGGCGCGCGCCGCCGATGCCGACGGTGCGCTGCTCGCCCGCCGTGCCGATACCGTGCGCGAACTCGGTCGCGCCCGCGAGGTCGCGCGCACCGATCTCGCTCGCACCGTGGCCGCGTTGGAGCGCATTCGCCTCGACCTGCTGCGGTTGACGGCCGGCGACGCCCGCCGCGTCGACGTGACCACCCTCCTCGATGCCGCGCGCGACGCAGCCGACGGCATTGCGCTGGTCGCCGACGCACGGGCCGAAGCCGATCGGCTCGCCGGTCCGTCCGCCGTCGCGCGCGCTCAGGACTCCGCGGCCGGCGGCGGGTGGCTCGGCGCGGGACGCGAACGCACTCCTGCCTGACGACGCAGGCACCGCCGCGGCGGCGCAGCGCGCGACCGAGTCGCATCCACGAACGTGTGTTTACGGATGCGCCACACGCGAATCGGGCGGGTGAGCGCCGCCGTGTGCATCGCAAACAGTAGATACCACGTAGATAGTGGGCTAACACGCGGCGTACGGTCTTGCGTGGGACGGGTGATCCGGACAGATTCCCGCCCAGCCGATCGTGTTTGTGAATGCATTCACAAACCCAAGTGATTCATTCGGATATCAAGCCCAGTCACAGGTCGCACGTGATGACGAGAAGGAGGAAGTGGGCGGCAGTTCCCGGCCTCGCCGTGATTGCCGTTATTGCGACCCTGCTCTCCGCGTACAGCGGCGCGCAGACGGCGCAGCAGGCGGGCGCCGCGCAGCAGGCGGGCGCCGCCCAGCAGGCGGGCGCCGCGCCGGCCCCGCTGCCCACCGTGGATGAGGTCCGCGCGTCGATCGACACGGTCGCCGAGCGTGGTCCGTGGGCATACAGCGGCGCCTCCTCGCCGCAAGGGTACGCGCCCGAGCAGCCGATCAACTTTCCGCATCCGGTGCACGTGCAGGGCGCGGGGATGAACTGCCTCTATTGCCATTTCTCGGCGAACAAGGCACCAGATCCTGGCTTGCCGGCGGTCGCGACCTGCATGGGATGCCACTCGATCGTGGCGACGGGGAGCCCGGAGATCCAGAAGCTGACTCAGTACTGGAGCGACTCACTGCCAATACCCTGGGTTCGCATCCACAAGGTGCCGGACTACGTCCAGTTTCCGCACCAGCGTCACGTCAACGGCGGCGTGAGCTGCCAGACGTGCCATGGTGAGGTGCAGGAGATGCCGCGCGTGTTCCAGTATGCGTCGCTGAACATGGGCTGGTGCGTCAACTGTCACGTCGAGCGCCAGGTGCGTTACGATTGCAGCACCTGCCACTACTAGGCCGCGTGCATCCCACCACCGTCATGTCGCCGTGCCCACCGGTCGCGCCTCGCGCGGCCGTTCGGACGGTCTTGAGGTTTGATCGCTCATGAGCACTACGTCGGGATCCTCGGGCCTCAAGCGCCGCGAGTTCCTCAAGGTCCTCGGCGCGACGGGCGCCGCGGCCGGCACGGTCGGATGCAGTTCCGACAGCGTCGAGCGCCTGATACCCTATCTGAACCATCCGGATCAGACGGTCCCGGGGGTCTCGAACTATTACGCGACGACGTGCCGGGAGTGCGCCGCGGGGTGCGGTGTGATCGCCGAGGTTCGCGATGGTCGCGCGATCAAGCTCGAGGGCAATCCGGCACATCCGCTCAATCAGGGCGCGATCTGCTCGAAAGGGCAGGCCGCCCTGCAGGGGCTCTATAATCCGGATCGCTTCCGCGGTCCGATGATGCGCGAAGGCGAGCGGCTCGTTCCGATCACCTGGGATCGCGCGCTCCAGGAGCTGAACACACGCCTCGATCAGGCCGGACCCGCGCTGGCGAACGGGGTTTTCATCAACCAGCACGAGAGCGGCAGCTTCCCGGTCGTGCTGGATCAGTGGCTGGCGACGCGCGGCATCCCCGGGCATCTCAGCTACGATGCGGATCTGAACCTTGGCACGATCGCCGCCCATCGTCAGGCATACGGCGTGGCGTGGCCGACGATCGACTTCACGCAGGCGCGACTGATCGTTTCCGTCGGCGCCGACTTCCTCGACGATTGGGGCGCCGCGGTTCCGCAGCAGCTCAACTTCGCCGATGCGCGGGCGCAGCTCCAGAACGCGCCGCGCTTCGTCTACGTCGGTCCTCGGCGCTCCCTGACCGGCCTCAACGCCGATCAGTGGATTCCGTGCCGGCCGGGCTCCGAGCTGGCCATCATGCAGGCGCTCGGCGGCACGGGCACCGCCTCGATCGCCCAGGCCGCCGAAGCCGCCGGCGTCGAGCCGACGCTGCTGCAGGGACTCGCCGACGAACTGCGGGGCGCCGGACGAAGCATGATCCTCGCCGGCACGCGCGGTGCCGACGCGATGGAGGTGGCACTTGCCGCGGCGGCGCTGAACCAGGCGCTCGGCAACGTCGGCGTGACGATCCTTCCCGGCTCGCCCGCGACCGCCTTCGAGCGCGCCGCTTCCTACGCGGACGTGCGCGGCGTCGTGGAGCAGATGGCCTCGGGGCAGGTCCCGGTGTTCTTCGTCCGCGGCGCGAATCCGGCCTTCACCACGCCGCCGGCGCTTGGCTTCGCGGCCGCGATGGCCCGCGTCCCCTTCAAGGTCAGCTTCTCGAGCTACCCGGACGAGACGACTCTCCTCTGCGATCTGATTCTGCCTGATCATCACGCGCTCGAGTCGTGGGGCGATGCGCAGCCGGTGCCGGGACTGATCGGGCTCCAGCAGCCGACGATGGACCCGGTGTTCAACACGCGGCCCACGGCGGACCTGCTGCTGCTCCTGACCGGCGGTGGCGCGCTCAGCGCTGCGCCGCTGGCGATCTCCGGAGCGACCTCGCCGGGCGTCGAGGTCCCGGGTGCAGCGGCGCTCGGAAGCCAGGTCGTGCCCGCTCCTGCTCCGGGCGCCGTCACCACGACGCCGCGCGAACATCTCTATCGCGACTGGCTCATCGGCCGGATCCCCGGTGGCGCCGCGGCGCTGACGTCGGCGCTCCAGACGGGGCTGATCGCGGGGAACGTTGGTCAGTCCGCGGCCGCCGTGCGTCCCGCGCCGGCGCCTGTGGCCGCCCTGCCCGCGATCGCGCAAACGGAGGGAGACTTCTTCTTCCACATCTACCCTTCGCCGCTGCTCGGCACCGGGTCGGGCGCCAACAAGCCGTGGCTGCAGGAGTTGGCCGATCCCGTCAGCAAGATCGCCTGGCAGACCTGGATCGAGATCCATCCCACGCGCGCGTGGGATATGGGAATCGACAACGGAGATCTGGTCACCATCACGACGGGAACCGGGAGCGTCACCGCGCCCGCCTATCTCTACCTGGGCATTCATCCCGACACGGTGGCGATGCCGCTCGGCCGCGGACATACGGCCTATGGCCGGTACGCGGCCGGTATCGGCGTCAATCCGCTGATCGCGGTGCCGGCGGCCGAGGACGCGCAGTCCGGTGGGCTCGCCTACTCGGTCACGAAGTGCCGCGTCACCAAGACCGGCGGCTTCGACGACCTCGTCACGACCGAGGGATCGGCGCGCCAGCATGGGCGGGGGATCGCCCAGGCGATGACCGTTGCCGAACTCATGGCGCCGGTCACCGACGACCACGGTCACGACATCCCCGGTGTTCCGAGCTACGAGCCGCTGCCGGGGCTGCGTTCGCCCGTCGCGGCCGATGCGCAGGGTGAGCTGGCCGATCCGGACTCGAAGGACAAGGGGATGTACGACCCGCAGCACTGGAGCAAGATGGCGTCGCGCCGTTGGGCGATGACCATCGACCTCGCGCGGTGCACGGGCTGCTCGGCCTGCGTGACCGCCTGTTACGCGGAGAACAACATCCCCACGGTGGGTGCGCCCTGGCAGGGCCGGGCGACGTCGCCGCTGACGTGGGACGAGCGGCCCGGCGCGAACATCGTGAAGGGGCGCGAGATGACGTGGATTCGCATCGAGCGCTACTTCGAGGGCGGGGAGGACTACGGCTCGAACTTCGACACGCGTTTCGCCCCGATGCTCTGCCAGCATTGCGGCAACGCACCGTGTGAGCCGGTCTGCCCGGTGTACGCGACGTACCACTCGCCGGACGGACTCAATGTCCAGGTCTACAACCGGTGCGTGGGGACGCGATACTGCTCCAACAACTGCCCCTATAAGGTCCGCTACTTCAACTGGTTCGGTTATGGCGAACCGAATCGGCGTCAGTACGCCTTCCCGGAGCCGCTCAACTGGCAGCTCAACCCGGACGTCACCGTCCGCGGCAAGGGCGTCATGGAAAAGTGCACGTTCTGCGTCCAGCGCATTCGTGAGGCCGAGCACCGCGCGGTCGCCGAGGGGCGGTTGGTGGAGGCGGATGAATTCACGACGGCGTGCGCTCAGGCCTGCCCGTCACGCGCGATCGTGTTCGGCGACGCGGCGGACGCCACGTGGTCCGTGGCGCAACTTGCAACCGACCGACGCGCGTACCACGTGTTCGGCGACCTCAGCACCTACACGGCCGTGGTCTATCTGAAGAGCATCATCCACCCGGGACCGGCCACGCCGGTTCAGGCTTAAGGGGGCGGCCATGGCAACCATCGCACGGCCCTATTCGGATCCTGCCGGCCAGCGCCCGAACGTCCCATCCGCCGACATCCAGTTGCCGGCGGTCAAGTCGTACGAGCAGGTGGACGAGGAGATCATCGGTACGCTGCGCCCGACGGGGAAGTGGTTCCTCGGGCTCGGGCTGGCGATCTTCTGCATGCTCATCGGCGCGGCGGCCTGGACGTATCAGATTTACTGGGGACTCGGACAGGCGGGCTATGAGCCGCCGGTGATGTGGGGTGTCTACATCATCACCTTCGTGTTCTGGGTGGGTATCGGCCACGCCGGCACACTCATCTCGGCCATTCTCTACCTGTTCCGCGCTGGTTTCCGAACGACGATCTACCGCGCCGCTGAAGCGATGACGGTGTTCGCGGTGCTCACGGCCGGACTCTTCCCGATCATTCACATCGGGCGGCCCTGGAAGTTCTTCTGGCTCATTCCATATCCGAACTGGCGGTTGCTCTGGCCGCAGTTCAAGAGCCCGCTCGTGTGGGACGTGTTCGCGATCTCGACCTACCTCACGATCTCGACGACGTTCCTCTACATCGGGTTGATTCCCGACATCGCGGTGCTGCGTGACCGGGAGACCAACCCCGTACGCCGCCAGATCTTCGCCGTCCTCTCGCTGGGCTGGCGGAACAGCGAGCGCGAGTGGCGCCACTTCGCCCGCGCGTATCTCTTCCTCGCCGCCTTCAGCACGCCGCTCGTGCTCTCGGTGCACTCGGTCGTGTCGTTCGACTTCGCCATGGCGCTCACGCCCGGGTGGCACGCGACGATCTTCCCGCCCTACTTCGTCGCCGGCGCCATCTTCTCCGGCTTCGCGATGGTCTGGACGATCATCATTCCGATCCGGAAGTGGTGGAATCTCCAGCACTACGTGACGCTCAACCATCTCGACGCGACGGCCAAGGTCGTGCTGTTCACGTCGCTGGTGGTGGGTTCCGCGTACTTCATCGAGTTCTTCATCGCCTGGTACTCGAACGTCCCCGTCGAACAGGAGTACTTCTGGAATCGGGTTTTCGGACAGTGGTGGTGGGCAGCCTGGATCATGCTGACCTGCAACATGATTCTGCCGATGTCGCTCTTCTCGCAGAAGCTGCGACGTAACCCGACCTGGCTGTTCATTCTGTCGTTGTTCATCAATCTCGGAATGTGGTTCGAGCGGTTCGTGATCGTGGTGCCCTCGCTCTCGCACGAGTTCGAGCCCTGGCAGTGGTCCGACTACGCGCCGTCATGGGTCGACATGAGCTTCCTCATCGGCAGCTTCGGCTGGTTCTTCATGTGGTTCCTGCTCTTCATCAAGCAGCTCCCCGTGGTGGCGATCGCCGAGGTGAAGGAAATCATCCCGCCCAAGCTTCGCGGCACGGTGGACTCGCACGGCGCTTCGGCGCACGGAGGGCACTAAGATGGTTGGCGTTCTCGGTGCCTTCGCCGAACTCGATGGCGCGACCGGCGCGATCGAGGAGATCAAGCGCGAAGGGTTCACGGATTTCGACGTCTACTCGCCGACGATCCGCCACGAGCTCGAGCACGCGGTGCATCCCCCGCAGAGCAAGGTGCGTGTCTTCACGCTCGTCGGCGGCCTCCTTGGCGTGACGTTCGGCTACTGGATGGCCATCTGGTCGTCCGAGTACTGGCCGCTCGTCGTCGGCGGCAAGGCGATCGCGTCCTGGATTCCGTACACGATCATCGGTTTCGAGGTCATGATCCTCGTCGGCGGTCTGTCGACGGTCGCCGCCATTTTCATCCTCGGCGGATTGCCCAGGCTCACCCGCACGATCGGCTACGACCCGCGCTTCAGCGGCGGCGATTACGGCGTGTTCGTGCGCTGCAACGCAGACCGCGCCGAGTCTGTCGAGTCGATCTTCCGCTCCCATGGTGCGGGGGAGGTGCGACGTGAGCGCTGATCGTCAGGCCCCCCTGCGCCTTCTCGCCCTCGAGCCTTCCGTCGTGGCATCCTCGCCCGTTTCTCCAGCACGTCGCCTCACGCGGCTCGCCGTGCTGGCCGCCGTGCCCGTGCTGTTCGTTGGCTGCGACTGGTTCACTGACTTCAAGGATCAGCCGCGCATCGAGCCGTGGGAATCGTACGGCTTCGCCAACGGCACTGACTCGATGTCGGTCGACACGATCCCGTTCCGCGGCAATCCGCAGGGGTCGGTGCCGATCACGGGGATCGCGGTGTCGCAGTTCCAGGTCTCGTACCGTCCGTTCCCGAACGTCATCGACTCGGTGGCGGCCGTTGTCGGCGCAAACCCGATCCCGATGGACGAGCGATCACTGGCGAACGGTCACCGCTACTATCAGGTCAATTGCGCCACCTGCCACGGCGATACCGGGCTGGGGAATGGACGCGCGACGTTGTTCGGGATGGTCGGCATCAGCGTCGTGAGCCCGATGGCCCAGGGCTATAGCGACGGCTACATCTTCGGCATCATCCGCAATGGCCGCGGCCTTATGCCGACGTACAACCGGATCGAGGAGAACGACCGCTGGGACGTCGTGAACTACCTGCGCGCCCTGCAGGGTCGCTCCGGCGGCCTGCCGGTCGCCACCGGTCCGCTCGGGTATCCGGGTGAAAATGGAAACACGGTGCCCCGCTATACCGAGACCGCGCCGACCCGTCCCTCGCCATACGTGAAGCCCAGCGGGTTCCTCCGCCTCCCGGACGGCAGCTCGCCGGTACCGGTCCGCAACGGTGAACGCATCGCGCCGCTCTCACCGCCGGTCGGTGATTCGGTACCCGGCATCACGCAACCGTCCGCTCAGCCAGCCGCTCCACGCGTAGGGGGATCGCAGCAGTGAGTACGCATGCGCAGCAGTTTCCGCCCCGCGCCGAAGTCGTGAGCCGGATCGCGGCCCCGATTCCCGGCATCGCGAAGACGGTATCGCTCGTCCTTGCGGTCGTCGGAATTCTCATCTTCATCGTCGGCCTGTTCGTGGATCCCGTGCGCGCGTGGCGCGCCCTCCACTTCAACTGGCTGTATTTCACGATCATCTCGTCCGCCGCCGTCGCGTTCAGCGCCGTGCAGCGCCTCACGACGGCGCGCTGGTCGCGCCCGATCATGCGCTTTGCGGAAGGATACGTCGCCTTCCTCCCGGTGGCGTTCGTCATCCTCCTGGTGCTGCTCGCCTTCGGCTCCGAGTCGATCTTCACCTGGACGCACGAGGATCCGGCCGCCGGCGCCAAGGCGACGTATCTGAACCCGGCGTTCTTCTATCCGCGCGTCATCCTGTCGTTCGCGATCATCTGCTTCGTGAGCCTCTGGTACGTCTGGTCCGCGGTGCGCCTCGACGTCGGTGTGACCTCCGATGCCGACATGCCGTTTGCGCGCAATGGTTTCGGTCGCAGCCTGCGCGATCGCATGCGCCGTGGCTTCGGCGACGAGCGTCGCGAGCTGCACAGCACGCACTCGATGCAGGGGAAGCTGGCGATCGCCGTCTGCATGGCGTTCGGGATCTTCTGGGTCGTGCTCGCCTGGGATCTGTCGATGACGCTGTCGTTGCACTTCCAGAGCACCATGTACGGCTGGCAGGTGTTCATGGGCGCCTGGGTTGTGATGCTCATGACCTGGTCGGTGCTCACGATGTGGTGGCAGAAACATCTCAATGTGCACGACATCGTCAACGACACGCACTTCCACGACCTCGGCAAGCTGTGCTTCGCGTTCACGGCGTTCTGGGGCTACCTCACCTTCAGCCAGTACCTCGTTATCTGGTACGGCAACTGGTATGAGGAGACGCACTACTTCCGCCTCCGCCTGATGCCGCCCTGGACGAACCTGACGGTCAGCGTGTTCATGCTGATGTTCGTGGTTCCCTTCTTCGGGCTGATGTCCAAGGCCGCGAAGCTGTACAAGCCGACGTTCATCTTCTTCGCGGCCTGCAGCACGTTCGGCCTCTGGCTGCACCGGTTCCTCGAGGTCTACCCGTCGACCTACGGTGAGATCACGTACGTTCCATTCGGCCTCTGGGAGATCGGCGCCGCGCTCGGCATGCTCGGCCTCTGGGGCGTCTGCTACACGTGGTTCATGGACTCCTTCCCCCGCATGCGCGTCCTCCTGATGACATCGCCCTACCGCGACGAGGTGCAGATCCCGGTCGACGCCCGCACGATGGAGCCCCTTCCGGCTCACGAATAGCCTCCGCGCTCGGATGGATCGATGAACGAACGCCGCGAGCTGTGTGCTCGCGGCGTTTTCGTTCGATGGGTGGCGCTTGGCGGCTGAGGGTGGTGTTGGACACGAGCGGTGTCGTGCGGGCGGGGCGTAGCGGTTTTTCACCGTAGAGGCCGCAGAGGACCACTCTCCCGACGACAGACCTGCTCGGAGACTCCAACATCGCGGCGACGAGAACCCGGCGGAACACGAAGCCCCAGTTCCCCACCACCCTCGGGGTCGATATAATTCTCGGCTCGCCGGGTTCATCGCAGGATGGCGGTACGGGGCGTTAGCTCAGCTGGGAGAGCACCGGCTTTGCAAGCCGGGGGTCGTGGGTTCGAGCCCCACACGCTCCATGCATTCGTCGATTCAAGCAGATGTTGTGCGTACAGCCGCTGTCACGGACATCCGTGGCGGCGGCTGTTTCGTTGTCGCTGAGCTGCAACGCTCGTGACGGCGCCGCACGCCCCGTTCGGGAGGGGTGGCGGGCGTCCCGAGCGGACGGTACCATTCCGCTCGGCTGTCCCCACTCGACTCAGACCACCCCTCGGAGCCCCGCATGACCGCGAGTGCCACCGCGCAGCGCCCCGTCGAGGGCGAAGCCGCTCCCGACTTCACGCTGGCGTCGACGTCAGGCCACGACGTCACCCTGTCCTCGTTCCGCGGGCGTCAGGCCGTGCTCGTCGCCTTCTTTCCGCTCGCGTTCACGAGTACCTGTACCGACGAGATGTGCGCGTTCTCGGAGCAATACGACCAATTCGCGGCGGCCGGCGTGGAGGTGCTCCCGGTGAGCGTCGACAGCATCCCGACGCTGAAGGAGTTCAAGTCGAAGTACGGCATTCGCACCGATCTGCTGAGCGACTTCAAGCGTGAACTGTCCACGAGCTGGGATCTCCTCTTCGGTGATCACTTCTTCAGCAACCGCGCCTACTTCCTGATCGATGTCGACGGCATCGTGCGGTGGGCGCACGTCGAAGCGACTCCGGGGCAGTGGCGCGAGAACGCCGAGATCCTCGAGCGCATCGCCGCGCTCGGCTGAGGATGGTGTCGACGCTGCCTCGCCGGCGCACGCGATGACCGCCGCGCGAACGGCGGAGTCGGTGGACTGGTCGGCGACGTCGGCGTCCACGGTCGGCGCGGGCCCCAGCGTCGCGGCGCTCGCCGAGCTGTTGGCGCTCGTCGCGGCGGCGGAGCGTGTCTCCACGGCGATGCCCACCGTGATGGAGCGGGCCGCCGCGGCGTTAGGCGCGAACGGCTGCGCCGTCTGGCTCGAGGACGAGGCCGGATGGCATCCGGGCTGGACTACCGGAACGGCTGCGCCGGAACGATCGGTGCATGTGCTGGCTTGCGCCGGCGGTGGAACGGGCGAGGGCGTGCTCGTGCGGCGGCTGCTGGCCGGACGCGAGGCCATTGGCGCACTGGTGCTCGTGCGCGACACCCCATTCACGCCTGACGAGCAGCACTGGATCGATGCGCTCACCCACGGCATCGCCGGGACGATGGGCACCGCCTCGCGCACCGCCCGTCTCGAGGCGGAGCTGGAGCGGCGCGCGCGTGAGGCGGAGGAGGAGCGCCGCTTCATCGGCGCCGTCGTCGACGCACTGCCGATGGGACTCTACGTGGTCGATCGTGACCTGCGCATCCGCCTCTGGAACCGCAACCGGGAGACGGGCACCCAGGGGATCTCGCGCCAGCAGGCGGTCGGCCGCCCGATCTTCGAGCTGCTGCATCGGCAGCCCGCCGAGATGCTCCGGCGCGAGTTCGACGACGCCATCCGCACCGGTGAGCCGCAGACCTTCGCGATGGAGTCCGAGGCCACCGGCGCGCTGCGCTACTTCCGGATCACGAAGATTCCGATGCGGCTCGACGGTGCGGCGGTCACACACGTCATCACCGTCGGCGAGGACATCACCGAGTGGCGGGCGGCGCAGGAGCGGTTCGCGCAGGGCGAGAAGCTCGCCGCAATCGGGCAGTTGGCCGCTGGCGTCATGCACGAGATCAACAACCCCCTGGCGACGATCGCCGTCTGCGCCGAGAGCCTCGAGATCTCGCTCGGCGAAGCGTGCGCCGCTGGTATTGCAGTGCCGCCGGACACCGTCGATTTGCTGCGCATCCTCGACAGTGAGGTCGTCCGCGCGAAGGAGATCGTCGATGGGCTGCTCGAGTTCAGCCGCCCCAAGCCGCTCACGTTCGAGCCGGTCGACGTGAACGGTGTCGTGAATCGCGCGCTCTTCCTCATGAAGCACCATACGCGATTCAAGCGCTACCGCGTCGAGGTGGAGCTCGGTCTGCCGCCTGACGCGCAAGCGAGTGGCAACGCCGAACAGCTCGTGCGGGTGCTCATCGCGCTGCTCACCAACGCGGTGGACGCGATGGCGGAGCCGGATCTGATCCGCGTCTCCACCCTGCCCGCCGAGGGCGATGGCATGGTCGCCATCGAGGTGGTCGATCGCGGCGAAGGGATTCCGCGCCAGTCGCTGCCGCGGATCTTCGAACCGTTCTACACGACCAAGGCGCCCGGGCGCGGCACGGGACTGGGTCTGTCCATCTGTTATGGCATCATCGCCGAACATGGCGGCCGGATGGAGGTCGAGAGCGAACAGGGGGAGGGAAGCACCTTCCGTGTGCTACTCCCGCGCTGGACCGGTGCCGCCTGGCGCGACACCGCCGCACGCGACGCGTGACCACGCCCCGCGCGGTGCGAGTGCTGCTCGCCGAGGACGAGGCGAACCTCGGGCAGATCGTCGAGACCTTCCTGACAGGACGGGGCTACTCGGTCGATCGGGTCGCCGACGGGCGCGCGGCGCTGGCGGCGCTCGCGCGTGAGGCATTCGATGTCGCGGTCCTCGATGTCCTGATGCCGGAAGTCGACGGTCTCGACGTGCTGCGCCGGTCGCGGGAGCGCGTCGATCCGCCGGCAGTGGTCATCGTCACGGGGAACGCCAGTGTCGAGACCGCGGTGGCCGCGCTGGCACTGGGCGCGTACGACACGCTGTCGAAGCCCTACCGGATGGCGCAGCTCGACGCGCTCGTCAGGCGCGCCGCCGAGGCCCGCCGACTCGGCCGTCGCGCCGCCGTCGCCGTCTGGCGGCCGCCGTCAGACGTCATGGACTTGGCGCCCGCGCCGCTGATCGCCGACGACCCGGCCATGCGCCGCGCCGCCGACGCGGCACGCGCTGCCGTAGCAGCCGGCGTCACGCTGGTCATCGCGGGGCCGCGCGGAAGCGGACGCGCCGCCCTGGCGCGCGCCGCTCACGGCTGGTCGGCTCGTGCGGCCGCGCCGATCGTCGAGATGCGGGCAACGGGCGATCTCGGCCGCGACACGCGCGCCCTCTTCGGGCGCTGGGCCGATGCGCCCGCCTCGGCCGACCCGGCCTGCGTCGCCGGCGCGGTGGAGATGGCCGACGGGGGGACGCTCGTCGTGCGCGACGGCGACGCGCTCGCGCCGGCGCTCCGCCACGACCTCGTGCGTGCCGTCGGGACCGGGCGGCACCGTCGTGCCGGCGACGGACGCGAGGTCGCCAGCGACCTCGCGCTGATCGTTACCGTGGGTGCCTCCCCGGACGGTCGGGCCGCATGGGACGTCGACGACAACACCGTGCACGTCCGGCTGCCGCCGCTCGCTGGACGGGGGAGCGACGTCGTCGCCATCGCCCGGCAGTTGCTCGACCGGCGGCCGGGGGCCGCCGCCGCGCACCTGGGGGCCGACGCCGAGGCGCTGCTGGCCGCCGCGCCCTGGCCAGGGGAGGTGACGGAGCTGCGGCTCGTCGTGGAGTTGGCGGCACTACGAGCCGGGCGACGGGTGAGCGGGGGATCGGCGCCGGTCGTTAAGGGCGACGATCTGGCGGGTCTTGTACCGGCCTCGCCGCCCCCGAATGCCAGCGATGGGGGCACCGTCGCCGGCAACGACCGGCCGGCGGTCCACCGCATGGCCACGATCGAACGGGCGGCGATCATCGACGCACTCTCGGCGGCGGGCTGGCATCAGGGCGACGCATCGCGCATGCTCGGGTTGTCGCCGAGAACGCTCTATCGAAAGATCCGCGCGTACGGGCTGGAGCGGCCCGGCCGGGAGCGTGGCAGTCAGGAGGGGGACGAATCGTGAAGGTGCTGGTCATCGAGGACGACCCGACCGTCGGGCAATTCGTCAAGCGCGGGCTCGAGGAGCATGGGTGGAGCGTCGATCTCGAGACCGACGGCGAGACCGGCGAACAGCGCGCGCTGGCGGAACCGTATGATATCGTGATTCTCGACATGCGCCTTCCCCGTCGCTCGGGGCTCGAGGTGCTGCACCGCGTGCGGGCGCGCGGATGCGAGACGCCGGTGCTGGTCCTGACGGCCCAGGACGCCGTCGATGCCAAGGTCGAGACCTTGCGGGCGGGCGCCGACGACTACGTCACCAAGCCGTTCGCCTTCGAAGAGCTCCTCGCGCGGGTCGAGGTGCTCTGTCGCCGGCCGCGCGAGATCGCCGCACCGGTGCTGCGCGTGGCCGATCTCGAGCTCGATCCGCAGGCCCGCGAGGTTCGGCGCGCCGGCGAACTCATCGACCTCACGGTGAAGGAGTTCGCCGTCCTCGAATACCTCATGCGCCACGCCGGCCGCGTGATGAGCCGCACGTTGATCACCGAGTATGTTTGGGGGTATCACTTCGACACGGGCACCAACATCCTGGACGTGGTGATCAACCACCTCCGCAAGAAGGTGGATGCCCGTTTCCAGCCGAAGCTGATCACCACCGTGCGCGGCGTCGGGTACGTCATCAAGCCGTAACCTCGGCACCCACGCTTTTGAGCATCTTCCGACCGCGGTCACCGATCCATGGCCAGTATCCGCGTCAGGCTCACCACAGGGTTCGCCGCCGGGCTGATCGTCGCGATCACCGTGTTCTCGGTGATGATGTGGGCGCGGCTGCAGAGTGAGACGGGCGATGCCCGCCTGCGGGATGCCTCACGCCGCCTGACTGAGCCGATTGTCTCGACGCGTGTCGACATCGCCGCCGGGCTGATCCGGCAACATGGGTCGCCCGGCGCGCTGATCGTGCAGGATTCCACCGGCGCTCTGCGCCTGCGCGACGAGCTGACGCGCGAGCTGCTCGCCATCCCCGGCTTCGTGATGGTGTTCGACACGGCCAGCGTGATGGTGTTCAGCTCGGCCGACGTGAAGGACCTCGCGCGCGTCGCGTCGCCGACGGCCGAGAGGGACAGCGCGCGAGGCGACTACAACCTGCTCGTCGAGAGCGCGCGCGGCCTCGAGCCGACCTCGCGCATCGCCTATGTCGACATGGGGAGCGGATCGTCGACGCTCGTGCAGGGACGTTTCCTGACGAGCAATCCGGGGGCGCTGGAGCGCGTGGTGGTCGGCGCGATCATCGATCGGAGCTTCGTCGAGGAGCTCGAGCAGACGGCCAAGCGCGACCTCATGATCGCCATCCTCACGACTGCCCCGCTGATCCTCATCGGGTCGGTGATCTGGGCATCGCTGCTGGCGGGGCGGACCGTGCGCCCGATCGATCGCATCATCGACGAGCTGGAGGCGATCACAGACGGTCGAAGCCTGCATCGGCGGCTCAAGGGCGAGGAGGCCGGGGACGAACTGGCCCGCCTCACCACCACACTCAACGCCATGCTCGGCCGCCTCGAGATCTACTTCGGGGCGTTGCGCCGGTTCACCGCCGACGCCAGCCACGAGCTCAAGACGCCGCTCGCCGTGCTGCGGGCCGACGTCGAGCGGGCGATGAGCGGGTCATCGTCCTCGACCGAGCAGATGGTCTACCTGGAGGAGGCGCTGGCCGAAACCACCCGGATGGCGGGGTTGGTCGACCAGTTGCTCACGCTCGCCCGGGCCGATGAGGGCCGATTCGACCTGCATCGCGAGCCGATCGCTATCGAACCGCTCGTCCGCGACGTCTTCGAGACCGCGCTCATCCTCGCGGAAACCGGCGAGCTGACGGTCAAGCTGTCGGCGGCCGAGCCCGCCATCGTGCCGGGCGATCGGACACGATTGCGGCAGCTCTTTCTGAACCTCATCACCAACGCGATCAAATACACGCCGCGCGGGGGCGAGGTCGAGTTGAGCCTGCGCGTCCGCGACGGCATCGCCGTGTTTTCCGTACGGGATACGGGAATCGGCATCGCCGCGGCCGACCTGCCGCACATCTTCGAGCGGTTCTGGCGCGCCGACCGTGTACGGTCGCGCGGGGCGGAACGCGGCGGATTCGGGCTGGGATTGGCGATCAGTCAGTGGATCGCGCAGGCCCATGGCGGAACGCTCACGGCGACGTCCCGGTTGACGCGCGGCAGCATCTTCACGGTGACTCTGCCCGTAGCGCCGACGGTCGAGTCCGACGTCCCGACGGAAGACGCCGCCGAGGCGCCGGTGCTGGCCGAACGGGCGTAGTGGGCCCCGAGCGGGGGGGGGCGGTAGCCGGGCGGGGGAGGGCATCGAATTGCGCCGGCCGAGGGGGAAAGGCCCGGACGATGCACTGTAGGGATTCGTAACGGAGCGTTAAGAGAATCTTAATCTTGTTGCGGTTCCGTCCCCTGCCGGGCTGCATAGTTTCCCATTCAGCTCGCATGTCGGCATCAACCCATTCACGGGTCAGCGCGCATGTTCAACAACCTGATCGAGTCGAAGCGGAAAACGCAGCGGAGCACCGGTGGTACGGTGTTCAGCATCGTCCTGCACGCGGCCATGATTGGAATCGCGGTCTTCGCGACCGCCAACGCGGCCGTGGAGCAGGAAGAGAAGCGGCAGGAGAAGATCGAGTTCGTGGAGACGCCGGAAGAGGCGCCGCCCGAGCCCGAGCCCGTCAATGAGCCGCCGCCGCCGCCGCCACCCGACGTCGTCGCCCAGGCACCGCCCCCCAAGGGGTTCCAGGTCCTCACGCCGCCGATCGACATCCCGGATGTGATTCCGGACATCGATCTGTCGAAGAAGGTGACCAACGAACTCGATTTCACGGGTAGGGGTACCCAGGGTGGAACCGACAAGGGCGTCGTCGGCGCACCGCCGCCTCCTGTGGCTCCGGTCGGCGACCAGCCGTACTTCGAGTTCCAGGTGGAGAAGCAGGTATCGCTGCGCCCGGGGACTGCCGGGCCGCGTTACCCGGAGATGCTCCGGTCAGCGGCCGTCACCGGTTCGGTCTCCGCACAGTTCGTTGTTGGCACGGATGGACGGGTCGAGATGGACACCTTCAAGGTGCTCGAGAGCGACCACGATCAATTCACGCAGGCGCTTCGTCAGGCGCTCCCCCGGATGCGGTACTTCCCGGCGGAGATCGGCGGACGGCCGGTGAAGCAGCTGGTGCAGCAGTCGTTCAGTTTCACACTGGATCGTTGAGTTGTCCCGGGCGGCGCCCTGCCGCCTCCCTCCCTAACCGTTAGGAGTCTCTCGATGCATCTCTCAATCTCCGAACTGTGGGCAACGATGCCCATGTTCGCCAAGTTCATCTGGCTCGTCCTGGCGATCATGTCGGTCTGGTCCCTCTCGGTCGCAATCTCGAAGTGGTGGGGGCTGCGCCGCGCGCAGGTCGAGACGCGTAAGTTCGCGCCGGAGTTCGCTCAGTTCCTCGAGGAGGACAACCTCGCCGAGGCGATCAAGCTCGCCGAGAGCTACAAGAAGTCGCACGTCGCTCGTGTGCTTGGCGGCGCCCTGCAGGATGTGAAGCCGCTGATCATGGACGGATCAGTCACGGTTTCCGACATCAACTCGGCGGAGCGTGCGATCGAGCGTGAGATGATCATGATGCTGACCGAGCTGAAGCGCGGTCTGGCCCTGCTCGCCACGACGGGTGCTACCGCTCCGTTCGTCGGACTGCTCGGCACCACGATGGGAATCGTCAACGCCTTCACGGGTATGGCGACGTCGGGCTCCGGCGGACTTGGCGCCATCTCGGCTGGTATCGCCGAGGCGCTCATCGCGACGGCCTTTGGTCTCCTCGTGGCCATCCCGGCCGTGTGGCTCTACAACTACTTCCAGACGAAGATCGATAACCTGAGCGCCGAGATGACGTACGTCTCCAAGGAGCTCATCGACTATCTGATCAAGGGCGTTTCGGGAGAGTTCGGCCGCTCGCGCTTCACCCGCGAGTTCAACACGACGGTCGCCGGCTCCGGCCCGATCGCGCAGTAGCCTGTGCACGCGGCCCGCGTCAGGCGCTCGATCGCCTGGCGCGCCCCCCGCGGCGGCACGACGCAGTCCTGAGTTGAGACATTCTGGCGCGAGCGTCACGCGATGCGCGTGACCGGCGGCGGTCGAACGAGGTTTTCGGGAGGAGTTCGCAATGAGTATGTCGTCAGGGGGAGGCGGTCCCACCGTCAAGGCTGAGCCGAACGTGACGCCGATGTTCGACGTCATGTTGGTGCTGCTGATCATCTTCATGATCATCATCCCGACCATCAGCGCCGGTGCGAACGCGATTCCTCCCCAGGGAGTGAACCTCAAGCCGCATCCGGAAGAGGACCAGGACCAGATCCTGGTCATCGACAACGGTGGCCAGTACTACCTGAACAAGCAGCCCATTCCGAACGAGCAGCTCGGTGATCTGCTCAAGGCGATCTACGACGCCCGGACGGTTGACAAGATCCTGTACGTCAAGGCCCACAAGGATCTGGAGTACGTGAAAGTGCTCGATGCGCTCGATGTCGCCGGCAAGAATGGCGTGCGCGTTTCGGCGATGGTCACGGAGCAGGAGCCGAACACCGAGTCGGGGATCGAGGCCGACCGTGCAGTGCCGGGTCAGACCCAAGGAGGTCAGTAATGTCATTCTCCATGGGGGGTCAGGGTGGGCTCACGAACGAGCCGAACATGACCCCGATGATCGACGTGCTACTCGTGCTGCTGATCATCTTCATGCTCGTCGTTCCGATGTCGCGGAAGGCGATCGATCTGCAGCTACCGGATCCAAATCCGACGACGCAGCCGGCCAACCCGAACGCCGACCAGATCGTGCTCGAAGTGCTGGCGGACGGGAACTACGAGATCAACAACCAGCCGGTCGCCCGCAATGATCTGGACCGGCGCCTGCGCGAGGTCTTCGATCCCCGCCCGGACAAGATCATCTTCGTGAAGGGAGACCCGACGGTGAAGTATCAGGCCGTCATCGAAGCGATCGACAAGGCGCGCGGCGCCGGCGTGATTGTCATCGGAGTCTCGCCGAAGGACCCGAGCTGATCGAGTCTGTACCCGGCCCGGTCCAGTCGGCCGGAAATTCGGAAGAATGATCGCGGCGGACGAACCCTTTCGGGGTCGTCCGCCGTATCACTTGGAGTCATGCGAGTGGTTGTTCGCGTGACCAATCCCTCTCGGCCCGAGGAGTGTGCTTGCGTGGATGATTTCGCCGACGAGCCCGAAATGACGGGACCGCGACGCCCCTACCGTCCGCCTGTCGGAATCCCGACGGACGATGGCGGCCGGTGGCGTGGCGTGGCGATCTCGCTCATGTTCCACCTCTTCATCGTCGCGCTCATCATCGTCCCGGTGGTTACCGCCGACGTGCGCGACATGCGCGAACGACGCGCCGCAGGTGCGGGGCCGTCGGGTGGTGGAGGAGGAGGACGGGGTGGCACGGGTGGTGTCGAGGAACGGATCTTCTACCTGCGACTCGCCCCTGGCCAGGCCCCTTCGTTTACCGCCCCTCCAGCGGAGGTGACCGCGCCTCCGCCGCCGGTGCCGGTGGTTGCGCCACCACCACCGCCGCCAGACGAGCCGGTCCCCCGACCCGTCCCGCCCCCGCCGCCAGCCGTTCCCCAGACCGCCGCTCCTGTGTCGCCAGCCGACCGGGATACGGCGGTCGCGTCGCGTGGTGCACCGGCGACCGCGCCAATTCCTGGCACCGGCGGCGGCACGGGCAACGACGGAAGCGTGGGCTCCGGCTCGGGACGCGGCGGCGGCGGCGTCGGGACGGGGGTGGGAACGGGGCGCGGCTCTGGCGTGGGCCCGGGAACCGGCGGCGCTGGCGTCGACTCGATTTACCCGCCGACGCTCCTGACGCTCGCGCTCCCGCCGCTGCAGCCGCCGGCCAAGGTCCGCCCCTACACACTGGTCGCACTGTTCGACGTCGACGAGCGCGGCACCACGCGTCTGATCGGCTTCAACCAGACCAGCGACTCGCGCTTCAATCGCCAGATGCGCTCCGTACTCGCCGAGGTCAAGTTCCGCCCCGCGACACGGCGCGACGGCACCGCCGTGCGCGACACCGGCCGCTTCGTCATCGAGTACCCCTAGCGCGCGACCGCGCGCCACGAGCCATCCCAACCGTCACGCCCTCTGGCGCGTAGCTCTCGTGAGCGCCTCGCGCTTGTCGTGCGCACATCGCATCTTGTTGACGTCATCGCGTGACGGTCAGCACCGATGCGTCCTGTCCGTCGCGTCACGCATGCGCGTACGGCTCGGCCATGCATCGCCCTGGACGACCCCGCCTTGCGCCGCCGCGCCGCGGCACCACTCCACCACACGGGATACGCTGCAATGAGTCTTGCGCCGAGTGAAGGCGGAAAGGGAATGAAGCTGCACACCAAGATCCTGCTCGGCCTCGTCGTCGGCGCGGTCCTGGGACTCATCGCGAACGTCACCGTTGGCGGCGAGCACCCGCTGGTCAGCGGCATCAATCGGTATCTCGCGGGACCGATCGGGCAGATCTTCTTGAATCTGCTGTTCATGATCGTGATCCCGCTCGTCTTCGCGTCGATCGCCCTGGGTGTTGCGGGGCTCGGCGATCTGAAGCGGGTTGGGAGGATCGGCGCGAAGACGCTGGCGTTCTTCCTCCTTAGCACCGTGCTGAGCGTGGTCGTCGGGCTCGTCATGGTGCAGATCTTCGATCCGGGCACGCGCATCACCCCCGAGGTCCGCACACAGCTGCTCGAGACCTACGCCGGCGACGCGAGCTCGCGTATGCAGGCCGCCGAACAGAGCACGTTCGGCATCCAGACGGTGGTCAACATCGTCACGCGCAACCCCGTACGATCAGCGGTCGAGCTCGACCTCCTCGGGATCATCTTCTTCGGCATCGTCTTTGGCGCCGCGATCACGATGATCACCGCCGAACGCGGGCGCACGATGATCGCCTTCCTCGAGGCGCTCAACGAAATTGTGCTCAAGGTCGTCGACATGGCGATGAAGCTCGCCCCGTATGGCGTCGCCGGACTGATCTTCGGCGTCACGTCGCGGTTTGGGCTCGCCCTGATGCGGCCACTCTCGGTCTACATCCTGGTGGTGGTCGGCGCGCTGCTGATCCACGCGATCGTCAACTACTCGTGGATCCTGCGCTTCGTCATCGGGATGTCACCGCTGGCGTTCTTCTCCAAAGTCCGCGCGCCGATCGTGACGGCGTTTTCGACCAGCTCCAGCAGCGGCACATTGCCGACGTCGATCGCCACCGCCGAGCAGAACCTCGGCATTCCGGCAAAAGTCGCCGGCTTCGTCCTACCGTTGGGCGCGACGATGAACATGAACGGGACGTCGCTGTTCGAGGGCGTCACCGTCATCTTCCTGGCGCAGGTGTTCGGCATCGACCTGACGATCGGCCAGCAGGTCCTGGTCATGGCGATGTCGGTCATCACGGCGATCGGCGCCGCCGGCGTGCCCGGTGGCTCGCTGCCGTTGCTCATCGGTATCCTCGCGATGTTCGGCGTGCCGGGCGAGGGGATCGCGCTCATCCTCGGCGTGGACCGGATCCTCGATATGTGCCGCACGACCGTGAACGTGACGGGAGATCTCGTCGCCACGGCCTTCATCGCGAAGTCGGAAGGCGTCTGGGATCCGAACGCGGTGCCCACCGGGATCGAAGCGGGCGCCGGCCCGCTGGACGAGACACCGGGCTGGAGCCCAGCCGAGGACTTCGTGCCTGACGCCACGGGGGCCGCACCCGCGACGGCCGATCGCGTTCGGGTCGTGGAATAGGCGCAGGGTCATCCTGACGACACGAGGGGGCGCCGGTCCAGTGGACTGGCGCCCCTTCTGTCATACGCCTGGAATCCTGGAGAGCGTTATCGCTCGGGATCGGCCTCCGCATCCTCACGAGTCGCGCGAGTCGCGCGTGCCGCCATCGACGGCTGACTCGGCTGACCGGTCGGGCTCGTCAGGCGCCTCGTGTGGCTCGTCGTCCGCCGGGATGGGCGACGGTGGCTGCTGTTTCTCGGAAGTGTCGCGAACGGTCACCGGCTCGGCCTGGACGGGGATGTCCTCCGAACGACTCGGCACCGGCAAGGAGTCCAGCCCAAGGAACCGCAGCGCGCCCCACACCGCCCCGCGAACAGCCACCACCTCTTCGGCGCGGATCTGCGCACCCGGCACGGCTGATCGCAGTCGATGCTCCGTGCGACGACGCAGCGGGCCCCGCTTCGCCAGCAACCCGCCGTGCAGCGCAACCGGGATCGACGCGCGCTCGTCGGAGAACAGTTGGAGGGCGAGGCTGCGCACATGCAGCACCAGCTCTTCCACCGCAAGGCTCAGCAGCGCGTTCGCGCGCGGGTCGCCCTGCTCGGCCGTATGCGCCACGGCGGCCACCAGGGAGGCGAAGTCGCGCGGCGTTGCGCTCGCCGCCCACGCGATCAGATCGTCGAGCGTGGTTACCTGCGTTGCGGTGAGGATGGAGCCGGCCAGTGCGGTCGGCGGTTCGCGGCCGTCGGCGGCGGCCGTCACCACACTGAGCGCCTTGCGGCCGAGCCACGCGCCACTTCCCTCGTCGCCGAACGCGGGCCCCCAGCCACCGCACCGCGCGAACACTCCCGCGGGCGAGCGCCCGAATGCCACCGACCCCGTACCCGCGATCAACAGGATGCCGCTTCCGTCACCGAAGGCGTCGTCCAGCGCGATCGACGCGTCGGCGTGCACCACCACTTCCTCGGCCAGATCGCGCCCCGCCAGCGCCTGCCAGAGCGCCTGTCGCTCGTGGTCCCGCCCGACGCCGGCCACGCCGACGCACAGCACCTTGGGCGTGACGTGCGGCATCCCTGCCGCGGCCAGCGCATCGCGCACGACCGCCGCGATCACTTCCGCCGATTCGTCGGCCAGCCCCGGGCGCACGGCGCTCCCCGGCCCATCGACGGTGATGATCGCCGTGCCGCGTTCATCCGCGACCATCGCCCGCGTGCTCGTCCCGCCGCCGTCGACCCCGACCACGATCGCGCTCATGCTCGTTTCTCCACCACCGGGACCTCGGCGAACGCCGGCTCGCGCAACGCCGGCTCGGGATGCGTGAACGACGAGAGAATGCCGACCGTCATCGTGATCGTCGTCCCGATGAGCACATACCACGGCCACGCGATCTGCCCGAGCGGCGCGAGCGTCGGCGCAAGACCCGGAACCGCCACGCTGATCTGGCGCGCGAAGACCACTAACGTCATCGCCGCGATGCCGAGGCCCATGCCGAGAATCACGTCGCGCTGGATCGCGCGACGCCAGAGCATGCCGAGGAAGAACGCGCCCAACAGTCCGCCATACGTGAACGACGCGATCGACAGCGCGACGGTGACCACCGGCGTGCCCTCCGCGCGATAGAGCATCGCCCCGCCGAGCAGCACGACGGCCCAGAGGAGGGTGAACAGCTTACCGATTCTGAACACGCGCGGATCGTCGGCACGGCGCCTGGAGAGCGGGAGGTAGATGTCGTGCGTGGTGGCGGCGGCGAGCGAGTTGAGCGAGCCGGACACGGTACTCATCGCCGCGGCCAGAATCGCCGCGACCACCAACCCCGTGAGTCCCGGTGGCATCACCTCGACGATGAACCGCGGGAAGATCTCGTCAGGCCGCGCGAACGTCTGTCCCTGGTAGAACGACCAGAGCCCGATGCCGATGTCGAGAAAGTGAGCGAACTGCGCCATCACCGCGAATCCGCTGCCGATCAGCGCGCGGCGGGCATCGCGCAGGCTCGCCGACGCCAACAGCCGCTGCACGATCAACTGGTCGGCGCCGTGCGAGGCCATCGAGAGGAAGGCGCCGCCGATGAGCCCCGCGAGCAACGTGTGCGGGCGATCGAACCCGAGATAGGGGTCGAACACGCGCAGCTTGCCAGCGACGCCGGCGTCGCTGAAGATGCGGCCCCAGCCGCCCTCGACGCCGCCGCCGATCAGGTAGATCGCGGCCGCGCCGCCGAGCATGTAGACCCCCGTCTGCAGCACGTCCGTCCAGACCACGGCGCGCATTCCGCCGTGGTAGGTGTAGACGAGCGTGAACGCGCCGAGGATGCTGATCGAGAGCGGTGCCACGTACTCGGGCGGCACCACCGGTCCGATGATCAGTCCGACGGGAATGGCGGTGGCGAAGATGCGCACCGAATCACCGAACGCGCGGGTGAACATGAAGATCACCGACGCGAAGCGGCGTGTCCCGAGCCCGAACCGACGTTCCAGCAGCGCGTACGCCGTGACCAACTCGCCCTCGTAGTAGCGGGGGAGCAGCGTGTAGGCGATCACGATGCGCCCGATGATGTAGCCGAGAGCGATCTGGAGGAACGACAGATCTGTCAGATACGCGAGCCCGGGGATACTGATGAAGGTGAGTGCGCTCGTCTCCGTCGCGACGACGGAGAAGAGCACGGCCCACCAGGGGATCGCGTTGCCGGCAACGAAATAATCCTTGGCGTCGCGCTGTCCGCGGCCGAGCCACACGCCGAGGGCGGTGGTGCCGACGAGATAGGCGAGCAGGATGAAGGTATCCAGCGCGGTGAAGCGGGGATCCATGACGTGAGGCGGGGAGGGGAAGACCGCAATGGCCGGGGCGCGGCGCACGCCGCCGTACCAACCGGCGTGCGCCTGACGAGCAGTGGGAACGAGCAGTGGGAACGAGCGCGAGCGGGTGGCGCTACTCGACCACGTACGCCTCCATCGCGAAGTACTCCGCGAGGCCGAGCGCGTTGAGCGCGGCGGCGGTGTCGGTGTTGCGCGCCTCGACGCGTTGCCAGAACTCCCGGTCGTCGAGCCCCGGGAAGGGCGCCGAATCCTTCTGCGACTGATGCTTGAAGATCGCCTGGATCTTGAGCTTCAGCTCTTCCTGCGACAGCGGGACGAGCCAGGTGGCCTCGGTGATCGGCCACTCCTGCCAGGCGCCGCGATACAGCCACTTCCCGGGACGCGACGCGTCGTCGGCGCCCGCGTACAGCTCGTCGTACGCGAGGTCGATCGCTTCCTTGCACATGCGGTGCGTACCGTGCGGATCCGACAGATCGCCCGCGATGAACACCAGCTCCGGATTGAACTCCGCCATCAGGTCCCGCACGATCGCCACGTCCGACGGCCCGATCTCGTCCTTCTTCACCCTCCCCGTCTGGTAGAAGGGCAGATTGAGAAAGCGCGCATTGGCCCGGCTCAGCCCGATCACCTCGAGCCCCGCGACCGCTTCCGAC
This sequence comes from Gemmatimonadales bacterium, assembly GCA_038324385.1. Lineage (GTDB taxonomy): Bacteria > Gemmatimonadota > Gemmatimonadetes > Gemmatimonadales > Gemmatimonadaceae > JBBQHX01. The sequence goes on along the minus strand of JBBQHX010000003.1, from coordinate 13,423 downwards.
TCGCGGATGATCCGCTTGATGTCGAGGATTTCGGGGATGTCCACCTCGCCCGGCCGCTTGCGCGAGAGAAAGGAATAGACGGTATCCGCCAGCGATTCGACCTCGCCGACGGCGATCCCCCGTTCCTGCATCAACCGCTCGATGAAGTCGACGAAGCGACGCACGTCGTGGTCGAAGACGGCGATGTTGCCGCTCGTCATGTACGCCACGATGATCTCATTCTCGTTCTCGACCAGCTTGCGAAGAATCCCCCCCATCGAGATCACGTCGTCGTCCGGATGCGGCGAGAAGCAGATCACGCGCTTGCCGCGCGGCAGCTTGCTCTTGCCGCGAATCTTCGCGCCGAGCGCGTTGAACACCTCGCCGTTCACGGCGCCCGGCGAGCCGTGGAGCGCGACCAGTGACGACAGCCCGTGATCAGCGTAGTCGCGCTGCGTGAGCTTGAGAATCGCGCGCCCGGTGGTCTGGGAGAGCCAGACGACCGCCTGCAGCTTGAGTTCGTCCGTCCACGTGATCTCGTCGAGCAGCCACGGAGTCGCGCACCGCGTCAGGTCCGCGGCCGCCGCGGCATCGACGAAAAAGGTGGTGGCCGGGTGGTTCTGCAGGAAGGTCGCCGCGACGGCCATGTCGACGTCGCCCTCGACGGCGCGGCGGACCACGGCGGCCTTGTGCTCGCCGGTGGCCAGAATGGCGATCTCACGCGCGTCGAGGATCGTCGCGACGCCCATCGTGATTGCCTCACGCGGAACGTTCTCCTCGCCGAAGAAGTCGGCGGACGCGTCGCGGCGGGTCACGTTGTCCAGATGCACCAGCCGCGTGCGGCTGGCGCGCCCCGATCCGGGCTCATTGAAGCCGATGTGCCCCGTCTTCCCGATCCCCAGAATCTGGAAGTCGATCCCGCCGGCCGCGACGATGGCGGCCTCATAGGCCTCGCACGCGGCGGTCACGTCCTCCCGCGCGGAGGTTCCGTCGGGGATATGCACGTTCGCCGGATCGACGTTCACGTGCGAGAACAGATTCTCCCACATGAACCGATGGTAGGCGTGGATGCTCTCCACCTCCATCGGGTAGTACTCGTCGAGGTTGAACGTGACCACATCGGCGAAGCTCAGCCCCTCGTCGCGATGCATGCGGATGAGCTCGCGATAGACGCCGATCGGCGTCGAACCGGTCGCCAGCCCCAACACCGCGCCCCGGCCTTCGCGCTGGCGCTCACGAATCACCGACGCGATGCGCTCGGCCACCACCCGGGCGATGTCGGCATGATCGTCGACGATCACCGTGCGGATCCGCTCCCGCGCCGTCATCGCCAATGTGGAAATGCGAGAAGGCCCGCGAGCCACCTGGGTGGCGCGGGCCTTGGTCGCGGTGGTCTCGCCCGTCGGGGCGGTCGCAGCCGATGAAGTCATGTCCTTCCGCGTGGCGGACTGATCAGACGGCGAACGAGCTGCCGCAGCCACAGCCGCCGGTCGAGTTGGGATTCTTGAACGTGAAGCCGGAGCCCTGCATCGAGGTCACGAAATCGATCGTCGTGCCGCTCAGATACTGCGCCGAGAACGGGTCGACGAACACCCTGAAGTCGCCCGCCTCGATGATCATGTCGTCCTCGGCCGGCTGATCCTCGATCAGGAGCCCGTACTTGAAGCCACTGCACCCACCCGGCTGGACGCTCACGCGGAGCCCGCCCTGGTCGGGCGCAACGTTCTCCTGCACCATGAACTTGTTCACTTCGACGACGGCCATCGGGGTGATGGTGATGGCGAGCGTCGGCTGCTGCATCGTGCCCATGCGAGGCCTCCTGGGTGGTGAGAGCGCGGCGCGTGGCGTCGCGCAACACCGGGAAAGTTACTGGTTTGCGAGGCGAGCGACAAGCGAACGTCGACTGCCGCGACGCTCAATCGGCCGCCGCCAGCGTGGCCGGCAACGGCTCGGGCGGATAGTCGTCGCGAAACGACTTGGCGATCCATGCGAACGCGACCAGGGCCACGCCCAGCAGCACGAGCCCCTGCCACGTGTCGCCGAAGACGATTCGTCCGATGCCGAACAGTGTCGCGTACACCGCAACCACGCCGGCGATCCAGTTCGTCCAGGCCAACGCGCCACCCGGGACCGCCTCGCGACCGTAGCCCAGCCGCGTCGAGATCGTCGCCCACCCCGGACCGCCGGGGCGCACGCGGTGGTAGAACGCCTCGAGCGTCGCGTCTGGCTCCGGCGCGGTCATGAAGGTCACCGCCAACCAGACAACCGTCGTGGCGCCCACGGTGAACAGGAGCGTCGTCGCCTCCACGGCCGGATCGGCGGACGCGAACCGGTCAGGGAAGAAATACAGCGCGCCAAGGGAGACGATGAACGACGTGGCCATCGCGCTGATCTCCGACCAGGCGTTGATCCGCCACCAGTACCAGCGCAGGATCAGGACGAGCCCCGTTCCGGCACCGAGGGCGATCAGGAAGCGCCACGCCTGCTCCACCGACGTGAGTTGCCAGGTGACGCCGATCGAGGCGGCGAAGAGCAGAAGGGTCGAGATGCGCGAGACGGCGACGTAGTGCTTCTCCGTCTCGTTGGGCTTCATGAACCGCTTGTAAACGTCGTTCACCAGATACGACGCCCCCCAGTTGAGGTGCGTCGCGACGGTGGACATGTAGGCGGCCGCGAACCCGATCAGCATCAGCCCGCGCCAGGGCGTCGGCAGCAGGTCGACGAACGCCTGCACATACGCGCCCTCGCGATCCACCATATCGGGATAGAGAATCAGCGTCGACAGGCCGGTGACGATCCAGGGCCAGGGACGCAGCGCATAGTGCGCGACCTGAAAGTACAGGGTCGCCAGCACGCCATCGCGCTCGGTCTTCGCGGAGAAGATGCGCTGTGCGACATAGCCGCCGCCGCCCGGTTCGGCGCCGGGATACCAGGTCGCCCACCATTGCACGCCGAGGTAGACGAAGAGCGTCAGCAACGGCATCCAGACATAGCCCGTGATGCCGCCGTCGATCATCTGCACGGGCAGCACGGACAGCCCGGCGTTCGCGCTGCCGAACCGCTCGGCGACTCCAATCTTCAACTGGTCCATGCCGCCCACGGCCCGGACGGCATAGACCGACAGGACGATCGTCGCGCTCATGCCCAGGACGAACTGGAGGAGATCCGTCCAGAGCACCGCCCAGAGGCCCGAAACCGTTGCGTAGAGTGCCGTGATCGCGAAGCAGATCCCCACCGCGACCCATGGCGATACACCTAACGATATCGTGAGGATCTTGATCATCGCCCGCGTAACCCAGCCGAGGATGATCAGGTTGATTGGAATCGCCAGATAGAGCGCGCGAAAACCGCGCAGGATCGCCGCCGGACGGCCACTGTACCGCACCTCGGCGAACTCCACATCCGTCATCACGCCAGCGCGCCGCCAGAGCCGCGCGAAGAAGAAGACGGTGAGGATTCCGCTCATCACGAACGACCACCAGACCCAGTTGCCGGCGACGCCGCGTGTGGCAACCAGCCCGGCGACCACGAGCGGCGTATCGGCGGCGAAGGTCGTCGCCACCATGGCCGTGCCGGCGAGCCACCAGGGCACCTTGCGCCCGGAGAGGAAATACTCGTCGAGGCTGGAGCCGCCGCGTTTGGCGAAGGCGAGCCCGATGATGATGGAAACGGCGAAGTACCCGGCGACGATCACCCAATCCAGGGTGCTGAATCTCATGGGACGGCGGGGCGGGGAGGGAGGCCGGGGAAGAGGGCGGCGAGCGCCGCGTCAGCGACGGACCGGCGGACGGCGGCGATCCGGGGGTTCTCGCGCGTCGGGTTCACGCGATTGGTGAGCAGCACGACGAACACGTCGCGCTCGGGGTCCATCCAGATCGACGTCCCGGTGAAACCCGTATGCCCGAACGCCCGCGTGGACATCAGTGCGCCGGCGCTGTTCCGCGGCGTCGGCTTCTCCCAGCCGATCGCCCGGTTGCCGAGGGCGGGGTTCTGCGGGGCGGTGAACGTCGCGATGGTCTGCGGCGAGAGCACCCGCACGCCGTCGAGCGTGCCGTGGTTGAGGTACATACGAGCGAACCGCGCGAGGTCGACCGCGGTCGAGAAGAGTCCGGCATGCGCGGAGACGCCGCCCAACCGGGTGGCGTTCTCGTCATGCACCTCGCCGCGGATATGCCGCTGCCGCCACGGATCAAACTCGGTCGGCGCGATGCGCGCCATCTCGGACGAGGGCGGGAGATAGCGCGTGTCCCGCATGCCTAACGGCGCGAAGACGTTGTCGGCGACATACGCGTCGAGCGACTGGCCGCTCACCCGTTCGACCAGCAAGCCGAGCAGGATCGCGCCCAGGTCGGAGTAGATCATCCGCGCCCCTGGCACGGTGTCGGGTCCGGTGGCCAGAACCAGGGCCCGTGCCGCCTCACGCGTCTCGCTCTCCTTGTACAGCGGCCGCCATGACGGCATGCCGCTGCTGTGTGTGAGCAGATCGCGCACGCGGATCCGATCGACCCCCGGCGCACGCCATTCGGGGAGGTACCGCACCACCGGCGCATCGAGAGAGACGCGTCCCTGGTCGACGAGTTGCGCCACCGCGGTGGTCATCGCGATGACCTTCGTCAGCGAGGCCAGGTCCCAGATGGTGCGCTCGTCGACGGGCGGTGAGGGCGCCCAGTCCAGGCTGCCGGTGGTGACCGTCGTGAGCACGCCGGCGCTCGTTCCCACGACCGCGATCGCGCCGGGGAAGGCGCTGTCGGCGCGCGCCCGGTCGAGCACCGTCTGCAACGTGTCGCGGAGCAGCGCGATGCGTGGATCAGGGGCTGCGGCGGCTACGGAGTCAGCGCCGGACGCGGGGCTGGCCATGGCGGCACATCCGACCACGGCGGCCGTAACGAGTGCAAGTGCGGCGGTTCTGGCGGGGCGAACGAAACGGCGCATCGTGAGGCGGGGGCATCGTGAGGCGGACGTGAATGCGCGGCCGGCAGCGCGCCGACGGCGCGAGGCGGAGCGAGGTGAAGCGAGGCGCTGCGGACCCGCCTACGGGCGCGCCGCGCGGCGCAGTCCGTCACCGCGCGAGAAGATACCCGGGAGCGACACCGGCGCCACACCCGTGATCGCCGTTCGGCCGAGCAGCGCGGCCGCGGCTGCCTCCTCCGACACCGGCGCCATCGAATACGTCACCAGGTAGCCGCCGACCGAGGGGAACTGCCCGATCACGTACGGATTACCGAAGGCGACCGCCATCACCGGGCGCGTCCGGGCGAGTTGATCGATCCAGCCGGCGACCACCGGGGCGACCGCCGTTCGCCCCGCGCCCTCGATCCGGCGCACATGCGTGCTCACCAGCACGGCATCGTCGGGGCGCAGCGACCGGCCGATCGAGTCGAGGCGGCTCGGCGGCGTGTCGGGCCCAAGGCGAATGGAAGCCACCGTCCCGCCGCCGGCCCGGAGCCCGGCGAGAAGTGTGCGCCCGGCGGTGATCTCCCCTTCAGATGCGTATACGAGCGCAACCGTTCGCCGGCCGCGGGCAAGCGGGACCATCGTCTGCCGGTCGCGCAGGAGCGTGATGCTGCGATCGGCGATGCCGCGGGCGACCGCCTGGTGCTCAGGCGCCGCGACGACCCGGCGCAGTGCCTCGAGTGAGACGATCGGCCGCGCGACGGCGCCCGTGCGCACCTTCCACTCCAGCAGCCGGCGGACCGACTGCTCGATCCGCGCCTCGGAGATCGCGCCGCTGCGCACCGCTGCCTCCACGGCGTCGATCGTCTGGCGAGCGCTCCGCGGCATGAGGAGCACGTCGGCGCCGGCCTGCACGGCGAGCACCGCGCTTTCGGCGGGGGAATAACCCTTCCCGATCCCTTCCATCGTCAGGGCGTCGGTGACGGCGAGCCCCTCGAATCCCAGCGAGTCGCGCAGCAGTCCGGTCATCACGCTCGGGGCGAGCGTCGCCGGGACGCCGCTCGGTTGGATCGCCGGCAGGGCGATGTGCGCCGACATCACGCCGCCGACTCCCGCCGCGATCGCGCGGCGGAACGGCACCAGCTCCACACTGTCGAGCCGCGCGGCGTTGCTCGGCACGACCGCGATCGCCAGATGGGAGTCGGTGCCCGTGTCGCCGTGCCCCGGAAAGTGCTTGACCGTGGCCATCGCCCCGGCGCCCTGGATTCCCTCCACGAAGGCGGCCGTGAGCGCGCCGACGCGTTGCGGGTCTTCGCCAAACGACCGGATGTTGATCACCGGGTTCGCCGGATTGTTGTTCACGTCGGCGACCGGCGCGAACACGAGGTGAATGCCCGTTGCGAGCGCCTCACGACCGATGACCCGGCCGGCTGCGCGGGCATCCTCCTCCCGGTCGCCGGCGCCGAACGCCATGCTGCTCGGCAGCACCGTCGCGGAGCCGGCCGACATCAGCGATGGCACGAACACGCCGCCCTCCAGCCGCCCCAATCCCGGCTCCAGGTCGGATGAGACGAGCAACGGAACCGCCGCCAGCCGTTGCAGGCTGTTGACCTTCGACGCCACCTCGATCGGCGAGCCGAGCGACATGATCACCCCACCGATGCCATCCTCGGTGACCTGGCGTCGCAGCTCGCGAAAGGCAGGCGCGTCGACGTTGACGTAGTCACCCAGCACCCAGACGGAGACCATCTGGCCAATCCGCTGCCGCGTCGAGAGCCCGGCAAGGGTGCGGTCAATCCACTCGCGCTCGTCGTCGGTGAGCGGGTCGAGCAGCGCTTGCCGCGGTTCGAGTGCGGGATCGGCCGCGGCCGGCGTGGTGACCGGCACCGCCGCGCCGGGCATGGTATCGGGGGCGGTCTCCGGATCGACGATCGGAGCCGGGCGCGGGGCGCAGGCCACCGCCCCCGCGAGGGCGGCAAGCAGCGACAGCGAGAGGGCCGAGGAGTGCACAGCGTGAGGGCCGGAGACACGGTGGCGTCGCGACGGGCGCGACCACGTTCGATCGCGCCGTGACCGCGCCACTCCGTGCGCGTCGTGACACACACGGAAGGCCCGGGCCGGGCGACCACGACAGTATACCCCAGTGCGGCGGTCGGGCGGAATGCCGCGGCGGTCGCCCTACCCCGCGAGGCAGGGCCTACCGCGTCAGGGACGGGCGGGCCCGGGCATGCCTCTTGTAAGGATCGCGGGTACGGATCCACTCCAGGTTCGACGCGGCCCCGATGCGGGTTGCCGACAGCCTGCCGGTGCGCCGAATGGCGCGGCCGGACAGCCGGACTCTCACGACAATGGAGCTCCAGATGCGCGCATTCCACGCGCTGCTCGTGGTCGGCATGCTCGGCACCGGGTGCGCCGGGCGGCAGGTCGAAGTGACGGACGGTCCCGCCGCCCAGGCGACGACGTCGCTCCGGGTGTCGAACACGCTCAACCAGGCGGTGAACGTGTATGTGGTGCAGCGTGGCAGCGAGACGTTCGTGCGTCAGGTCCCCGCCAACAGCACGACGGTGCTCGGCGTGCCCGGCGTGTCGGCCGGGGCGACGGTGAGCCTCCGCGCGCGCACCGCCGACGGCACCCGGACCTATTCGCGCGACGACGTGGTGCTGTCGGGAGTGTTCGCCTGGTCCATTCCCTGAGCCCGCAGAGCCCCGCTGGAGCGAAAAAGCCTCCAGCGTGGCGAAGGGTGTGAAGCGGGTGGGTTGAGGGGGCGAGCCGGGCGGCAGTTGCCACCGTCTCGAAACGTCGGTACCTTTGCGGGCTGAAATCGCCGTCGCTCCGGGGCTGTCCCGTCCCGTGTAGCCAGGCGGGGACGTCGGGCCCGCCACGTAGGCGTAGCCAGCTTCGGCGGGTTCAGGCTGTTACCCGTTTCACGTCTCCCACCGTGGGGGCCGCGAGCGTCCCGTCGTCGTCCCGCGCCCTTCGATGCATGAAACGCTTCTGGGAGTCGATTAAAAACGGCTACCTGAGGGTCATCGAGCCGGTGGCCGACCTGCTGGTCCGGCTCCGGGTCAATCCCAATACCATCACGACGGTCGGCACGCTCTGCTCCATCGCGGGCGGCGCCGTCTACGCGACCGGGCACATTCGTACGGCCGGCTGGATTATCGGCCTGACGGCGATCTTCGACGTGCTCGACGGTACCGTCGCCCGGCGCACGGGCCGCTCGACCACTTTCGGCGCGTTCTACGACTCGACCCTCGACCGCGTCGCGGACGGCGCGGTCCTCGGCGGGCTGGCGTACTTCTATGCGACCAGCCCGGTGCATGCGAGCGGCCCGATGGTAGGGGTCTTGCTGGCCGGCATCATCGGCACCTTCCTGGTGTCCTACACGCGGGCGCGGGCCGAATCCCTGGGCATCGATGCCAAGGTCGGTATCATGCAGCGCCCCGAGCGCGTCGTGCTGCTCTCGGCGCCGCAGGCCTTCTTCGGCCTCGTGCTGGACGGGCGCGTTCTGGCCACGATCATCGTGATTCTCGCCGCGACCGCCTGGATCACCGCTTACCAGCGAATCCGCTTCGTTTACGATGCGACGCGCGAGCGGGGCCCCGACCCCGTCGCGCCGGAATCGGAGGGCACGCCCGGCACGCCCTCGCCGCGCGGCCCCGCCGCGCGCGATTCCGGCACCGTGTCACCCCACGTCATTTCCCGATAGGAGTTCCACGTGCAGGGCACCGCTTCCGGTTCCTCGTCCACCGGCGACGCCGCCGTTCCTCGTGCCGAGGGTAAACTCGGCATCCTCATTCCCGGTCTCGGTGCGGTCTCGACGACCTTCATCGCCGGCGTGGAGAGCGTGCGCCGTGGGCTCAGCCTTCCCATCGGCTCGCTGACGCAGATGGCGACGATTCGCCTTGGCAAGCGCACCGAGAACCGGTCGCCGCTGATCAAGGAATTCGTCCCGCTCGCCGATCTGAACGACCTCGTCTTCGGCGCCTGGGATCCCATTCCGGACGACGCCCTCACGGCCGCTCGCAAGGCGGGTGTGCTCGAAGACAAGCACATCGAGCCGATCGCCGACTTCCTGTCGAACATCAAGCCGATGCCGGCCGTCTTCGAGAACAAGTACGTCACGCGCCTGACCGGCACCAACGTCAAGCAGGGCAAGACCAAGCGTGATCTGGCCGAGCAGCTCCGTCAGGACATCCGCGACTTCAAGCAGAAGAACGGCGTTGAGCGGTGCGTGATGGTCTGGTGCGCCTCGACGGAGATTTTCATCAAGCCCGGCCCGCAGCATGCAACGATCGAGCAGTTCGAGAAGGCGATGGATCGCAACGACGACGCCATTGCGCCCTCGATGCTCTACGCCTGGGCGGCGATCATGGAGGGTGTACCGTTCTGCAACGGCGCCCCGAACCTCGCCGTGGACGTGCAGGCGATCGTGCAGCTCGCCAACGACCGCGGCGTGCCGATCTCGGGCAAGGATTTCAAGACCGGCCAGACCTGGATGAAGACGATCGTCGCGCCCGGCATCAAGGCGCGCATGCTCGGCCTCGCCGGCTGGTATTCGACGAACATCCTCGGCAATCGCGATGGCGAGGTGCTCGACGACCCCGCGTCGTTCAAGACGAAGGAGGAGTCCAAGCTCAGCGTGTTGCACACCGTGCTGCAGCCGGAGCTCTATCCCGATCTGTACAAGGATTTCTCGCACGTGGTCCGGATCAATTACTATCCGCCGCGCGGCGACAACAAGGAAGGGTGGGACAACATCGACATCGTGGGGTGGATGGGCTACCCGATGCAGATCAAGATCAACTTCCTCTGCCGCGATTCGATCCTTGCCGCTCCGCTCGTGCTCGACCTGGCGCTCTTCTCGGACTTCGCGCATCGCGCGGGGATGAAGGGGATCCAGGAGTGGCTGTCGTTCTACTACAAGAGCCCGATGGCCGCAACCGGCCTGCAGCCCGAGCATGATCTGTTCATCCAGCAGACGAAGCTCAAGAACACACTCCGTCACCTGATGGGTGAGGAGCAGATCACGCACCTCGGCCTGGAGTACTACAACTCATGATGATCGCGCGCGCCGTTCGCATGCTCACGGTCGGCGCTCTGGTCGCGCTGGGAACGGCGTGCGCCGAGCAGGACACCGGCCCTCGTCCGCTGCGGCAGTTCAGCGAGAACTTCACCATTCTCGTGACGAGCGATCAGATCCCGCCGCACGCCGTCGAGCGGACGCGGTGGAAGATCACCGTGCGTGACCGGGAGACGAACCAGCCGGTGGAAGGGGGCGAGGGGCGCCTGTTCACCTCGAATCGTCAGCGCGTGACGGTGTGGGACGGGCTGGCGCGCGGCGAAGAACTGGGCACGTACTACGCGACGGTGACATACCCGACCTCGGGCGAGTGGGCCGTCGCGGTCGAGTTCCGCCGTGATTCGACGCAGGCGCTCGAGAAGATCGAATGGATGCAGGAAGTCGCGCCGGAACGTCCGGTGCCCGACGCGCCCCGCTGACCGCGACCCTGCCGCAACGCCATGAAGCATTTCCACCGCACGCAGCTGCCGCCTGACGACGTCCTCGCCATGGCCGATCAGTTCTTTCCCACGATCGGTCTGCAGCGCACGGGTTCAGAAGCGCGCGCGCGCGCGTTCGCGGGCGAGTTGGGCCGCCTGACGTTGATGGTGCGCTCCGAGGGCGGGCATTATGTGTTCGTCGAGGCGCACACCGACCAGATGGGCGAGAGCCGGATGGATCGGAACGTCAAGAAGTTCTTCGTGCGGCTGCACGGAGCCGTCCATCCGCGACGCGCCATCGACGCCGCCTACTGATGGCGCTGCGCCGCGGCCCGCGCCGGCACACTCGCCGGCCGATGCCTCCCATTGCCCGCCGTCCCCCATCCGCGCCCCAGAGCGGCGCTCGGAGCCATGGCCACCCGTAGCCTTGCCCCACGGTCCGCCGACGAATCCCGTCAGGCGGCGCCCGTCGCGTCGGCCGAGCTGTCGCGCGACGGGAAGCTCGATCTGTACTACTACATGCGCCTGACGCGGTCGCTCGAGGAGCGGCTCGTTAACCTGTACCGGCAGACCAAGGTCGTCGGCGGGCTGTTTCGCTCGCTGGGACAGGAAGCCGATGCCGTGGGCAGCGCCTACGCGCTCGACCGCACACAGGGCGATATTCTCTCGCCGCTGATCCGCAATCTCGGGTCGATGCTCGTGCAGGGCGCCACACCGCTGGAGATCCTGCGCCAGTACATGGCCAAGGGCGATTCGCCGACGCGCGGTCGCGAGCTGAATATCCATTTCGGCGATCTCGTGCGCGGCTTCGTCGGCCAGATCTCGCATCTGGGCGACATGGTCCCCGTCATGGCTGGCGTGACGCTCTCGTTCAAGCTGCGCGGGGAGCGGCGCGTCGGGCTCGTCTATATCGGGGACGGCGCGACATCGACCGGCGCATTCCACGAGGGAATCAACTTCGCCGCCGTGCAGCGATGCCCACTCGTCGTCGTCGTCGAGAACAACGGCTACGCCTACTCGACCCCGATCAGCAAGCAGACGGCGGCCCGTCAGTTCATCGACAAGGCCGCGGGCTACGGTGTGCCGGGCATCCAGGCGGACGGCAACGATGTGCTCGCGGTACACGCCGCGACGCGTCAGGCGGTGGAATTCGCGCGCGAGGGTGGCGGGCCGACGCTGGTCGAGTTGATCACGTATCGCCGGAAGGGGCACGCCGAACACGACAATCAGTCGTACGTGCCCCCCGGTGAGATCGACCGGTGGGAGCAGGAGAACGACCCGATCGCCCGGTACGTGCACCACCTCCTGGCGCACGAGGGCATCGCGCAGGCCGACCTCGATGCGCTCGACCAGCGCGTTGCCGACGTGCTCGACGCGGCGACCGCCGAAGCGGAGGCGTCGCCGATGCCCGAGGCGATGGACGCCCTGATCGGCGTCTATGCCGATCCGCCCACCGTCGAGCCGCTCTGGTTCCGACAGGGCGTCGGGTCGGCCGTCGATGAGCACGAGCGGCCGGAAGGGTGGGGCACCTGGAACGCCGCGAAGGAGGCCGGGTCGCCTGACGCGGCGTCCGCCCGTGCCGCCAGCGCCGATGACCGCGGCACGACGGGAGGCCCCCGTGGCTGAGATCACCTTCCTCGAGGCGATTCGTGAGGCGCTGGGCGAGGAGATGGAGCGCGATGCGAACGTCTTCTGCCTCGGCGAGGACATCGGCGCGTACGGCGGTGCGTTCAAGGTCACCGATGGGCTGATGGCGCGCTTTGGCGAGTCGCGCGTGCTCGACACGCCGATCTCGGAGATCGCGATCGTCGGCGCCGCCGCTGGTGCGGCGCACATGGGGATGCGGCCCGTCTGCGAGATGCAGTTCATCGACTTCATCTCGTGCGCGTACGACATGCTGACGAACTACGTCGCGACGGCGCGCTACCGCGCGTTTCTCCCCTGTCCGATGGTGGTCCGGGGCCCGTCGGGCGGCTACGTGCGCGGCGGCCCCTTCCACTCGCAGAATCCCGAAGCGGCGTTTCTCCATACTCCGGGGCTCAAGATCGTCTATCCGTCGACCGCGTCGGATGCCAAGGGGTTGATGAAGGCGGCCATTCGCGACGATGACTGCGTGCTCTTCTTCGAGCACAAGTATCTGTATCGCCGCATCAAGGAGACGATGCCCGCCGGCGATCACGTCGTCCCGATCGGCAAGGCGCGGGTGGCGCGTGAGGGCACGGACGTTTCGATCATCACCTATGCGGCGACCGTCTGGAAGGCGCTCGAGGCGGCCGAACAGCTGCAGCAGGAGGAGGGGCTCTCCGTCGAGGTGATCGACCTGCGCACCCTCCTCCCGATGGACGACGAGGCGATCGTAGCGACAGTGCGAAAGACGAATCGCGTCCTCGTGCTGCACGAGGACACGCGCACCGGTGGCATTGCGGGGGAGATCACCGCGCGAATCAACGAGCTCGCCTTCGAGTGGCTCGACGCGCCCGTTCTGCGGGTGACGGCGGCCGACGTGCCGCTGCCGTTCTCGCCTCCGCTCGAGGATTACGTACTCCCGCAGACCTCGGACATCGTCCGGGCGGTGCGACGGCTGGCGACCTACTGACCCGCGCCCGGTGAGCCGTCGCGCTCGCCAGTCGGGGTGTATCGAGGAACGAGTGTGGTGACGCAGGAACCGAAGGGCCCCGGAGCATCGCGCTACGCCGGAATCGGATGTCTGATGTTCGTCGCGGGCTTCTTCAGCGGCGGGATGGTGGCCGTCCTGATCGGGAAGATCGTCGGCGGGCTCACCGGCTGCACGCCCGCGCAGGGGCTGCCAGCATGCAACTGGCATTACTATGCTTTGATCGGCGGCATCATCGGCGCCGTGACACTTCCGAGCTTGACTATCTGGCGCCTTCGCTCAGGCGTCGTTCCTTCCGACCGAGGCTGATTGGGTGGCTCGCATCGATGTCGTCATGCCCCAGATGGGGGAATCCATCGCCGAAGGCACCATGTCGCGCTGGCTCAAGAAGGTCGGCGATGAGGTGAAGCGCGACGAGGCGATCTTCGAGATCTC
>JBBQHX010000002.1:0-49190 GCA_038324385.1 Gemmatimonadales bacterium | reverse complement strand
CGGTGGGGGGAGGTTCGTCGAGGAGGACAGAGATCGGTGAGGCGGCTCTGGGCTCTGGGCTTTGGGCTCTGGGCTACTGCGAGTACGTCGCGACGTTGAGATCGGTGGGGCGGAGGGAAGGTGGCGTCCCGCAGGAGGGAGCGGTGAGACGGAGGGGAGGTGTCATCCCGCAGGAGGGAGCGGAGCGACCGAGTGTCGGGATGGGCTTTCACTACCCATTGGCCGGCTATAGGCGAGGGAGAGCCCGTCCCGACACTCGCGCCCTATGGCGCTCCTGCGGGATGACAACCGACACTCGCGCCCTATGGCGCTCCTGCGGGATGACAACCGACGCTCGCGCCCGACGGCGCTCCTGCCGGATGACAACCGACACTCGCGCCTGACGGCGCTCCTGCGGGATAACAACCTTCACCTCGCAGCTTCTGTCTTCTGTCTTCTCGCGCCTCTAGCTCCTGCCGGAGCTCAAAGCCCACAGCCCACAGCCCACAGCCGCAGTCATGTTCTCCTTCCTCCTCCGCCGCCTCGTCCTGTCCATCCCGACGCTGTTCGGCGTGCTGGTCGTGGTGTTTCTGCTTCTCTACGTCGCGCCGGGCGACCCGGTGGCGGAGATGGTGGGGGAGCGCGCCGACGCCGAGACGATCGCGCGGCTGCGGGCGGAGTTGCGACTCGACGATCCGCTGCACGTGCAGTTCTGGCACTATCTGTCGGGCATCGTGCAGGGCGATCTGGGGAACTCCTACATCACCAATCGCCCGATCCTGCAGGATCTGCTCGAGCGCTTCCCAAAGACGCTGCAACTTGCCGGCGCGGCGATGCTGCTCGCCTCGGTGCTCGGAATCTCGATCGGGATCCTCACCGCCTATCGACCGGGCGGGTGGCTGGATCGCACCGCACTGGGCGCGTCGTATCTCGGGATCTCGTTTCCGGTATACTGGGTCGGGCTCATCCTGATCCTGCTCTTCGCCGTGCAACTCCGCTGGCTCCCCCCGTCAGGCTCGGGCGGCATCGAGTATCTCATCCTGCCGGCGTTCGCGTTAGGTACGCGCTCGATCGCCTTCCTCGCCCGCGTCACCCGCTCGTCGATGCTCGATGTCCTGAGCAGCGACTTCGTGCGCACCGCCCGCGCCAAGGGCGCCAGCGAACGCGCCGTCGTTCTTCGTCACGCCCTCCGCAACGCGCTGATCCCGGTGATCACCGTGCTGGGGCTGGATTTCGGCTACTACCTCACCGGCAGCATCCTGACCGAGACGATCTTCTCCTGGCCCGGACTGGGACGGTATGTCGTCAACGCGATCACGCGCCGCGACCTGCCGGCGATTCAGGGGGCGGTGCTCTTTCTCAGCACGCTGTTCGTCTTCGTCAACCTGCTGACGGATCTGGCGTACGCGAAGGCTGATCCGCGGGTGGCATACGACTGACCGTATGGATCTGGGGTTCTTTCCGAGCGCCTTTTTCAGCTGAGCTCAAGCGCAGAGGACGCAGAGGACTGCTTGTGGGGGCGGGACTCGCTTGTCGTCGGGGGTGCGGGTGCCGGTGGGGGGCGCACCGGTTCGAGCGCCGAGAGCGCAGGGCAACTGCCACAGAGAACGACTTGCGGGGGCCAGACCCGGCTCGGCTCGTGAAGGGCGGGGCGGCGTTGAGCTTCGCGCGCTTTTAGGGGAACAGCACCCTCTTCCCCCGCTGGAGTTCTCGTCGCACCCAGCGCCCCAATCCGCTGAGCCAGGCTCTCGTCGCGCGAGCAGTCCTCCGCGTCCGCTGCGGTTAACCTTTCCGGAGCCCAGCCCCGCGAATGTCGCCCGAATACCGAGACCCGATCACTCCTCGCGCGGTGCGGGCTTCCGTGCGAGCATCCGCACCTCGGCGCCGTTGAGCTTCCGCCAGTCGCCCTTGCCTAACGCCCCGAGTGCCAGCCCGCCGATCGCGATGCGCATCAGGCGGAGCACCTCGACGTCGCGGGCGGCGAACATGCGGCGGATCTGGCGGTTCTTCCCCTCGTCGAGCACCAACTCGATCCACGCCGTGCGGCCGCCGGCCTGCACCGGGCTCGCCGCGCGGGCGGCCAGAGTCTCGCCGGATTCGGCGTCGACGACGCCGGCGACGAGCGCCGTGCATAACGCTGCGAGCGCGTCGGCGTCGGCGGTCCAGCGGATCTGGACCCGATAGGTCTTGTCGACGTGCGCCGCCGGGTCGAGGATGCCGGCGGCCCAGCGGGTGTCGTTGGTGAGGAGGAGCAGCCCCTCACTCGCCTTGTCGAGGCGGCCGACCGGGGCGACGAAGGGGAGATCGGCGCCCGTCAGGCAGCTGTAGACCGTTTCGCGCCCCTGCGGGTCGCTGCGGGTCGTCACGAGTCCGCGCGGCTTGTTGAGCGCGAGATAGACGCGCTTCGCCGCCTCAACCGCCTCGCCGTCCACCGTGAGGCGGTCGCGCGCCGGGTCGACGCGCAGCGAGACCTCCTGCCTGACGACGCCGTTCACACGCACCCGGCCGGCCTCGACCAGCCGCACCCCCTCGGCGCGGGAGCACAACCCCAGCTTCGACAGGGCGCGCGGCAGCGAGACCGACACCTTAGTCGTCCTTCTGGCCGAAGATCGCCAGATTGGAACTGTGTCCGGGGGTGACCTTCTTCTCCGGATAGATCCAGTGCACGGCCTGATTGACGGCGATCGCCGCCTCCGAGAAGCCGCTGGCGATCAGCTTGAGCTTTCCCGGGTAGGTGCAGACGTCACCGGCCGCGTAAATCCCGGGGCGCGTCGTCTCCTGCATGCTGTTGACGATGATCTCGTCCTTCTCGAGCGTCAGCCCCCACTCGCCGAGTGGGCCGATGTCGGAGACGAAGCCGAGCATCGGGAGGACGACATCCGCCCTGATCTCACGCGTCTCCTTGGACTTCACGTCGCGGAGCGTGACGCCGCACAGCTGGTCGCTCGTGCAGGTGATGTCGTACAGCTCATGGAAGGTGAAGATCGACGTGCCGGCCCCGCGTTGAGCGTTGCGCTGCACCTCGGCGATGGTCGCGGCGTGGGCGCGGAACCGATCGCTCCGATGCACCAGCGCCACACTCGAGGCACGCTCGGCGAGCTGCGCCGCCCAGTCGAACGCCGAGTCGCCGCCGCCGATGATCACCACGTCCATGCCGCGGTAGTCGTCGGGGTTGGTGACGATGTCGTAGACTCCGCGCCCGTACCACGGCTCGGCGCACGCCTGCGGGAGCCGACGCGGCGAGAACGCCCCGATCCCGGCCGCGATCACGATCGCCCGCGTAGGGAAGCGGTCGGTGGTCGTCACGAGCACGAGGTGGTCGCCCACCTGCTCGAGCCCCGTCACCCGCTGCCCGAGATGGGAGGGCGCATCCCACTGCCCCGCCTGATCGGCCAGCTGCCTGACGAGATCCTTTGCCAGAACCTTCGGGAAACCGGCAACGTCGAAAATGTATTTCTCCGGATACAGCGCGGCCAGTTGCCCGCCGAGCTGCGGAAGCGCATCCACGATCTGCGTCGTGGCACCACGCATCCCCCCGTAGAACTGCGCGAACAACCCCGTCGGGCCGCCGCCGATGATCGTGATGTCGCGAAGCTCGTGCGTCGTCATGCGCGGAACGTAGGAGGGGCGGGGTGTGGGGGGTAGAGGGGCGGCGGCGGGGAGGGCGGCTGTGGGGAGGGCGGCTGTGGGCTCTGGGCTGTGGGCTGTCGGCGACGGCGGGTGCGCCGCGAGGGCGGGATCGGTGGGGCGGAGGTCTTCGCCCGCAGGATAATCCGGAGCGCCCGCGTGTCCGGACGCGCTTTCTCTACCCATCGGCCGCCCGTCGGCGAGGGGGGAGCCCATCCCGACACTCGCGCCTCCCGACACTCGCGCCTCTCGGCGCTCGTGCGGGGTGACAATCCTCGCGCGTTGCGCGGCTGACGCCGCTCCCGCGGGATACCACCCGCTCGACGAGCAGAGCCCGGAGCTGATCTTCCCCCCGCCCCACGCTCCTCCTACGTTCCGCCCCATGTCATTCAAGATCTACACACGGACGGGCGACGAGGGGATGACCGGCCTGTTCGGCGGCGGGCGCGTGGCGAAGGACGATGTGCGCGTCGATGCGTATGGCGAGGTGGACGAGCTCAATTCCGCGATCGGGCTGGCCATTGCGATCGAGTTGATGCCGCGGATTGACGAGGTGCTCGCGCCGATCCAGCGCGATCTGTTCTCGATCGGGGCGCTGTTGGCGACGCCCGACCCGGAGAAGATGCAGGCACAGCTCGAGAAGGCGCGGATCGATGAGGCGCGAATCGCCGAGCTGGAGCGCGCGATCGATGCCGGCGACGACGAGCTCGAGCCGCTGAAGGCGTTCATCCTCCCCGGGGGGACGCCCAAGTCGTCGGCGCTCCACATGGCGCGGACGATCTGCCGGCGCGCCGAGCGGCGGGTCGTCCACCTGCTGCACGCCCAGCAGATTCCGCAGGACGTGGTCACCTATCTCAATCGGCTGTCGGACCTGCTCTTCACGCTCGCGCGCGTCGCGAACCGGCGGGCGGGGCGTCCCGAGATCGAGTGGTGACAGCCGCGCGCCGGATCACCGCGGAGGGGTACGAGATTCAAGTCGACCGCGGCGCGCTGGCCACCGTCGGCGAGTGGGTGGCGGCGGCCTACCCCCGATCACGCGCGGTGGTGATCACCGACGACACGGTGGCCGGCCTCCATCTCCCGGTCCTCCTCGGCAGCTTTTCGACGGCGCCGCTGACCCTGACGCTGCCGCCCGGCGAGGCGGAGAAGAATCGCGAGCAGTGGGCCGCCCTCACCGATGCGATGCTCGAGGCCGGCTGCGGTCGCGACACGATCGTCGTCGCACTCGGCGGGGGGGTGGTTGGCGATCTGGCGGGCTTCGTCGCGGCCACCTACATGCGCGGCGTTCCCTTCGTCCAGGTGCCGACCACGCTGCTCGCGATGGTCGACGCCTCGGTCGGCGGGAAGACCGCCGTGGACGTGCCCGCGGGCAAGAACCTGGTCGGTGCGTTTCACTCGCCGGTACGCGTGGTGGCCGACCCCGCGGTGCTGGCGACCCTCCCCGCGCGCGATCTCCGCGCCGGGATTGCCGAGATGCTCAAGCACGGCGTGATCCGCGACGTCGCCCACTTGAACGCCGTGGTCGCCGCCGTGACCGCGGTGGCAACGGCGCCACATGACGCCTGTCTCGACATGGCCGCGCTGGCCGACCTGGTGCCGCTAATCGCGGACAGCGTCGCGATCAAGGCGGAAGTCGTGGGCGAGGATCCGCTGGAGGCGGGGGTGCGGCGGATCCTCAACTTCGGCCATACGCTCGGGCACGCGATCGAGCAGGCGTCGGGCTATGCGCTCCGTCATGGAGAGGCGGTGGCGATCGGGATGGTGCTGGAAGCCGATGTCGCCGAACGAGCCGGGATCGCCGCCGCGGGCGTGCGGGCGGCAGTCACGGATGCCGTGCGCCGCGCCGGGCTGCCGGTGGCGCTCCCGGCCGTGATGAGCGCCGAGAGCGTGCTCCCCTGGCTCGCGCTGGACAAGAAGGCGCGCCGCGGGACGCCCGAGTTCGCCCTGCCCCGGCAACTCGGCGAGATGGAGGCTGGTGGCGGGCGGTGGTCAGTACCGGTCGAGGCCGCGATCGTGCGGGCGGTGCTCGACGGCTGAGGCGGGTCCATCGGACTGGTGGCGGTGGTCCGCCCCTTGCCCTTAATTGGGGTGTCCGCCACCTGGAGATCGCATGTCCTCATTTGGAACGTATCTGATCGGCTTCATCGTGCTGGTCATCGGCCTGGGCGCCGCGGCCTTCATGGCAGGCGCGCCGCCGGTCTGGATCGCGATTGGAGCTATCGTACTCATCGGCATCGGCGTCATCTCGGCGACGTCGCGCACGAAGCAGAAGGACCCGCCCACGAGGTAGTCACTCGAGGGGCCTCGCGTCACGCCGCCCGTCGGCGCGTCGGGCATCATGCCGCCGCGCCGCCTGTTCCGACGACCGCACGACCCCATGGGTCGTGCGGTCGTCGTTTGGCGGACGGGCGGCGCCGCAGGCGGCCGCCAGGCCCCCTCCCTGCACAAAAAGCCGGATTTCTCGGGTGGCATGAACATTGGCTGTTGACCTCGCCTCGCCCTTGGCCCTACTGTGTGCGCCGCTGCATGGGTACCCCTGCGAGTGGCTCGGCCGCTCGCCAAGTTTTCCGTCAGCAGTAGGGGGCGTGTGATGCTGCAAGCGACCGAATCCAGGTCGAAGGGCTATTTCCGTTCGTCTCCGTCCACGGCGTTCGACCAGTATTTACACGACATCCAGAAGCTTCCCCTGATCAAGGATCCTCAGGAGGAGCGCCGTCTCGCCCGGCGGGCGCAGGCGGGGGACGAACTGGCGGCCGAACAGCTCGTGACGGCGAACCTTCGCTTCGTCATCTCCTACGTAAAGAAGTACCAGGGACACGGTCTGGAGCTCGCCGAGTTGGTGGCCATCGGCAACGAGGGGCTCCTGAAGGCGGTACGGAAGTTCGATCCGGATCAGGGCGTGAAGTTCATCTCCTACGCCGTGTGGTGGGTGCGTCAGGCCGTGCTCAAGGCGCTGGCCGAACAGACGCGCTCGGTGCGCATCCCGCTCAACCAGAATTCGCAGCTCATCAAACTGGCGCGCGCCGAGACCATTCTGGCGCAGGTGCTGAAGCGCGACCCGACCGATGAGGAGATCGGCCGGCTCGTTCAGGAGACGCCGGAAACGGTACGGTCGTCGCGGCAGATGGCCGCCACCGAAGTGTCGCTCGACGCACCAATCGACCGCGGCGATGGGGGAGCGTCCACCCTGGGCGAGCGGTTCGCCGGCGGTGACGGCGCCGACATCGAGGAGTCGACCGACTTCAACCTGATGCGCGACTTCATCTATCGCGCGCTGGAAACGCACCTGACGCCGCGCGAGCGGAAGATCCTCTCGCTGTACTACGGGCTCGAGGATGGCGCCGAGGCGATGACGCTCGAAAAGATCGGCGCCCTGATGGGGGTCACCCGCGAACGGATCCGTCAGATTCGCGAGCGGGCGTTCGAGAAGCTGCGCGAGTCGCCCGACGGGCACGCGCTGTCGGGGTTCTGGACGGCGGCCTGATCGGCCCATCCGTTACGGCGCCCCCCGCGGGGGCCACTCGCAGTCGCACGCCACACGAACCGCGCGCCGGGTACTGTCCCCGGCGCGCGGTTCGTCGTTTGCGCCGCCCACTCGCCCGTCGCCTTCCCCGCCTCTTACCTTACGATCGTGACCGCCGCACGCCTCCCGCTCTTTCCGCTGCCGCTCGTGCTCTTTCCGGGCGTGCCGCTGCCGCTGCACATCTTCGAGCCGCGGTATCGGCAGATGCTGGCCGACTGCCTCGCCGGCGACCGCCGCTTCGGCGTGGTCTACACGCCCGTCGAAACGCAGGAGCGCGAGCTCGCTCCGGGGACCATCGGCTGCGTCGCGCGAATCGACGAGCAGGATCTGATGCCCGATGGGCGCGCGACCGTGGTCGTCATGGGCGAGGAGCGGTTCGTGCTCGAGGAGTTCCTCGACGACCCGGCGCCCTACCACGTCGGCGCGATCCGTCCCGCACCTGACGAGGCGGAAGATCCGTCGCTGCTCGATCCGCTCGCATCCGATGTGCGGACGCTGTTCACGCGGGTGGGAAACGCCGCCCGGACGATCGCTGGCGACGCCGAGCCGCTCCCCGACCTGCCCGACGACGGCCGGCTGCTCTCGTTCCGGATCGCGTCGCTGATCGACCTGGATGTCAGCGCGCGCCAGCAGATGCTGGCCACCCGCTCGCCATCGGAGCGACTGCGCGAGTTGGAGCACCTGCTCACGCGTGCCGTCGGCGCGCTGGAACAGCGGGCGACGGTCCACGATCGCGCCAAGTCCAACGGCGCGGGACCCGGGCACGGATGACCACGCCGGCGGTGCTGGCGAGGAAGGCCGAACCGCGCGCGCTGAGCAGCGCCGACGCCGACGTGCTCGCGCGCGATCTCGCCGACATCGTCGGAGACCGCCATGTGCGGCGCGCGCCCAGTGCGCTGCTGGCCTACGAATCCGACGGATTACCGGGCTATCGGCGTCGTCCACTGATGGTGGTGTCGCCCGGAACGCGTGACGAACTGCAGGCGGTGGTGCGCCGGCTCGCCGCCTCACGAATCGCCTACGTACCGCGCGGGGCGGGCACGGGGCTGTCGGGCGGATCGCTGGCCGACGGGGCGGTGCTCATCGGGCTCAACCGACTCACGGCGATCCTCGAACTGGATCCGGCCAACGGCCTCGCCCGCGTCGAGCCCGGCCTCGTCAACGCGGCCCTCACGCGGGCGTGCGAGCCTCACGGGCTACACTATGCTCCCGACCCATCGAGCCAGACGGTGTGCACGATCGGCGGCAACGTCGCCGAGAACGCCGGCGGGCCGCACTGCCTCAAGTATGGGGTCACGCTCAACCATGTCGTCGCGGTCACGGTGCTGCTGCCTGACGGGACACTGACCACCCTCGGCAATGCGGATGGCGAATCCGAGGGCTACGACCTGCTCGGCGCCTTCATCGGGAGCGAGGGGTGTTTCGGCACGGCGAGCGACATCACCGTCAGACTCACCCCGAATCCGCCGGCCGTGCGCACGATGCTCGCCGACTTCCACTCCGTGTACGACGCGGCGACGGCGGTGTCGGCGATCATCGCGGCGGGGATTCTCCCGGCTGCGCTCGAGATGATGGACGCGGCGACGATCCATGCGGTGGAGGCGTCGGTCTATGCCGCGGGGTATCCGGTGGATGCCGCGGCCATCCTGCTGATCGAGGTCGACGGGCTCGAGGCGGGGCTGGACGTCGACGTCGCGACCATCACACGGCTGTGCACCACGGCCGGCGCGCGCGCGGTGCGGGTGGCCGCCGATGTCGCCGAACGCGTGCGGCTCTGGCAGGGGCGCAAGAAGGCGTTCGGCGCGATGGGGCGCATCGCGCCGCACCTCGTCGTGCAGGATGCGGTGGTCCCCCGCACGAAACTACCGGCGATCCTCGCCGAGATCGCCGAGATCGGCGAGCGCCATGGTGTGCGTATCTGCAACGTTTTCCACGCGGGCGACGGGAATCTGCACCCGAACATTCCTTACGACGCGACGGATGCCGACGAGGCCGCCCGCGTCGAGCACGCGATGGGCGAGGTGATGCACGCCTGCATGCGGGCCGGCGGCACGATCACCGGCGAGCACGGCGTCGGGCTGGACAAGCTCGCCTACATGCCAGAACTGTTCACCGCCGACACGCTGGACGCGATGTGCCGGCTGCGCGGCGTGTTCGACCCCGAGAGACGGTCGAATCCGGGTAAGGTGGTGCCGGTGCACAGTTGCCGCGAATGGCAGATGGCGCCCGCGGTCTGGCGCGGCCGCGCGGCCGCGAGCGGGCGCACCGATGCCTGACGTGGCCGAACCGCGCGCAGCCGCGGCACCGACCAGCACCGCGGAGATCGCCGAGCTGGTCCGCGCGGCTCGTGAGGCACACACGCCGCTCCGCATCGTCGGTGGGGGCCGCTGGCTCGATGCCGGGCGGCCGGTCGAGGGCGCCCACCCCCTGCCCGTGGGCGGGCTCCGCGGCATCGTGGAGTACGTCCCGGGCGACCTGACGATCACCGTCTGGGCGGGGACGCCGCTGGCCGAGCTGCATCGGGTCACGCGCGCGGAGGGGCAGTGGCTGCCGCTCGATCCCCACGGCGATCCCTCGGGCACGGTGGGCGCGACCGTTGCCACCGCGTCGACGGGCCCCCTGGCGCTCTCGATGGGCACGCCCCGTGATGTCGTGCTCGGACTGGACGCCGTGCTCGGCACGGGCGAGACGATCGTCGCGGGCGGGCGCGTGGTCAAGAACGTCGCGGGCTTCGATCTCGTCAGGCTGCTTACCGGCGCGTGGGGCACGCTCGGCGTAATCACGCAGCTCTCCCTCCGCCTGCGGGCACGTCCAGAGATGGACCTCACGGTGACCGCGGCCGCGCCTGACGATGCGCGGGCGATCGGACCGTGGCTCACCCGTTTGGGGGCCCTGCCGCTCGCGCCGGCCGCGTTCGAGTTGATCGACCGGCGCATGGCGGCGCGAATGGGACTCGATGCTCGCACCCTCCTGCTCGTCCGCCTGACGGGCAATGCGGCACTGGTGGAGGCGCAACGACGCGTGCTCGCGGGCGCGGGCGACGTCGAGGAGTTCAGTGCGGGCGCGGAAGTGTGGCGCTCGTTAGCCACCGCGGAGCCGGCGCGCGCGTCCTGCATGCGCTGGTCGGCCCGGCCGACGCGCTTCGCCGAACTCTGGGCCGCCGCGCTCGACGCCGCGGCCGCGATCGACGGTGCGGCGACGCACGGCACCCCCGGGCGCGGCATCGTCAGGCAACACGCGCCGGCGGCGACCCCGCCCGATGCGCTCGCCGCGGCCTGGACCGAAACCGCCACGCGCATCGGGGTAGCGCGCGCCGAGGGCCAACCGGGGGCGGCGACCGCAATCGCCGAACGCCTGCCGCGCGCGCTCTGGCCCGTGCTCACCCACCCCGCCGCCACCGATCGGATCTCGTGTGGCATCCGTGCCGCCTTCGACCCGGGACGTCTGTTGAACCCCGGCATCTTCGGCGACCACGCCGACACGTCGCCGGAGCCGGAGACCGTTCGTGGCTGATTCCCTCGCGCCATCTACGACCGCGCGCCCGTGCGCGCTCCCCGACTCGCCGCTCGCCGACATGGTCGCCGGGCTGGACGCCTGCGTACACTGTGGCTTCTGCCTGCAGGCGTGCCCCACCTACGTCACGCTCGAGGACGAGAACGACAGCCCGCGCGGCCGGATCGTCCTGATGCGCGCGCTGCTCGACGGCGACGTCGCGCCTGACGACGAGATCGTCGGCACGCACATCGCGCGCTGCCTCGGCTGCCGCGGGTGCGAGACGGCCTGCCCGTCGGGCGTCCCCTACGGCCAGCTCCTCGAGGCGACGCGCGCGACCCTCGCCCAGGCGCAGCCGATCCCGCCGCTGGCCCGCCTGATTCTCGCCACCTTCGCGCGGCGTCCGCTGCTGCGCATGGCGATGCTCGGCGGGCGGATCGCCCGCGCGACCGGCCTGCCCGCGCTGTTCGCCCGCCTCCCGGGGTCGTTCGGCTTTGCCATGGCCATGCTCGCCTCGACGCGCTCACCGTTCGGTCGCACTTCGGCGCGGCGGCGGGCGGTCGCGCCTCACGCGGCACCGCCTGCCGCGGCCGCCCGCGTGCGCGGCACTGCGACGACGCTCGACGGGTGCGTGATGGAAGGATTACTCGGCCACGTGAATCGCGCGACCGAGCGCGTGCTCGACGCCAACGGCTGGACCGTCGTCGCGACGCCCGATTCCGTCTGCTGCGGCGCACTCCACGCGCACGCCGGCGACCTCGAGACGGCGCGGGCGCTGGCTCGCCAGAACGTCGCCGCCTTCGAGCGCACCGGCGCCGACGTCATCGCGATCAACTCCGCGGGCTGCGGCGCGATGATCAAGGAATATGCGCATCTCCTCGCCGACGATCCTGCCTGGGCAGATCGCGCCCGCGCCGTCGCCGCCACCGCGCGCGACATCAGCGAGGTGATGGCCGAGTCGGGACCGCGGCGCGGCGGTGCGCTTCCGCTCACTGTGACCTACGATGCGCCCTGTCATCTCATGCATGCCCAACGAGTCGTTCGCCCACCCGTGCAGCTGCTTGAGTCGATCCCTGGCCTGACCCTCGTGCCGCTGACCGACAGCGACCTGTGCTGCGGCAGCGCGGGGATCTACAACCTCATCGAGCCCGACACCTCGGACGCGGTGCTCGCACCCAAGCTCGCGCGGATTGCCGAATCGGGGGCGCCACTGGTCGCCACCGGCAACCCGGGCTGTCTGATGCAGATCGGCGCCGGGCTGCGGCGCGCCGGGATGGACGCCCGCGTCGTGCATCCGGTCGAACTGCTCGACCGGTCGTATCAGTCGAAGGCGTGAGGGCGAGACGAGCGCGCGGACCCCGTGCCGCTCCAGCCGGCCCCACGTCCGGTTTACTATTCGACATGCCCGCGCCCGCGCTGATCTTCGAGTTCGAGGGCGTCCTCGCCGACACGGCGGATCTCCGCCGTGATGCCCTCCGCACGAGCCTCGCCGACACGGGGTTCGCCCTGGACGAGGCGAGCTTCGCCGAATGCTGTCACGGCCTCCCCTTTCGTGAGGCGGTCGAGCGGCTCGCCGCTACCCGCGCGCTCGCTCTGGACGCCACCGGCGCGGAGTTGGCCGCCCTGCGCGCCGATCGGCTGTTCGCCGACGGCGCCGCCCGCGGGATCTCGCTGCAGCCCGGTGCCTACGCGCTTCTGGGCCAGCTCGCCGGCCGCGCCCGGCTCGCCATCGTCACGCGGGCGGCGCGGCGCACGGTGGAATTCGTGCTCTCGCTCGCCGGTCTCGACCACGTGTTCGAGACCATCGTGACGAGCGACGATCTCCGAGACCAGAAACCCTCGCCCGCCGGCTATCATCTGGCGGTGAGCCGACTCGCCCGGCGCGGGTCCGTCGACGCGTCGCAGCTACTCGCCTTCGAGGACAGCGCCCCGGGGATCGCGGCCGCCACCGCGGCGGGCGTGCGGTGCGTCGCCGTGGGACCGCTCGCCGCCTGGCAGCGGCTCGGTGCCGACGCAGCACTCGATAGTTTGTCCGGCGTCACCCCCGCCACGATCGCCCGACTCGCCACGACGCCCACGGAGACCGCTGGATGACTTCCGCAACCTGGACCCCGCGTTCGGCCGACGCCGAGCATGACGAGATCGGCGGCCAGCTCGCCGTCCGATCGTACGGTGATGCGGGCACGGAGTACGCGAGCCTGCGCGAGGGAGCGATGCTGGTCGATCGCAGCCACCGCCAGCGCGTCACGTTCACCGGTGCGCGCGCCGCCGACGTGCTTACCGGGATGGTCACGAACGACGTCCTGGCGCTCGGCGAGGGACAAGGCTGCTATGCGGCCGCGCTGACGCCCAAGGGACGGATCGTCGCCGACGTGCGCGTGCTCTCACTCGCCCCGGAGCGGCTGCTCGTCGAGGCCTCCGCGCGCGCCGCCCACGGCTGGTTCGAGATGGTGCGTAAGTACGTCAACCCGCGCCTGGCCGGCTACGCGGACATCAGCGCCGAGACGCGGCAGATCGGGCTTTATGGCGCGCACGCGGCGCGGATCACGGCGGCGATCACCGGCATCGACCCCGACGTGCTCGCCGCACTCCCTCCGTACGCGCACGTGCCGCTGCCCGGCGGCGACGCATGGCCCGCACTCGTCACGCGCGTGCCCGATCTACGCCTCGACGGATTCGAGATCGTGGGCACCGAGCCGGCGCTCCTGCAACTCTGGACGGAGGCGCTCGACGCGGGCGCCACCGCGACCGGGCTCGACGCGTACGATATCGCCCGTATCGAGGCCGGCCGGCCGGAATGGGGAATCGATATGGACGACACGACGATTCCGCAGGAGGCGAACCTCGACGAGCTGCACGCGATCTCGTACACCAAGGGGTGCTACACGGGGCAGGAAGTGGTGGCGCGCGTGCACTTCCGCGGCCATGTCAACCGGCATCTGCGCGGTCTGCGCTCGGAACAGCCGCTACCGGCCGGCGCCGAACTGCTCGACGCGACCGGCAAGGTGGTTGGCGACGTGCGCTCGACCGTCCGTTCGCCGCGACTGGGGTATATCGCGCTCGGCATGGTGCGGCGTGAGGTCGAGATGGGAAGCACGGTAGTCGTGCGGGCGCCTGACGCGAGCGCTCCCGCCACGGTCCTGGCTCTCCCCTTCCCCTCGTGATGCCTGACGAGGCGGCGGTCGACCCACGCGTCGCCGACGTACCCGAACTCGCATCCGACGAGTCGCGCGGCGCGACCGAGCGCACCGCGCTCAAGGAGTGGGCGGTGCTCTGCGACGCGCTGGCGCAGGGCGAGATCGTCGCCATGGTGCGGAAGGGGGGGATCCGCGAGCAGCGGGCGGGGTTCAGCGTGAAGCACAACCGGTTCGCGCTCTACCCGACGTACTTCCACGAGAAGGCCGCCGAGCTCGCGCCACGCTTCCATCCCCGCCTGGCGGCCGTGCATGCGGCCCAGCCGGCGGCGGGCGTGGTACGCATCGAGCTGATCGCCGAGGTGGTGGGCGTCTGGGCCGTGGGGGATCTCGACCGGCTACGCGCTGTCGAGCACGAGCAGGGTCTCACCTGGGACGCACTCGTCTCACGCTTTCACTACAAGGGGCGCCCGGGTGTGCAGGTGGTGGTGCTCCGCACGCTCCGGCTCCCGGCGCCCCTCGAGCTCCCCGAGATCCGCCGTTATCAGGGGTGCGTCTCCTGGGTTGCCCTGGACGACGCGATCGACGTCTCGCGGGCGGAGCAGGTGCTCGACGAAGCGGTGTTGCGGCCACGCGTCGCCCGGATCGCGGCCGCCCTCGATGCGCCCGTGCAGACGCCGGCAGAGGGATAGAAACGAGTGCGGGGGCCGTGCCGAAGCACGACCCCCGCACCTGCAGCCACAACCGCGGCCTTACTGAGCCGGCGGCGGAACGACCGTCGTGTCGACGATCGTAGTGTCGATCATGGTCGTATCGATGACCGGAACGGAATCCATCATCGGAGCCGGAGCAGCAGCCGGCATCACGGCGCTATCGGCGATTGGAGCTTCTTCCTGCGCAGTGCACGCGGCAGCAGCGAGGAGCGCCACGGCAAGAGCCAGACGCTTCATAGTATTCTCCTGGGGGAATTGAGAGTGGTAACGCCACTCCGACCCGTCATGAGACGAGTAGCGGAGCGGCGGGGGAAACGTACGTTATTCACGAGTGGTGTCAATAGTGGGGTCGGAACCAGAGCCGGTCGCGAGCTGTTCACTGCCCCCCTTGTTCGCTCCCTCACTGGCCCACACGCTCAACGCTTCGTCACTTCCGGCACCCGCGCTCCGTTCCATGACCGCTCTTCCGCTCCACCCACCCGTGAACGGCGTCGTCCGCGGCGCCTGCCCACACGACTGTCCCGACACCTGCGCCATGCTGGTCACGGTCGAAAATGGCCGGGCTGTGCGCGTGGCCGGCGACCCGGATCATCCAATCACGCAGGGGTTCCTCTGCGCCAAGGTGAACCGATATCTGGAGCGGACATATCATCCCGATCGGCTGCACTTCCCGATGCGGCGCGTGGGGCCGAAGGGGAGTGGCCGGTTCGCCCGGGTGAGTTGGGACGAGGCGCTCGACGAGATCGCGTCGCGGCTGGGAGCGATCGCCCGGTCGGGCGACGGGCCCGAAGCGATCCTGCCCTATTCGTACGCCGGCACGATGGGGCTGATCCAGGGGAGCAGTGTCGACCGGCGCTTCTTCCACGCGCTCGGCGCCTCACGCCTGGCGCGGACCATCTGCGCCGAGGCCGGGCGCGTCGGCATGCAGATGACGGTCGGAGCGAGCATCGGCCCCGACACCGAAGCGGTCGCCGAGTCCGACCTCGTGCTGCTCTGGGGAACCAACACCCTCACGTCGAATCCGCACCTCTGGCCCTTCATCGTGAGGGCCCGGGATCGCGGCGCGCGCGTCGTCTGCATCGATCCGATCCGCACGCGCACGGCCGATCAGTGCGACGAGTGGCTGCCGATTCGCCCCGGCACCGACGCCGCCCTCGCGCTCGGCATGCTTCACGTCCTGTTCGCCGACGGGCTGGCCGACGAGGCGTATCTCGCCGACCATGCGATCGGTGTAGAGGAGCTTCGTACCCGCGCCGCCGAATGGACGCCCGAGCGCGCGGCCGAAGTGACGGGGCTGGCGGCAGAGCGGATCGTCGGGCTGGCGCGGGAGTACGGGAATGCCCGCGCGGCCTTTCTCCGCATCAACTACGGACTTCAACGCCACGCGGGCGGCGGCATGGCGGTGCGGACGATCGCCTGTCTTCCCGCCGTCGCTGGGCACTGGCGGCATCCTGGTGGCGGCGTTCAACTCTCCACGAGCGGCACGTTCCGCTTCGCCTCGGCGCGCCTCGAACGCCCCGACCTCCGCCCAGGCGTGCGCACGATCAACATGATCCGGCTGGGCGACGCGCTCACGCTGCCTGACGCGGGGGTGGGCGGGCCCCCGGTACGCGCGCTGGTCGTTTACAACAGCAACCCGGCCGCCGTCGCGCCCGAGCTGGGCGTGGTGCGCAGAGGGCTCGCGCGCGAGGATCTGTTCACCGTCGTGCTCGAGCACTTCCAGACCGACACGGCCGACTGGGCCGACCTGGTGCTTCCGGCGACGACGCAGCTCGAGCACTGGGACGTGCATTTCGCCTACGGTCACCTGTACGCCTCGCTCAACCGCCCCTCGATCGCGCCGATCGGCGAGGCGCGGCCGAACAGCGAGATCTTTCGCGAGCTGGGCCGGAGGATGGCACTCGAGCCGCGCGAGCTGTTCGAGGACGACGACCTGACGCTCATTCGTCAGGCGCTGCACGAGGGCGTCGACGACGCCCCCGCGGCGATGCGCGGCCTCACGCTCGACGCGCTGCTGGAGAAAGGGTGGCAGCGCCTGTCCGTCCCGGCGCCCTTCGTCCCGTTCGCCGCCGGCGCCTTTCCGACGCCGAGCGGAAAGGTGGAGTTCCGGTCGGAGCGGCTGGCGGGGATGGGACTCGATCCGCTCCCCACGTACACCGCGCCCTACGAGAGCGAGGAGCGCGACCCTGCGCTGGTCGCGCGGTATCCGCTGATGCTGATCTCCTCGCCCCGCCACCAGTTCCTCAACAGCACCTTCGTCAACGTGCCCTCGCTCCACCGCGGCGGCGAGCCCGAATGCCTCCTCCACCCCGCCGACGCGGCCGCGCGCGGGATCACCGAGGGCGCGCGCGTGCGCATCCACAACGATCGCGGCGCATTCGAGGCGCGCGCGCGTGTCGCCGAGGCGATTCGTCCCGGCGTCGCCTGGGCGCCGTCCATCTGGTGGACCCGCATGGCCGCCGACCGGGCGAACGCAAACGACACGACCTCGCAGCGCGAAACTGATCTCGGGCACGGGCCGGTATACTATGACAACC
This sequence comes from Gemmatimonadales bacterium, assembly GCA_038324385.1. Lineage (GTDB taxonomy): Bacteria > Gemmatimonadota > Gemmatimonadetes > Gemmatimonadales > Gemmatimonadaceae > JBBQHX01. The sequence goes on along the minus strand of JBBQHX010000002.1, from coordinate 32,185 downwards.
GTGTCGAGGTCACGGTGTGCGACGCGGCGGGCGCTGCCGATGGGGCGGCCGCCGGCGGCGAGTAGCGGCCCTCGCGCCGTGGCGCCCGCGACCGCAATACATGTCTCGCGGGAACGTCCCCCGCGGTGCACGGGTTGCAGTGGTGCCGGCCAGCCGCAGCGACCCTGCATTACGCGATCCGCACGACACGACCCTGCCCGATCTGATGCGGTTCCCGGTACAGGCGGCGCAACCGCACACATCGCCAGACCGCCGCACGCGACGGCGGCCCCAGCAACCCGCGGCATCAGTCGCAGTCCTCAACCACGACCCCGTGCCCACACACCCCGAGACACTCGGCGCCCTTCGCGCCAGCCCCTGGGGCACTTCCGACCGCGCTCGGCGCACCGTCAAGGCCGAGATGCGCGAGAATCTGCTCGCCCGTCTGGCCGCTGGCGGGCCGCTGTTCGAGGGGGTGCTCGGCTACGAGGACACCGTCATGCCGCAGATGGTCAACGCCATTCTGTCGCGGCACAACTTCATTCTCCTCGGACTGCGCGGGCAGGCGAAGTCGCGCATTCTTCGCGCACTGACCACGCTGCTCGACGAGACGATGCCGGTGGTCGCGGGGAGCGAGATCAACGACTCGCCGTTTCACCCGATTTCCAAGTTCGCTCGGCAACTGATCGAGGAAGCGGGCGACGACACGCCGATCGCCTGGATCGACCGGTCGCAGCGCTATGTCGAGAAGCTCGCCACCCCCGACGTGACCATCGCCGACATCATCGGCGACGTCGATCCGATTCGTGCGGCACGCGGCGGGCATCTGCTGAGCGACGAGCTGACGATCAACTACGGCATGCTCCCGCGCGCCAACCGCGGCATCTTCGCGCTCAATGAACTGCCCGACCTTGCCGGCAAGGTGCAGGTGGGGCTGTTCAACATCATGCAGGAAGGCGACGTCCAGATCAAAGGCTACCCCGTTCGCCTCCCGCTCGACGTGCTGATCTGCTTCACCGCCAACCCCGAGGACTACACCGCGCGCGGCAAGATCATCACGCCGCTCAAGGATCGCATCGGGAGCGAAATCATCACGCACTACCCCGAGGCCGTCGAGACCGGGATCGCCATCACCCAACAGGAAGCATGGACCGAGCGCGGCGGCGACCGCCCGATTCGTGTCCCCGACTTCCTCACCGAGGTCGTCGAGCGCGTCGCCTTCGAGGCGCGCACCGACAAGCGGATCGACAGGCGGTCGGGCGTGTCCCAGCGGCTTCCGATCACGCTGCTGGAAAACGTGATCTCCAACGCCGAGCAGCGCGCGTTGCGCATCGGTGAGGATGAAGTCGTGCCGCGGATGACCGATCTCTATGCCGCGCTGTCGGCAATCACCGGCAAGCTCGAACTCGAGTATGAGGGCGAGCTCGTGGGCGGCGCCTCGATCGCGCGCGAGCTGATTCGCCGCGCAGCCGACGCAACCTTCCAGTCGCGCGCCGGCGAGGTCGACACCGACGAGGTCGTGATGTGGTTCGATTCGGGGAGCGCGCTGCAGGTCACCGACGAGGTGCCTGCTCCGGCCATGCTCCAGGCGCTCGATACCGTGCCCGGCCTGCTGGACGTCGTGCGGCAGACCGAGCTCGCCGACCCGGACGATGCGCCGTTCGCCGCAGCCGCCTGCGAACTGGTGCTCGAATCGCTGGTCGCCCGCAAGCGAATCAGCCGCTCCGACACCGGCCGCTACACGCGACCGCAGCCTGAGGCGCGCCGTCGCCCGGGGACGAGCCAGGATCTGTTCGGCATGGGGTGACAGAGGTGGGCGGCGGCTGCATCTTGCCCGAATGCCAGTCATCACCGTCTCCCGCCAGTTCGGTTCGGGCGGCTCCGTCATTGCCGCCCGGATCGCCAACGCCCTTGAGTGGCCCCTCCTCGACAACGAGCTCGTCGAGGCGGTGGCGGCCCAGTTGCGCGTCTCGGTATCGGTGGTCGAGGCGCGCGAGGAGCGGGTGTCCTCGCTCGTCGAGCGGCTGGCCAATGCGCTCGCGATGGGCTCGCCCGAGACGCTCCCGACGATGCTAGAGGCGCCGCCGCGGCTCACCGACCAGCAGGTCATCGACGTGACCCGCCGGGTGGTCGCCGAACAGGTCGCCAAGGGCTCGGCGGTGCTCGTCGGACGCGGGGCGCAGTTGATGCTGGCCGAGCGCACCGATGGGTTGCACGTCCTTTGCTACGCGCCGCGCGCCGCGTTGATCGCCCGCGTCGTCGAGCGCACCGGGCGGACGCTGGACGAGGCGGCGCGCGCGGTCGACGAGACCAATCGTCACCGGACGGACTACGTGCGGAAGCACTGGAATCGCGCCTGGCTCGCCCACGAGAACTATCATCTCTGCGTGAACACGGCCGAGTTCGGTATCGAGGGCAGCGTGGGTCTGGTGCTCGACGCCGCGCGACATAAACTTGGCGCCCATGCCGTTCCGCCCTCCCCCGACGGCGGGCCTGCGCACGAGCCCTGACCCCTTACGCGGTGCCGTCGTCGCGGCTCCGCTCCCCTCGCCCGATCCGGGCCTTCCTTACGACACCGGCGCCCGCGTCAGGCGGGCGTCGAGGAGATCGTCATGGCCGAACTGACCGGTGGACAGCGTGGATTGATCGGCGTCTAAGGCGACGTCGTCATAGACCGTGCGTCAGCTGTCGGCGGTCGCGAACTCGCCCGCTTCGGCGCCGGTGACGAACTGCGCGGTGACGTCCGCGACGCGCTTCCCCTGAAAACGCGCCGAAGCCAGCGCAGTCTCGTCGGGGTCGAGCGTGCCGTTCTCGCTGACGAACGACGCACCGTACGGGTTGCCCGCCTCGAACTGGATCGGGTCGGCGTAGCCTGGTCCGACGATGATCGAGCCCCAGTGATAGAACGTGTTGTTCAGCGCGGTGAGCGTCGTCTCGTGTCCGCCGTGCGGGGTAGCCGCGCTGCAGAACGAGGACCCGACCTTGTTCACCAGCTTGCCGGCGCCCCAGAGCGGGCCCGTCGTGTCGATGAACTGCTTGATCTGCGCGGTCGGAAGCCCGTAGCGCGTCGGCGTCCCGAAGATGATTGCATCGGCCCATTCGAGATCATCGAGCGACGCCTCGGGGATGTCCTGCGTCTCCCGCCGATGCGCCGCCCATCCCTCGTTGCTCTTGATCGCCTCTTCGGGAGCGAGCTCGCGCACCTTGAGCAGGCGCACCTCGGCGCCCGTCGACCGCGCCCCTTCCTCGACCGCGCGGGCGAGCGCGTAGGTCGTGCCCGTCGCGCTGTAGTAGATCACTGCCACCTTTACTGCCATGACCAACCCCTCACGTTATACGTTGTCTTCGCTCCGCGAATCGCCAACGCGCGTTCGGCAGGCGCATCAGCGCCGCGGCGAAGCAACGGCGTCCCCGATCGCACTCAAGACGTGGTATGCGAGGATCGTTCCCTCCCGGCGGTCGAACGAGGGGGCCGGCAGGGCTCGGGTCAGCTAGCCTCGGCCTTTCCGCGGGCGATGGTTTCGGCGGCTTCCTCATGATCGCCCGCGTCCGCATCGGGCGCTTCCTGTTCGGCGGCCGCGGCCGGCTCGTAGCTCAGAACGATGCAGATTGGAAAGTGATCCGACCCGGAGTATTCGAGCCGCCGCATGCTCACGACGCGAAAGCTGTCGGAGTGGAAGACGTGGTCGAGCGGAAAGCGCATGCCCGGATACTTCGCGTGGAAGGTGCTGAAGAAGCCCCGCCCTTTGCGCGGATCGACGAGGCGACTGACCTTCTGAAAGAGCCGTGTCGTGCGCGACCAGGCGACGTCGTTCAGATCGCCGCAGACGATCACCGGAATTGGCGCGTCGGCGACGCGTCGCCCGACCACCAGCAACTCGGCGTCGCGCCCCAGCGAATCGTCGCTCTCACCGGGAGCGGGCGGACGTGGATGGACGCAGTTCAGCCACGCCTCCACCCCGCACTCCAGCTTGACCCGCGCCTGAATCGACGGGACCTCGCTCTCGACCAGAAAGTCGACCGCGACATCGGCCAGCGGGAGTCGCGAGTAGAGCAGCATGCCATACGTGTTGGGCAGCGGCCGGTGCACCATGTAGGGGTGCGATTCGGCAAAGGCGTCGAGCCGTTCCCGCCACCATTCATCGGTCTCGACGAAGAGCATGATGTCGGCCCGCGCCTCACGCGTCACCGTCAGGAGCCGCGTCGCGTCGCGATTCGTCTGCAGCACGTTGCAGACGACCAGCCCGATGTGGCCCGCCGAATCGTCCACCTCGTTCGACTGGACCTCGGTCGGCGCGAGCGGGGTGTAGCGCCAGATCAGGGCGAGCTGGTACGCGACCGCGATCCCGACCGCCGCGGTCAGCGCCATCCAGGGCGCTGACGCCAGCCCGCGGCCGACGACGAGCAGCACGATCGTGATCACGCCGAGCGTCATGATCTGGAACCGCGGGAAGTCCCAGATGCGGAAGAGCCAATGCTTGGCGCGCACGAGGGAGAGCCCCGTGGCGAGAATCGTAACGATCCCGGCGATCAGCGCGATGTAGCCGAGCACGGGCATCCAGGTGGCGGGTGGAAGGGTCGCAGAAGCGGGTCGGCGGGTGCGCCCGGGTACGAGCGGCGTGGGCCCGGGACAAGTTACCGACGTGCCCGGTGGCGCGGGAGTCGGAGCGATCGCCGGGGGTGCGGGCGCCGGCACCGTGGGGGGACGTGGCGTGATCCGGCACTCCGTCACAACGAGCGCAGCACCGGACGCCAGCGGAAGACGAGAAAGGCGTACAGCAGCATCGCACCCGCGCCCACGGCGATCGCTCCGTCGACGCCAGCCACCCGCGCGACGCCACCTCCAACGAACGAGCCCACCGGCGAGAGGCCGATGAACACCAGCGAGTAGACCGACATCACGCGACCGCGGAACTCGTCGGGCGCGATCGTCTGGAGAAGGCCGTTGGTCACCGCGTTGGTGAGAATCATCGTCAGGCCGGCGAAGAACAGCACGATCGCGGCGAGGATCGGTCCGCGGACGACCGAGAGCAGCAGCAGAATCACCGCGAAGAGGTGCGACGACACCCAGAGCAGGCGGCCCGGACGCACGCGCTGGCCGAACGCGGCGAGCGCCAGCGCTCCTGTCAGAGCGCCCACGCCCACAAACGTCAGCAGCGTGCCGTAGCCGCTCGGGCCGAGTCCGAGCACGTCTCGCGCGAACACGGGCATGAGCGTCAGGTAGGGCACGCCGCCGATCGAGAAGACCGCCGCCAGCCGGATCAGGGCGGAGACTTCGGGCGTCGAGCGGATGTAGCGCAGCCCCTGTCGGATCCCCTCGATCGGTCGGACGGCGACGGCCGCGACTGTCCACCGCGGCAGACGGATGCGCAGCAGACCGATCAGCACCGCGACATAGCTCCAGGCGTTGAGCGCGAAGCACCATTCGAGGCCGAAGCGCGCGATCACGACCGCCGCCACACTGGGCCCGACGATGCGCGCCAGATTGAAGCCGCTCGAGTTGAGCGCGATGGCGTCGAGCAGATCCTCCCGCCCGACGAGCTCCACGATCAGCGCCTGACGCGCCGGAATCTCGATCGCCTGGAGCGTGCCGTGCACCCCCGTGAGCGCCAGCAACCAGCCGATGGTCACGTTCCCCGACCAGACCAGCCACCAGAGCACCGCCGCGTCGAGCAGCATCAGCGCCTGGACGACGGTCACCAGCCGCAGCTTGTTCACCCGATCGGCCAGCACGCCCGCGGGCAGCGAGATGAGCAGCGCCGGCACCGACCCGATCGCCGCCACCAGCCCGACCATGAACGGGTCGTCGGTCAGCTCCAGCGCGAGCCACCCCTGCCCCACCTGCTGCATCCAGGTCCCCATCAGGGAGACCGTCTGCCCGATCCAGAACCGGCGGAAGTTCCGGTGGATGATCAGCGCGCGGAACGGATTCCGCGACCCGCTCACCATCTCGGGCGACTGCTCGCCGGGGCGGGGCGCGATGCGCGACGAGGACGTGCGGCCAGGCCTGACATGTGCGCGTAATAAGGCACCTCTCGACCGCTCACCGCAACGCCGCACGCGCGCCTGCCGGCGCGCCGGCCAGCGCGCCGGGAACGCCTGCGCGATCCCGGGGTTCAGCTACCAGGAGCGGCGCACGGGTCGCGGACGCCAGCACCGTCGGCCGGCAGCCGCCAGCCAGACGCTCCAGCCTCATCCTCCCGGACCGCACGCGGGGTGCGCCGTCATGCGCTTTACCTACACGAAGTACAGCCCCGAGCTCGCCGACGCGGTCGACCTGCAGGGGCTTCTCGACAAGCTGTCGGACTTTCTGCTCCAGTCGGGGTTCGCCGGCGGACCGACGCACCACCCGTACTGGGGGGAGTTCGGGGAGGAGGAGGGCGACCGCTCGCTCGAGGCGCTCAAGGAGGCCATCCTCAAGGCGCTCGTCGAGAGCGGGCAGTTCACCCCCGAACTGCTCGAGGCACTTCGCGGCGACGGTGACGCCGACGCCGAGGCGCAGCTCGCCGCCCTCCTCGACGGCATCGTGCAGCGGCTCGCGCAGGAGGGGTGGCTCAACGTCGAGGCGCCGCCGCAGATGCCGGCGAGCCACCAGTCGGTCACCGGCAAGGGAAGCCTGGCGCACGCCGCCTCACGCGACGTCCAGTTCAACCTGACCGACAAGGGGATCGACTTCCTCGGCTACAAGTCGTTGCGCCACATCCTCGGCTCGCTCGGCCGGGCGAGCGCCGGCAGCCACGACACCCCCTATCTGGCCACGGGGATCGAAGCCGAGGCGGCGAGCAAGCAGTACGAGTTCGGCGATGTGCTCAACCTCGACGTGGCCGCCACACTGAGCAACGCCCTCGCCCGGACGGGAAGTATCAGCGTCCCGATCGACCTCGATTACCCCGATCTGATGGTGCGCCAATCCGAGTATCGCTCGTCGTGCGCGACGGTGCTGATGCTCGACACGTCGCACTCGATGATTCTCTACGGCGAGGACCGGTTCACGCCGGCCAAGAAGGTCGCGCTCGCGCTGACGCATCTGATTCGCACCCAGTTCCCCGGCGATTCGATCCGCGTCGTGCTCTTCCACGATTCGGCCGAGGAGATCCCGATCCCCGCGCTCGCCACCGCGCAGGTTGGCCCGTATCACACCAACACGGCCGAAGGACTCAAACTGGCGCGCCGGATCCTCATGTCGCAGAAGAAGGATATGCGGCAGATCGTGATGATCACCGACGGCAAGCCCAGCGCGCTCACGATGCCGAATGGGCAGATCTACAAGAATTCGATGGGGCTCGACGCGCACGTCATCGAAACCACGCTGCACGAGGTGGCCAACTGTCGCCGCTCCGGCATCGTCATCAATACCTTCATGCTCGCGCGCGACCGGGCGTTGATCGAGTTCGTGAAGCGCGTCAGTGAGATCGCCCGCGGCAAGGCGTACTTCACCAACACGATGACCCTCGGCCAGTTCATCCTGATGGACTTCCTGCGCCGAAAGACGCGCACGGTGTCCTGACTCTGACCGCCCCTTCCGCCACCTGACCTGACCCGGTTAGCATGGCGCAGTCTCCCGGCGCGACGACCGCGCCGTTGCGCTCCCTGACCGGGTTCCGGTGTACGCACTTCTGTCGCTGCTCGCCCTCGGCTTCGCCTTCGGGGTCCGCCACGCCTTCGACGCCGACCACGTGGTCGCCGTGACGGCGATCGTCTCGCGCCACCGGTCGGCGCGGCGCGCGGCGGCCGTGGGCGTCCTCTGGGGCATCGGCCACACGGCCACGATCGTTGCCGTCGGCGGCGCCATCATCCTGTTCAGCGTCGTGATCCCGCCGCGCGTCGGGCTCGGGATGGAGTTCAGCGTGGCCGTGATGCTCATCGGGCTGGGGCTGTGGAATCTGGTGGTTCGACCGCGCGCAGCCGACGCGCCCTCCGCGTCCCGCCCTGTGCTCGTCGGGATGGTGCATGGGCTGGCGGGGTCGGCGGCGGTGGCGCTGCTCGTCGTCGGCGCGGTCAATCAGCCAGGGTGGGCGGTGGCCTACCTCGCTGTCTTCGGCGGGGGCACGGTACTCGGCATGCTCCTCGTGACGATGGCGCTGGCCGTCCCCACCGCCTGGGCCGCGGGCCATCACGCCGGGCGGTGGGAGCGCCCGATCCGCCTCGCCGCGGGCGCCCTGAGCGTGGTGTTCGGCCTCGCCCTCGCGCACGACGTGGGGATCACGCAGGGGCTGTTCACGGCCGAACCACACTGGTCGCCCCGCTGATTCCCGGACAGCCGTGAGCCCCAGAATTCGGGCGCGCCCAACCCTACCCCCGGCCGACCCGCTCGTGCCGGCGGCGCTCGCCCAGCGGTTCGGGCGCAAACTCCGGCGCTGGTTCCGCGCGAACGGCCGCGATCTCCCCTGGCGTCGCACCCGCGACCCCTACGCGATTCTGGTCTCCGAGCTGATGCTCCAGCAGACACAGGTCAGTCGCGTGTTGCAGAAGTACCCCGCCTTTCTCGATCGCTTTCCCTCACTCGAGACGATCGCCGCCGCCCCGGTAGGTCGGGTGATGGAAGCGTGGGCCGGGCTCGGCTACTACGCCCGCGCCCGCAATCTCCACCGGCTCGCCGTCGAGCGTGTGTCGGCCGGCCGCGACGCACTCCCCCCCGATACGCGGGCGCTACGCGATCTCCCGGGGATCGGCGCGTACACGGCCGGAGCGGTCGCGTCGTTCGCCTACGAGCGGCGGGCGGCGCTGGTCGACACGAACGTTGCGCGCGTGCTGCGGAGAGTGTTCGCGCCGCACCTCCCCGCGCGAACACCGGCGGGCGCCCGCGTGCTCTGGCAGATCGCCGAGGAGATCCTCCCGAGAACGGGGCGCGATGCCTGGACGCACAACCAGGCCGTCATGGAGCTCGGCGCCCTGGTGTGCACCGCCCGGGTCGCACGCTGCGGTATCTGTCCGGTCCGCCGCGAGTGCGGCACCTATGCTATGGAAATCCGCCCTGGAAAGCCGACTGGCGGCGCGGGCGGTCCAGAGTGCGGATCGGCGACGGCGGGCGGTTAACCGCCGGCGCGTACTCCAGCGGGCCTCGGCGCCCGAGCTTGGCCGGCCGAGGGGCCAACCAGGGGGTTCATGTGACGGATCACATCAACACCGCTGTGGACTTCCCGCTACAGATCGCGGCGTCAAGGGGCCTCGGCGAGGCTCCGTTGAATTCGCCTATCTCATTGCTCGGCAACGCTTTGGCGTTCTGATGATACGACCACCCCGACGGCGTAAGGGGTGGTCTGCCGAATGCATTTGAGGTCGACGTCACCGCAGAGTGTGTCCGCGCTCGGTCGTGGCGGGTCACTGATCAGGTCTCGTTCCCATCTTTTCGAGGTCCACGTATGAAGAAGCTCGCTCTTGGTTTGGCGGCCGCTTCGCTGATAGCTGCTGGGGCAGTTCAGGCCCAGACGGTCACCGGTGGTGGTAGCTATTCCGATCTTACTCCGGCCGTCGCCGACGGGTCGGGCACGCCGTTCTGGGACAACGTCTCGAACGACAATGTCTCGCCGGCAACCCCCGCGTGTAACATCGGCTTCGTCCTGCTCAACGCTGCTGGGGCCACCGACTGCCAGAACGTCACGAGCACCAGCGGCGCCTTCGGCGTTCTCGCTAGCGGCGGCCAGTATTACTCGGCGGCCGGTGCCACGACTCCGTTCATGTTCTCCAGCGACGTGAGCGTACGGATCCGCGTGCTCAACGCGATCGCCGGCGGCACGAGCGAGATCGGCTACTTCACGAAGACCGCCGGTAACGTTTACAGCTTCAACGCCTTCACGCTCGATTCGCGAGGAGCGGTCGGGTCGACGTTCTTCGTGAACGGGGCCAGCATGTTCGGCCTGTACATCCGCAACAGCACGCTCAGCGGTGGCTGCTGGGCCGGCACGGGCTGCTCGGACGCACAGGGCGCCAACCTTCAGCAGCATGCCCTCTTCCGTGGCGCTGATGGCAAGTTCTACGTCGGTATGGAAGACCGCGACGCGAAGTTCGCGGCCGGCACCAATCAGGATGCCGACTATCAGGACGTCATCCTCGAAGTCAGCGCGGTTCCGGAGCCGATGTCGATCGCGCTACTCGCCACTGGGCTGATCGGGATGAGTGGGGTGAACGTGCTCCGTCGCCGTCGCAACAAGAACGTCGCCTGATCCACGGCCCGCCTCCGCGAAGTGCGGACACGAAACGCCCCCGATCGCCAAGCGATCGGGGGCGTTTCGGTTCGTCAGCGGTCCGCCCGTGCGTGCTCCCCGCCCCGAACAACGGTTCCTCGCTTCTCAACCGCGCAGTGGCTCACAAGCCCACAGTCCAGAGCCGCTACACCAGCACGCCCCGCGCGCGCAGCGGCCCGGCCAACGCCTCCGGCGCGGACACGCTCTCCTCCGGCGTCGCGCCCTCGACCACCGGGGTCGATCGGTGTCGTGTCAGGAACGCCGCCAGCTCCAACGGCGGCAGGGGCCGCGAGAGGAGGTAGCCCTGACCGAGGTGGCACCCGAGCCGCTGCAATTCGTCCACCTGCTCCGCGTTCTCGACGCCCTCGGCGACGGTGCACATCGCCAGCGACTCGCCGAGCGCGATGATCGCGCGCGCCAGGGTCGGCTCCACGTCGGGCGAGCCGATCGCATCGACGAAGGTCTTGTCGATCTTGAGGATGTCGATCGGGAACCGCTGCAGATACGCGAGCGACGAGTAGCCAGTCCCGAAGTCGTCGATAGCCAGCGAGACACCGAGCCGCTTGAGCGCCTCGAGCTTGAGCAGCACCATCTCCGTGTCCTGCATCAGGACGCTCTCGGTGATCTCGAGCACGAGTCGGTCGCCGGGGAGCCCGCTGTCGGCCAGTGCGGCGCCCACGTCGGTCGGGAGCGAGGCCTCGCGGAGCTGACGCGCCGACAGGTTGACCGTGATGCGCAGCTCGGCGAGATCCGGAAAGCGCAGTCGCCACTCGGCCGCCTGACGACACGCCTCGCGGAGCACCCACCGGCCGATTGGAACGATCAGCCCCGTCTCCTCGGCGAACGGGATGAAGGCGTTCGGCTGGATCATGCCGCGATCGTGATGCTCCCACCGGAGGAGCGCTTCCATCCCCATCACCGCGCCGGTGCGGAGATCGACGATCGGCTGGTAGTGCAGACGGAACTCCGCCTGCACGATCGCGCGGCGCAGGTCGGCTTCGAGCTCGAGCCGCTCGACGATGGCCGCGTGCATCGACGTCTCGAAGATCGCGTACTGTCCCTTCCCCCGCGATTTGGCCGCATACATCGCGGCGTCGGCGTTGCGCAGGAGATCGTCGGCACTGGTGCCCGCGGTCGCGCGCGCCAGCCCGATGCTCGCCGACACGAACACCTCCGTCCCCTCGAGCGCGAACGGCGAGCGGAGCGCCTGGTTGATGCGGCCAGCAACGGTGCGCATGTCCGCCTCGTTCCGCACATTCTCCAGCAGCACCGCGAACTCGTCACCGCCGAGCCGCGCGACGGTGTCGCTGCCGCGCGTAGCGTTGAGCAGACGTTCGGCGGCCGCGACGAGCAGCCGGTCTCCCTCCTGATGGCCGAGCGAGTCGTTGACCGTCTTGAAGTCGTCGAGGTCGAAGAAGAGCACGGCGACGGTGTCTGGCTCGCGCTCGGTGCGCTGCAGCGCGTGCACCACCCGCTCCTGGAACCGCGCCCGGTTGGCGAGGTCGGTGAGCGGGTCGTGGTACGCCTGGTAGGCGAGCTTCTCCTCGGAGCGGCGGATCTCCTCGACCAGCCGGATGTTGCGCAGCGCCGTCGCGGTCAGAGCGGCGAGCGCCTGCACCACCTCCAGATCGTCGGACCCGTACAGATCGGGGACATAGCTCTGCACCACGAGCACCCCGAGCAGGTCGGTGCCGGCAAGGATGGGGACGCGAATCGCCGAGCGGGACGCCCGGGACACCCCGGCGCGCAGCTCGTCAGGCGAGACGTTCCCCGTGCCGCGTTCGATCTGCGCCGCGCGCTGGCGCACCACGCCCTCGTTCCGCGTGCCGCGCACCGGCATCACCACCGTCGACGACCGCTCCCACGGATCGGCCAGGAAGCACAGCACGTCGCGCGCGGCATCGTAGAGCGCGAACGAGAAGCTGTCGAGCGGCAGCACGGCGGTGCATGCCTCTCGGAGCACCATCTGCAGCGCTACGTCCGAATCGGCGGCGATGACCTTCGCGGCGGCGTCGGCGACGGTCTTCATTCGATCGGCCGTCGTGCGGGCACGCTGTTCGGCCACGCGCAGCAGGGCCTCGCTCTCGCGCATCGCGCGCTCGGCCTTGCGGCGGATGGTCACGTCGCGCCCAACACTCTGGATCGCCCCGCGTCCGTTATAGCGGACCGGCACCGAGACCAGCTCGACCTCGATCTGCGTTCCGTCACGGCGCAGGATCCGATACTCGGTCATGCGCGGCTGCCGATCGCTCTCGACCGCAGCCACCGTCGCAGCCAGCAGGTCGCGCGACTCGGGGTGCACGAAGTCAACGACCGGCAGGCCGATCACCTCCGCGGCGTCGGCGGCGCCGAGCAGGGCGACCGCGGCGTCGTTGACATAGGTGATGAGGCCGTCGGCGTAAACGGAAATCGCCTCGGGAGACCGTTCCATCAGGAGGCGATACCGCTCCTCGCTCTCCTCCAGCGCCTCGAGCGACCGCGTGATCGACTCGCGCTCCGCATCGGCGTCGCGGTAGCGCTCATCGACCAGGCGGAGAAGATCGCGCAGCTCGTCCGGAAGCGTTCCGGCGAGCGCGTCCGTGGCGGCACCCGACGGCGTGGCGGCGGCGGGGTAGCACCGCTCGAGCTGGCGCCGCAGCGTCGGATGCATTGTCATCGGCACCCCGTCATCGGCGCGCACGCCGGCACCGATGCGATCGGGCACCGGTGCAGAGCGACGGATGGTGCATGGACCGTGACGGGGGCAGACGACACCTGGCGGTTGAGTCCTCGCTACTGAGCAGTGGCGCGTTCGGAAGGTGCGCTGTTCGGAGAGTGCGCCGTTCTGTGTATCGGCGCGCCGTCGACAAACTTCACACTGTCGCGGCGGGTCGAATCACGAAGTGAGCGCGCCCGGCAGCCACCGTCATGACGAACAGCCCCGGGTGCAGGGCACCCAGGGCTGTTCGCGGTCCATCGATCGGTTGGATTCGCGCCGTCGCGCGGACGAACTCAGGCCGGGGCCGCGGCGCCGTCGTCGAGCAATCGCGCCGTCACGGCGGCCACCAGAATCGCCCGCGCGCGGTGGGCGATCTCGTCGACGCTGGGCGTGGCGGCGAACATCTCGCGCGCGCGCTGGCGGAGTTCGTCGACGGTCGGCACGTGCGGAAGCTGCAGGTCGGCCAGGGCCAGTTCGGCATCCGCACGCGCGGCGCGCATCGCGACCTCGGCATCCGCGCGGGCCGCCCGCAGCCGCTCGCTCAGCTGCTCGTACGCCTCGCGGCTCGACGACTGCGCCCATGCCTCACGAAGCTGCGCCGCGATTCCGTCGACCGGAAACGACTCCGCGAGTTGATGCGCGACCTTGTCGATGACGCGCCGGTTGAGGCGACGATCGCCCTCGATCAGCGCCCGCGGCGGCTCCTTGATCTCCCAGACGAGCCCCACCCACGAGAACAGTTTCAGCACGTAGTACGTCGGATCGAACTCGTACCACCGAAACCCCTGACGCGTGCTCGACTGGAAAGCGTGGTGGTTGTTGTGCCACCCCTCGCCCAGCGTGATGATGGCGAGCCACCAGTTGTTGCGCGAATCGTCGCCCGTCACGAAGCGGCGCGTGCCGACCACGTGCGCGAGCGAATTGATGGCGAAGGTGCCGTGGTAGACCGCCACCGTGCTCCAGACGAAGCCCACGACGAGTCCCGGCCAGCCGCCAATCAGAAAGGAGAGCACGGCCAGCATGACTGTCGGCACGTGCTCGTACCGGGCGAGCCAGCGAAGCTCCGGATAGCGCGCCAGATCCTCGACCGTCTCGAAGTTCGGATCTTCGGCCCGCACCCGGAAGATCCAGCCGACGTGCGCCATCCAGAAGCCATCGTGCTTCGGCGAGTGCACGTCGTGCTCGGTGTCCGAATGCTTGTGATGATGCCGATGCTTGGCCGCCCACCAGAGCGCCGCTTTCTGCGCTGTGCTCTGCGCCAGGAAGGCCAGCAGGAACTGGAAGACGCGGCTCGTCCTGTAGGTGCGGTGCGAGAAGTAGCGGTGATAGCCGGCGGTGACGCCGAACATCCGCACCATGTACAGCACCAGCGCCATGATCAGCGCCTGCCGGGTCACCCCCGTCCAGATCGCCGCGAACGACGCCAGATGCAGGAGCAGGAAGGGGATCGCGTCCGGGTAGATGATGTCGTCGTGCGACTCATCGTCGTGCGGCGCCCGAGGGCCTGGCGCGTGCTCGGAAGGAATCGATACAGCCAAGAGCCGAGTCCGGGATAACGTGAGACAGAGCAGTGAGAATGGTTCTCAACTGCCAATTTGTGTGAGCTTCGGCAGGAAAGGTAAGCCGAGTTGTTCACCGGCGCCGTCGGGGTTGTTCCGACATCGTCGCGGCTGAATGGTGCACAATGCAAGGCGGACGCCGGCGCACGGCAGTCGCCGCGATGTTGGTCCGCGAGTCCGTCGGTTCCGCGCCGGGCGGGCGCTGGGGTCGCGCGACCCGCCGACGTGGACCAGATCGCGCCGGGCCCGACGGAGCTCCTCGCGAAGTACTGCAGTCGTGAGACGCCGCGGGAGGTGCAACGACGGCAACCAGGCTCAGAGGGTTGCACCCGAAACGCGGGACAGTCGGCGATGGGCGACCAGACGCGCGCCCACGACAGGGCCCGAAGGTGGCAGCGCCACTCCCGCGGCTCGACCATCGCCACGTGAAAATACCCGGCGCGTTCGGCATCACAGAGTAGATGCACCTGACTCGCCGCATGCCGGAATTCTGGCGAAACGAGGGGCAGTCCGCGCTCCGCGAACTGCCCCTCGTGCCACCCCGGGATCATGCCCGGCTTCCGACCGCTACTTCCGGATCGAGTCCTTGGTCATCTCGGCGCTCGCGGCCTGCGAGAGCTTGCTGACGTACTTGCGTTCCGGGCTCCCCGTATAGATCTGGCGCGGGCGAGCAATCTTCTGCTCGGGATCGAGGAGCATCTCCTCCCACTGGGCAAGCCAGCCGGCGGTCCGAGCGACGCCGAACAGCACCGTGAAGAAGTCGGCCGGGAAGGCCATCGAGCGGTAGATCAGCCCCGTGTAGAAATCGACGTTGGGGTAGAGTTTCCGCTCCTTGAAGTAGTCGTCCGACAACGCAATGCGCTCGAGCTCGAGCGCGATCTCCAGATCCTTGTCCATCCCGACCTGGGCGAACACATCGTCGGCGAGCTGCTTCACGATTCGCGCGCGCGGATCGTAGCTCTTGTAGACGCGATGGCCGAAGCCCATCAGGCGCTGCCCCTTGCCGCCCTTCACGCCATCGACGAAGGCGGCAACGTTCTTGACGTCGCCGATCTCCTCGATCATGCGCAGCACGGCCTCGTTCGCGCCGCCATGTAATGGGCCGAACAGCGCGGCGATGCCGCCCGCGACCGCCGAGAACGGATCCACGTGCGAGGAACCGATCGCCCGCACGGCGCTGGTCGAGCAGTTTTGCTCGTGATCGGCGTGGAGGATGAACAGCACCTCGAGCGCCTTCACGAACACCGGATTGGCTTCGTACTTCGGCTCCGACATCCGGGCGACCATCGAGAGGAAGTTCTCGACGTACGACAGGTCGTTGTCCGGATAGATGATCGGCAGCCCCTTCACGTGCCGGTAGGCGAACGCGGCGAGCGTCGGGAGCTTGGCGAGGAGGCGGATGATCGAGATGTTGCGCTGATCCGGGTCGTGAATCCGGCGCGCCTCGGGGTAGAACGACGAGAGGGCGGCCACCGTCGAGCAGAGCATCGACATCGGGTGCGCGTCATACCGGAAGCCTTCGAGAAACTTCCGGATGTTCTCGTGCACGTACGTGTGGTACGTGATGTCGTGCACCCACTGGTCGTACTCGCCCTGGTTCGGCAGCTCGCCGTGGCGCAGCAGCCATGCCACTTCGAGGAAGGTGCTCTGCTCGGCGAGCTGTTCGATCGGATAGCCGCGATAGCGCAGAATCCCCTTGTCACCATCGATGAGGTGATCGCGCTCTTGCACGAGGCGGGGTTCATGAAGGCCGGATCGTACGTCAGCATCCCGAACTCGCTCTCGTCCTGCTTGACCTTTCGCAGGTCGAGCGCGCGAACGGCCACGTCGCCTTCCGTGCCCGGCTCGAGAATAGGGAGCGTGTACTCCTTGCCAGTGCGCGAGTCCGTCAGCTCGAGCGCGGCCGCGGTGGTGTCCGTTGCGCCTGTCGCCGTCTTGGTCATGCCCCCGTCTCCATGAAAGGTGCGGTGGACCCGCCGTCTCCGCGTCGGCGCCCTGAGCGCCTGCCGCGACGGAGTGCGCCGGCAGTCCGGATGTACGAGATCGATGCGGTCGTCGGCCTGCACAAAGCCGGCCCGACGGTTCCGCAATGTATAGGCACGGGCGGCGAAGTACGACCGGTTGACGCGCAGCAGGGACGTCGCCTCCTCGCCCCATGGGCCGTGTGTGCCCCTCGTGCGGCGCCGGTTCGCCCGAAACGACGAAGGGCGGAGCGGCATCGGTGTCACCGACGCGGCCCCGCCCTTCGTCAATCGTCCAGCACCGCCATCGTCAGCCGGGCAGGAACCGCTCGAGCGACGCCGCGAGATTGGTCGAAGCTTCCCGCGCGACCTTCTCTGCCTCGACGAGCGCGGCGTCCGCCCGCGCCTGCGACGCACCGCCCGTGCCTTCGGGGATCACGGGCACAATGACGCGAACGAGCGCCTCGTCCGTCCGGCGCGAGATCGCGGCGTCGCGGAGCAGATCCCACTTTACCGCGTACTCGTTCGCCGCGATCCGGCCGCGCCCCTGATACCAGTAGTACACGAGCGCCTGCGCGTTCCCGTTGGCAATGAGGAATCGGTTGACCTCGGCCGGCCCGCGCGGTGTGTCGATCGTGACGCGTCCCTTGGATACCTCCTCCCACCCGGCCCCGGGAAGACAGTTCTTCGGCGAGTGGACCGTCTTCCCCTGCGACTGCGCATCGTAGAAGCCAACGTACATGGCGAACGCCGGCAGCGTGTCGCGATAGAAGACGCGGTTCACATAGCTCGTCATGCCGGCGATCCGCACCTGGTCGTCAGGCACGATCACCTCCTCCGCCCGCAGTCCGGCGATCGGGGCCGGCACGCCCGAGAGCGGCGCCTGCAGCGCCATCGAGCGCTGCGACTGCACGGAGAGCAGCAGGATACAGCCGCCGAACAGCACGCCGGCGGGGATGAAGCGTTGCCAATCACGCATGAGCGACCTCCAGAGGCTGCGGCCGTTGGCCGCGACGACGCCACCACTTCTCCCCGTACCCGAGCAACCAGGCACACACGCCGAGGATGGTGAACGAGACGAGGAAGAGCAGCCATCCCTCGGTGGTGTGCATGAACCCCTGGCCCAGCTCGGGACTCACGAAGTACACCAGGAACCCGGTGAGGAACACCCGCACCCCGTTGATCACGATCGCGATCGGGATCGCCACGAGGAGCAGGAAGCCGCGGATCCAGGGCGATCGGAGCCAGAGCGCCCCCATCAGCACCGACAGCGCGATGAGCGAGGTCAGCGAGCGCAGCCCGCTGCACGCCTCGGCGACGAACAGCTTCTGCCCGGGCATCAGGATCACGTTGCCGTCGAGCAGCACCGGGATCTGACGCCAGGCGAGCAGCGCGGCTCCCATCTCCGACGCCTTGAACTGCAGCGGCAGCGCCAGCGACGCGATGACCAGCTCGGGGAGCGGCACGCTGAGCCAGACGAGCACGAAGGGGAGCCACCAGTGGAGCGCCTGCTTCACGCCGTAGACGAACACCGTGATCCCGATGATCGCGCCGATCATCGAAATGCGCATCGTATACAGCTCGGCGGCCAGCCCGGAGAGGTAGCGCAGCACCGCCGCGGCGACGAGGATCGCCACACCCAGGGCGATGTTCGCGCGCGCACCGTCGCGGATTCCCGACTTCCAGGCGAACCAGAACGCCAGCGGGGCGAGCAGCAGCCCATGCCCCGCTTCGGGGTTGTTCCACCAGTCGAGGGCGAGAAGCTGCGCCGGCTTGGCGAAGAGGATCACGAACGCGATCAACGCCGCCGCAAGCGGCAGCGGATTCGCGCGCGCCGGGGCAAAGACCCGTTCCGGCACGTTCGACGGTGGTCCCTTGCTGGGCGTCGGCCTGGTGCTGGAATCAGTCGGCGGCGCCACGCCCAACGGTGCCTCGGCTGCGTACTGCTCGGGAGAATTCATGACAGCGGACAGAGAGAAGCGACCGAGGCGGGTGGCCCGGCACGCGGTCGGTGATGCCGCACTACGCTGCAGGAAGTGCGCCCTGTGCGAGTCCAACGGGCTCGCACTCAGGCAGCGGCCGGTGGCCGCATCAGCCGACGGCGCGTGATTCCGATCAGCCGCCACTCCGGGAGCACCTTTCCCCGGCACAATGGCGATTCCGGTCGTCTGCGAGCACCCGCAGCGGCCGCCCATCGGCACGGACGACGCAGCCCGGAAGCTCCCGAGCGGCGTCATGCTGTCCGACGTGGCGGGCCAACTGTCGCTCGCGCGTCCACAGTACTGTGGCAGGCCCGCCACACGGCGTGGGAACCACCTTGGTACAAGGCCCAGCACCGAGCCTTCTACCCGCCGGCTCGCGGGCGGGTCCGCGAGGTCGCCGCCGTCGTGCGTGCTGCTACCAGACGACCACGAAGGCGTACATGGTACCGGGCGTCCCACCGTCGATTACGGCCTCCAGCGGACCGGCGGTCGACTTGCGGAGCGAACAGAACTCGGTGACGAACCCCGTTCCGGTGGCGAACCAGGTGTCCTGCGCGACGTCGCGGACGTAGCAGGTCAGCAACGGCGGCTGGGTCATCGTGCCCGCCTCGGACGGCAGCGACCGGGATCCGCGCCCATTGGCGTCCATCACGCCGGTCAGGACGAGCCGGTTGGCGCCGCCGCCGGGACCGACGGGGCCGGCGGGTCCGGTGGCGCCCTGGGGGCCGGCCGGTCCGCCCGGCCCCGTGCCCCCGGGGCCGGCAGGCCCGGGCGGGCCCATCGGACCTTCGACACCCTGGCACGCCGCGAGCAGCAGGGCGCCGACGATCATGATCACGGAAGAAGCTCTCGACATCATCACTCTCCTAAATAAACGAGGTCCGCAGAGGAGACGAAGAGGCAGTGATGTCTGTCACGGACCCGCGTCCGGCGGTCGAGCACCCGGCGCCCGTGCCGCGTCGATACCCGCACCGATACCCGCACCGGTACCCGCACCGATACCCGCACCGGAACGCCGGAGCTCACGTCCGCGACTGTCTGGTCAGACGTCTAGCGCACGCTCGACACGTCCCAGCGCGAGATCGACGAGCACTGCCAGCACGGCCGCCGGAATCGCGCCCGAGAGCACCATCTGCGTGTCGGCCAGCGCGAGCCCCGCGACGATTGGATCGCCCAACCCCCCGGCACCGATGAACGCGGCCAGCGTCGCGGTGCCGACGGAGATGACCGCGGCCGTGCGAATGCCGGCCATGATCACCGACAGCCCGAGCGGCAGCCTGACGAGACGCAGCAGTTGCGCGTCGGTCATGCCGAGCGCGCGCGCCGCGTCGACCGCGTCAGGCGCCGCGTCTCGCACACCGACATAGCTGTTGCGCAGAATCGGGTAGAGCGCGTACAGAAAGAGCGCGACGAGCGCCGGTGTAACGCCGATCCCGAGCAGTGGGATCATGAAAGCGAGCAGCGCAATGCCGGGAACCGTCTGGATCACCCCCGCAGCGCGCAACACCGCCTCGGCGCGCCCCGGCCGAAGCCGAGCCAGCGCCACGCCCGCCGGCACCGCCACCACGACGGCCAACAGTAGCGACCCGACGACCAGCGTGAGATGGCGGCCGGCGAGCGCGGCGAGCGTCGTGCGGCGCGCCCACATGTACGCCCCCAGTCCACCGCGTGCCTCACGCGGCTGCTCCACGCCGGTCGAGTCGGCGGTCGCCAGGCCGATGGTGCGAAGGACGTCGGCGGCCACGTCCTCGACCCGCTCGCCGCCGACCTCGACGCGCTCGTTGAGCGCCCGCATCGTACCCTCGTCGAACAGCCCCGCGAGCGCGGCCAGCGCCGCCACCGCGTCGGGGTCATCGCGATACAACCGGCCCGAGACCAGCGCGGCCGCCTCATACGCGGGGAAGAATCCACGGTCGTCGGCGAGCACGGCGAGGTCATAGCGCGCGATGGCACCATCCGTCGTGTAGCCGTCGACGACGTCGACATCGCCGCTGGCGAGCGCCCGGTACTTCACCGCCTGCAGCAGCGCGCGCTCCCCGCGGAAACGCAACCCGCCATAGCGTTCGCGGAGCCCCACCAGTCCGTCGTCGCGCCCGATGAAGTCGGGGCTGAACCCCGCCACCAGTCCCGGTGCGGCGCGCGCAAGATCGCTCAGGGTGCGCAGCCCCAGCGAGTCGGCCGTCGCGCGCCGCACCGCGATCGCGTAGCTGTTCTCGAACCCCAGCGGCGGCAGCCACCAACTGTCGTATCGTGAGGCGAACTCGCGCCTGACGCGGCGGAAGACGGCGCGCGCGTCCGACGACGGCGCTTCACCGAGGATGGCGACCAGCCCCGTTCCGGTGTACTCGGGATAGACGTCGATCGCCCCCGTTCGGAGGGCGCCGAAGGCGATCTCCGTCGCCCCCAGCCCGGCGCGCCGCTCGACGCGCCGTCCCGCGGCCTCGAGTTGTTGCGCGAACAGCTCCGCGAGGAGATACGACTCGGCGAACGGCTTCGACGCGACCACCACCGGCCGCGCATCCGCCCCGCCGGCGGGCGGCGTCGTCGCCTGCGCCAGCGCGCCACCAGCGACGCCAGCTCCCGCGACGAGCAGAAGCCCGGACACCAGCCACGCCGTGATCCGCCTCACGAGTCGCCCTCCACGCCGGCAATCGCGAGCTGCGCCTTCTCGAGCAGCTCGGCGACGTAGGCGGTGCCCGGCGCGCGCGCCAGCTCGTCAGGCGTGGCGACCTGCTCGATCCGTCCCGCCCGCATCACCGCTACCCGATCGGCCAGTCGGAACGCTTCCCGCAAATCGTGCGTGACGAGCAGCACCGTCACCGCCAGATCGCGGCGCAGCGTCAGCAGCAGCGCCTGCGCGTCCGCGCGTGTGATCGCGTCGAGCGCACCGAACGGCTCGTCGAGCAGCAGGATCGCGGGCTCGGCGGCAATCGCGCGCGCCATCGCGACGCGCTGCCGCTGCCCGCCCGACAGCTCCGCCGGTCGACGCTCGGCGTACACGGCCGGGTCCAGCCCCACACGGGTCAGGGCGCGTTCGGCGCGTTCGGCCGCGTCGGACATGCCGCGCAACCAGGGCACCAGCGCCACGTTGCGGCGCGCCGTCCAGTGCGGCAGCAGCCCACTCTCCTGCTGCACATAGCCCACCGCGCGCCGCAAGACGATCGGGTCCAATGCGGCGACGTCGGCGCCGTCGACCCGAACGACACCCTCGTCAGGCACGACGAGCCGGTTGAAGCAGCGCAGCAGGGTGGTCTTTCCCGAGCCGCTCTCTCCGACCAGCGCGACGCAGCTGCCGCTCGCGACGGTCAGTGAGACGCCCGCGAGCGCGGTGGCGGACGGCGGATAGCGCTTGACGACGGCGTCGGCGGTGAGCATGGCGGCGGGGCTGGAGCGAGTCGGAACCGCGCGGACGCGGGGTCCGGAACGGCACCCCGCAACGTAGCCTCCAAGCGCGATGCACACCTCTTGCGTTGCAAAGTGCCTCAGGCGCATCCAACCCCTGTCCGCCGAGGCGCGCAGTTGCCCGGCACCACATCGCCGTACCACACGTTCACCCGTCGCCGGCTCCGACCCGACGGCGCTTTCCCCGACTCCGACGCGCTCTCCGTATGTCTCCAGCGCCCGACCAGATCGCAGGACTGCTCGCCGACGTGCGCGCTCGCACGCTGACGCTGCTCGAGCCGTTGAGCGACGAAGACCTGCGTCTCCAGCATGATCCGCTCATGGGGCCGATCATCTGGGACCTCGGCCACATCGCGCACTTCGAGGAGCTCTGGCTGCTGCGCAACGCCGTCGAGGCCGACGGCGATGGACGCGTCGCCTTTGGCGAGATGCCCGGCACCTTCAACCCGTTCGAGAATCCGCGACGGGTTCGCGGCGCGCTCGACCTGCCAAGCCGGGACGAAGCGCTGGGCGTTATGACGGGCATCCGGGAGCGCGTGCTCGATGCGCTCCCCGCGCTCGCCGAGCTCACGCCCGGAAACCCGTTGCTCGACGAGGGCTTCCTCTTCCATATGGTCGCCCAGCACGAGATGCAGCACGGAGAGACAATGCTGCAGACGCTCCAATTGAAGCGTGGTGCCCCGTACGCCGCGCCGCGCGGCTTCGTCCCGCCCGCGCCCACCACCGTCGCGAGTGGAATGGTGGACGTTCCCGGCGGGATGGTCGACATCGGCACGAACGACCGCGCGTGGGCCTACGACAACGAGCGCCCCCAGCATCGAGTCGAGCTCCGCCCATTTTCCATCGACGTCCTCCCGGTCACGAACGGCGACTATCTCGTCTTCATGGAGGCTGGTGGCTACGACGACGCCCGCCACTGGAGCGAGGCCGGCTGGGCGTGGCGCAGCGATCCCGAACGCGACGGCGCCGGCACGGCCGCCCCACGCTACTGGCAGCCGACGGACGATGGCTGGACGGTGTCGCGGTTCGACGAGACGATCCCGCTCCCGCTCGACCATCCCGTCTGCCACGTCTGTTGGTACGAGGCCGAGGCCTACGCGCGCTGGGCCGGGAAGCGATTGCCGACCGAGGCCGAATGGGAGGCCGCGGCGACCTGGGATCCGGCTACGGGAACGCGCCAGTTCGCGCCGTGGGGCGACGCTCCGATCTCCGCCCAACTCGCGAACGTCGACCAGCTTTCGTTTGGGACCGCGCCGGTGGGCGCCTATCCCCGCAACGTCTCGCCGGTCGGCTGCTACGGAATGATCGGCGACGTCTGGGAGTGGACGGCGAGCGATTTCGTGCCGTATCCGGGATTCGCGCCCTTCCCGTACCCGGAGTACTCCGAGCCGTTCTTCGGCACCAGCTCCAAGGTGCTCCGCGGCGGTTCGTGGGCGACGCGACCGGGAGTCGCACGGCCGACATTTCGCAATTGGGACTATCCGATCCGGCGCCAGATCTTCGCCGGCTTCCGCTGTGCGCGTGATGCCTGACCACGCCGCCGGCGCACGCCCTGCCCCGCTCCGCCCGCGACCGGCCCGTTCGGCGCGACTCCATCACGACAGCCCGGGACGAATCGCATGGCTCTGACCAAGATGACGGCAGCAGACACCGACGAGCAGGGAGCGCCCCACCTCACGGCCGTCCGACCTGACGGTCCGGACGCGCCCGGCGTGGCCGATGTGCCGCAGACCCCGATGCTCACCGAAGTCGCCGCCGGGCTCGCGCGCGAGCAGAAGGAGCTGCCGACGAAGTACTTCTACGACCATCACGGCTCGGAGCTGTTCGAGCGCATCACGACGCTGCCGGAGTATTACCCGACGCGGACGGAGCGTGCGGTGCTGGAGAACGTCGCGCCCGCGTGGGTGGGCGCGCTTCGCCCGCGCGCACTCGTCGAGCTCGGCGCCGGGAGTGCGATCAAGACGCGCGTTCTGCTCGACGCGATGCTTGCCGTGCGCGAGCGCGCCGTCTTCGTTCCCGTCGACGTGAGCGGCGACTTTCTCGCCCAGACGGCCATCGCGTTGCGCGCCGAGTACCCCGCGCTGGACGTCCGGCCGGCCGTCAGCGATTTCACGCGTGAGCTGCACGTCCCCGACGATCTTCCCGCACCCGCTGTCTGGGCCTTTCTCGGCAGCACAATCGGCAACTTCACCCCCGACGCCGCAGCCGCGCTCCTGCGCCGCGTTGCCGACCGGATGCGACCGGGCGACCGGTTCCTGCTCGGCGCCGACCAGCGCAAGAGCATTCCCACGGTCGAGGCCGCGTACAACGACAGCGAGGGAGTGACGGCAGCGTTCAACCGCAACATCCTGCGCGTCGTGAACCGCGAACTCGGGTCGGACTTCCGCGTCGACGCGTTTCATCATCGCGCGTTCTACGATGGGGCACGCCACCGCATCGAGATGCATCTGGTCGCCGGCTCGGAGCAGACCGTCCGGGTCCCGGGCGCGGGTACGTACCATTTCCGCGCCGGCGAGACGATCCGGACCGAGATCAGCTGCAAGTACGATCAGCCCAGCGTCGCGGCGCTGTTCGCGAGCGCCGGTCTGCAGATCGCCAACTGGGCCACCGATCAGCGCGGCTGGTTCGCGCTCGCCCTCGGCGAGCTCGCGGATGACTGACGGCGCCGGCCTCGTGCCCGTGCTCGACCGACGAGCCCTGCCCCCGGAGCAGGAAGCTGACCCGGGCGCACTCCCGGCGACCGCGGTCGATGCCGACGCGGTGGAACGATGGGCTCGGCGCGCCGTCGCACCGCTGTTCGCCCCTGGCATCGAGCGGCCGGCGCGCGTCGGCGTCGAGATCGAATGGATCCCCGTCGATGCCCGCACGCGGCTGGCCGTCCCGATCGGCACCGGTGATGAGGAGGACGGCGATCGGGCGGGCTCCCTGGCGCTGCTCCGGGCCGCCGCGCGCGAAGCCGGGTGGGGGGAACGGCCGTCGGCGTCCGGCGCTCCGCACTTCAGCACGGCCGGTGGCGGGACGATCACCTACGAGCCCGGCGGCCAGATCGAGTTCAGCGCGCCGGCGGGAAGTGTCGCCGATTCGATCTCGGTGGTGACCGCGGTGCACACGGTGCTGGACGCGGCAGCCCGTGCGCACGGCGTCGTGCTACTCTCGTGCGGCCTCGACCCGGTCACGCCGCTCGACGCCGTCCCACTCCAGCTCACCGGGGAGCGCTACCGCCGGATGGACCGCTACCTCGGCGCGATCGGGTCGGCGGGGCTCCGGATGATGCGACAGACCGCATCGCTTCAGGTCAACATCGATCCGTCGGGCGACCCGGAGGCGACGTGGCGGATGCTCAACGCGGCCGCGCCGGTGCTCACCGCGCTGTTCGCCAACTCACCGCTCTACGGCGGCGCCGACACGGGTCACCGAAGCTACCGCGCCCAGAGCTGGCGCACCCTCGACGCCGCGCGCACCGGCCTGTTCGCGGGCGATGACCCGGCGGGCGAATACGCTCGCTTCGCTCTCGATGCGCCGTACATGCTGACCGGCGAGGACGTCCAGCCGCGCGCGATGCGCGCGCATCTCACCACGGGAGCGGCGGGTCTCGCCGAATGGACCGCCCACCTGACGACGCTCTTCCCCGAGATCCGCCCGCGCGGCTGGTTCGAGGTTCGCTCGATCGACGCCCAGCCCGTCGCCGATCTGGCGGCGCCGCTGGTATTGCTCGCAGGGCTCACCGGCGACCTGGCGTCACTTCGCGCCGCCTCCGAGCTCCTCGGTCGCCCCGACCCTGCGTTGCTCGTCCAGGCGGGGGTAGCCGGTCTCCGCCATCCCACGCTGCTCCGCCAGGCGCGCGAGCTCACCGCGATCGCAGGTGATGGCTTCGCGCGGATGATCGCCGCGGGCTCACCGCTCGCGGCCCCGAGCGAGCCCGCCGCGGCGGTGCTGGAGTCCGCCTCGCGAATCCTGCGGCGGCTGGTCGGCTGAAGCCCCGGTTAGCCTGACGCTACCCTTACCTGCCGCGGCTGCCCCCGTCGGCCGTCTACCCTTTCGGGCGCAGGGCGACGATTCGATCCCAGTGTTCCGCCTGTACCGGCTGCACCGACAGCCTGCTGCCGCGACGCAGCAGCTCCATCCCGTCAAGCCCCGGCGTCTCCCGCAACTCGGCGAGCGTGATCAGCTCGTCGAACATCCGCTTCGCCCTCACGTCGACCATCAGCCAGGCCGGATCGTCCGGCGAGGTGCGCGCATCGTAGTAATCCGACGCGGAATCGAAGGCCGACGGGTCAGGATAGGCCGCACGCACGATCTCGACGATTCCCGCGATGCCCGGCGGCTCGGTGCTGGAATGATAGAAGAAAGCCAGGTCGCCCTTTCGCATCCCGTCGCGCATGAAGTTGCGCGCCTGGTAGTTCCGCACGCCGTCCCAGCAGGTGGTCGTTTTTGGCGAGGCCAACAGGTCGGCGAACGAGAAGCTCGACGGTTCCGATTTCAGGAGCCAGTAAGACATGCGGCTGTGGGCTGTGGGCTGTGGGCTTTCGGCGTTGGGCTGGGGCCGTGGGCGGTGTACTGCTCCGGATCGCCGTGCTCAGCCACTTCAATAGTAGGAGCGGCCGCTACCCTACATCCGGCCGGCGCCGACCAGTTCGATTTCGAAGGAGAAGCGGGTGCCGCGTTCGAGCTCCGTGTCGACCTGGAGCTCCCCGCCCATCGACTGGATGAGCTTCTGGCAGATGGATAGGCCGAGCCCGGCGCTGGAGAACGCGTAGCTCTCCCCGTTGGCGCGGCGTCGGAAGGCGTCGTAGAGCGACGAGAGCACCTTGGGCGGAATGCCGCGCCCGGTGTCCGTCACCGAGAACTCGACCCGCGTGCGACCGGTTGGGCGGGCAGCCACCTCGACGTAGCCCTCGTTCGTGAACTTGAGGGCGTTGGTCGCCAGGTTGAGAATCACCCGGTTCAACGCGGCCGCGTGGCCGACGCGCCAGTCGCCCTCGAGCGGGACGACGCGCAGGTCGAGCCGCTTTTCCTCGGCCATCGGAAGGACGATCGCGCGAACCGAGCTGAAGATTTCGCTCACGGAGAACGCCATCGCCTGCCCGCCGACCAGGCGGTTGCCGCCGCGGGCCAGCTCCATCACGTCGCTGGCGAGCGTGCTGAGGCCGAAGGCGGCGCTGTAGATCAGCCCGAGCTGCCTTTCCTGCACCGCGTCGACCGGGCCCGACTGCCCCTTCCGCAGCCGCTCCGCGAGGAAGAGGATCGAGCCAAGGGGTGAGCGCATGTCGTGGGCGACCTCGACCACGAGGTGGAGCGCGTCCGGACCGGAGAACCGCGCCGAGAACCGCTGGGCGGCGTTCTCGTCCAGCGCGCGCTGGGCCCCCTCGATCGCGCCGAGGACGCGCAGCATGTCGTCCATCCCGAGTACCGCGTACGACTCGCCCACCTGTTCGAGGAAGCAGCGGCGGAGCGCATCGAGCGGTGGCCGCAGCGGCAGCAGCGACTCGGCGTCCTCGAACTCCGGCGTCTCGCCCTCGAGCGCCTGGCGGACGGCGACGCAGACGCGGCGCATCGGCTCCCGCACGTCGTCCGGCGCGGCGTATCCCCACGCTTCCGCGGGCCAGCCGTCCACGGCCAGCACGGCCGCCCTCGCGAACGCGCCCCACGCCTGACGCGAGAGCCCACGCGGCCCATGCTGCAGCCCCGCCCACCCCTCAGCGGGGAAGGCGCCGAGGGGCGGCACGGGGTCGGATATATGGGCGATCGATCGCAGAGTCGGAGGGGCGGAGGTGGTCAGACTCACTCGAAGACGCCAGAGAACTCGTCGCGCTTGAAGCCGTGCTTGTCCATCAGCCGGTACAGCGTCGTGCGATCGATCCCGGCCAGGCGCGCCGCGCGCGACATGTTCCCACCCGCGCGCTGCACCAGCCGCGCGAGATATTCCTTCTCGAAGTGTGCGACCAACTGGTCCTTGGCGGAGTGGTAGGTCTCCGTCATCAGGTTGGCCGGCACGCCAGGCGCCGTTTCGGCGGCCGCGCTCCCCGGATCATCATAAACCGGAATGTCGTCGGGGCCGATCGGGCGACCCGCTTCGG
Source organism: Gemmatimonadales bacterium (assembly GCA_038324385.1). Lineage (GTDB taxonomy): Bacteria > Gemmatimonadota > Gemmatimonadetes > Gemmatimonadales > Gemmatimonadaceae > JBBQHX01. The sequence goes on along the minus strand of JBBQHX010000002.1, from coordinate 4,343 downwards.
CGATCACGGCCACGTGCTCGATCACGTTCTGCAGCTCGCGCACGTTTCCTCGCCACGGGCGGGACTGCAGAAAATCGATGCACTCCTTCGTCAGCTCCGGCACGGCCGAGACCGTCGTCCGGTGCCGTTCCCAGTAGTGTGCCATGAAGTGGCGCGCGAGCACGGGGATGTCCTCCAGCCGCTGGCGAAGGGGCGGAAGCTTGATCGGCACGACGCGGAGGCGATAGAAGAGATCCTCGCGGAGAATCCCCTGGTTCACCGCATCCTGCGGGTCGCGGTTGGTGGCCGAGACGAAGCGCACGTCGACCACGGCATCGGGCTGCTCGGAACCGACGCGGCGCACCACGCCGTCCTGGATGACGCGGAGCAGCTTCGCCTGGAGCGGCAGCGACATCTCCGTCAGTTCGTCGAGGAAGAGCGTGCCGCCGTTGGCCACCTCGAGCAGTCCTGGCTTGTCGCGATCGGCGCCGGTAAAGGCTCCCTTGCGGTGTCCGAACATCTCCGACTCGAGCAGTGGCTCGGGGAGCGCGGCGCAGTTGATCGCGACCAGTGTACGGCTCGCTCGGCGGCTGTGCCGGTGGATGAACTGCGCGATCACTTCCTTGCCCGTTCCGCTTTCCCCTGTGATCATCACCGACGCGTCGGTCTGGGCGACGCGGCGCGCCAGCTCGACCGCCTTGCGGAAGGCCGGGCTCGTGCCGATGAGGGCGTTCTTGTCCAGCTTCCCGCCAGCGTCGGGCATCTTCGCCCGCAACTCGACCGTCTCGCGGGCGACGAGCACGGCGTGCGAGGCCCGACCGATCAGCACCTGGAGATGCGTCGCCGAGAACGGCTTGGGGAGGTAGTCCCAGGCGCCCGCCTGCAGCGCCTCGATGTTGGAGGTGACGCTCGGATTCCCCGTCATCAGAATGACGATCGAATCCTTGTGCGCCTCGACGGCGGCCTTGAGGATGTCCATCCCCGTGACCGGTGTCATATAGAGATCGACGAGGACGATGTCGAAACGGCGCCGCTTCACGAGCTCGAGGGCCTCGTCGCCGCGACCATGCTGCGTCACGTTGTAGCCGTCGAGCGAGAGGATGTTGGCGCAGCCCTCGCGCAACGTCCGATCGTCATCGACGATGAGCAGCGACAGGGTCGCCTTGGCCGCGGCGCTGATGGACAGCGGGTCGGAGGCAGGGGCCTGCGAGAAGCTCGCCGGACCTGCTGGCACTGAACCCGTAGCCGTCATCGCATGCGTCTCCCGAATCCACCACCAGTGGCGGTGGAAATGTGGTGTATGGTGAATGCAGCAGATGGACGGGACAGCCGTTGAGTCTCGCCGCTCTGCCGCCGGGTGTCAAGCTAAGCCGTTGCGGGCAAGCCACAGCGGATGTCTCACTTCGTCCACAACTTGTTACCGCCGGCCCACATGCGGTCAGGCGCAGTATGACGAATCAATCATGATTGCGGCACAGCAGCGAGGACTCGGCGCACCACCCTGCAGTCTCCTCTCCTGCCAAGCATCGGCCGCGATCGAGAAATGTGGAGTCGTCGGTCGACATTGGGATCGTGGGACGGATCGTGGTATGGCCGGGCGCACTTCCTGCTCTCCGTTGCTTCAATGACCGAGTGTTGCGTCATTCCGTCACTTGTTGTGAGGTCAATCACTGTGGCACCGGGGCGCGCATGCGCGAGTCAACGGAACACAGGCGCGGGTCATGGGTCGGACGACATCGTGACGCCGCCGTTGGTCGCTGCGTCGTCCTGACGTCGCGGCCCCGTACCCAATCCAGCCATGTCGAGCAACATCATACCGATTTCCCCTGACAATCCGTCCAATCTCCCGGTGGAGAGTGCGGATGCGGGGCTGCCCACGGCCCACGCCGGCGGCGCGCCGCCCGAGCCGAAGACCTCGCCGATCGTGCGGACGTTCGCGGCGATCCGGCGGTTCCAGTGGCTGATTCTGGCTCTCGCCGCCGTCGGGCTCGCCGCGGGAATCGCCGTCGCGCGGGTGCAGCAGCCGAGCTGGCAGGCGTCGTCGCAGGTGTGGATCCAGACGAACGAGGCCAATAACGCCGGCCGCGGCCCGGCCACGCAGTCCGGGCAACTGCTCGCCGCCACGGCGTGGACCGAACTGCTCGTCACTCCGCGTGTGGTCGATTCGGTGGTCGTCGAGCTCGGCCTGTTCGCCGAAGCTGAATCGTCCGCCGACACCGCGCTCGTCGGCAGTTTGCGGATCAATCCGGCGCGCGGACTCCGCCCGGGCGACTACAAGCTCACCGTCAATGCGGACGGTCGCACCTGGTCCCTCGCCGTCGACGGCACGCAGCTCGAAGCGGGCGCCGTCGGCGACTCGATCGGGCGCGTCTCGGGCTTTCTCTGGCGACCGCCGGTCGCGCAGCTCACCCCCGGCCGGACGGCCAGCTTCACGGTGCTCACCCCGCGCGAAGCGTCGATGAATCTGCAGAAGCGGCTCACGCACCAGCTACGCGACAACTTCCTCGCGCTGACCTTCACCGATCGCCACCCGCAGCGGGCGGCACTCATCCTCAATACGTGGGTCGAGAAGTTCGTCGCGACCTCCAACGAGCTGAAGCGGGCGAAGCTCACGCAGGCGTCCAACATCCTGCAGGAGCAGCTCATCGAGGCGCGCGCCGACCGGGACACCAAGGCGGGCGCGGTCGCGAACTACCGCATTGCCACGGTCACGCTGCCGCGCGAGGAGGTCCCGATTCCCGGATCGGCGGAAACGCAGACGAGCGTGATCGGCCGCTACTCGGGAATGCGGCTCCAGGCGAGCGACATTGCCCGCGAGCGCGGTGAGCTCGAGCGCGTGCTCCAGACGGTCACCTCCACCGGCACCATCAACGCCGCCAACAACTACCGGCTCAACGTGGCCGCAGCGACGCACAACGCGCCCGCGCTCGCCTCGGCCGTCTCGCGCTTCACCGAACTCCAGACCGAGATCCGTGGGGCGCTGGCCGTCTTCGCCGACTCGGCGCCGCAGCTCAACCTGCGGCGTCAGGCGCGCGACAGCCTCGTCCGCGGCGTCATTCCGCGCGAGCTGCAGGGCGTCGTCACCGTATTGCGCAACCGCGAGCAACAGCTTGGATCACAGATCGCGGCCGAGGGCCGTGAGCTGCAGCAGATTCCGGCGCGGGCGGCGACGCTCCAGAATCTCGCCCTTCAGGCCGACATCGCCGAGGGGCTCTATCGCAACATCGAGGTCGAGACGCAGGCGGCGGGTCTCGCCGCGCTCAGCACGACGCCCGACCTCGAAGTGCTCTCGCTGGCCGAGATTCCGTCGCAACCGACCGGCAACACCACCATCGCAATCATCCTCGGCGGGCTCGGCGCGGGGCTCGGACTGGGCATCCTGATCGCGATGCTGATCGACCGGGTCGATCGCCGCTTCCGCTACCCGGAGCAGGCCAAGGACGACCTCGGCCTCGACATTCTGGGCACCGTGCCCGAGTTGGCCGCGGCCAGGAAGGGGCGCAACGACCCCGAGGAGGCTGCCCAGGTCGTGGAGTCGTTCCGATTGTTGAGGTTGAACGTGGGGCAGGCGCTCGGCGCCGTCAGTCCAATGACCTTCTCGGTAACCAGCCCGCAGGCGGGGGACGGCAAGTCGCTGGTCTCGTCGAACCTGGCGCTCTCGTTCGCCGAAGCTGGCTATCGGACGGTGCTCGTCGACGGCGACATCCGTCGCGGCGTCCTGCACGATTCGTTCGGAGTGGAGCAGAAGCCGGGGCTGCTGGAATATCTGATGGGCGGCCCGACGCGGGCCGATGTGTTGCGGGATACAACGCATCCCAATCTGACGATCCTGCCGTGCGGCACGCGCAGCCGACGCGGACCCGAGTTGTTGAGCAGCGAGAAGCTTCCCGCGCTGCTCACGGCGCTGCGCTCCACCTTCGACGTGATCATCATCGACAGTCCGCCGCTGAGTGCGGGCATCGATCCGTTCGCGATCGGCGTGGCGACGGGGGCGATGGTGATCGTGCTCCGCTCGGGCAAGACGGACATGCGTCTCGCGCAGAACAAGCTCGGCGTGGTCGACCGGTTGCCGATCGGGATCGTCGGGGCCGTGCTCAACGGCATTCGGGCCGAGGGTGCGTACAAGTACTACTCGTACGATTATGGCTACGCCGATCAGGACGAGCCGGCGGACGGCCCGGTGGAGGATGTGCGTGCGCTCGAGCCCGGTGAACTCGAAGAGGTTCACTCCAGGTAGGTTCGGGTCGCGCTTTCACTAGCGGACTGGTCGGGACCCGCGGACCCGGCCCACGATAACCCGGTGCCCGGGGGGGGTTTTTGCCAAAAAACCCCCGGGGGGGTGGGGGGGAGCCCACCCGAAGAGG
>JBBQHX010000001.1:0-50985 GCA_038324385.1 Gemmatimonadales bacterium | reverse complement strand
TGGGCGGCGTTTGCGACGCCTTCGACGGGAGAATCGCCCGCGTCACGCGCACCGGCAGCCGGTTCGGCGAGGAGCTCGACTCCCTCGTCGACGCGATCACCTTCGGCCTCGCGCCGGCGATGATCATGTACTTCGCGATTCTGAACCGCGAAGGATGGGACTGGATCTGGGTGTTCCTGTTCGCCGCCTGCGCGGTGGTGCGCCTGGCGCGCTTCAATGTGGAGCAGGCTGGGAGCGCGAAGACGCACTTCCGCGGGCTGCCGAGCCCCGCGGCCGGGCTGACGCTGGCGACCTACTACTGGTTCAGTCAGACCGATCTGTACCTCCAGACGGCGATCGCCGACCTGCCCTGGCACGTGATGTTACGCTTCGTCATGGCGCTGCTGGCGTTCCTGATGATCAGCGACGTTCCGTATCCTGCCGTTCCGCGCATCAACTTCCGGACGCTGCGGGGAATCGCGGGGGCGGTGATCGTGATTGGGGCCGTACTTGGCCTGATCTTCCTGCCGAAGCAATTCTTCTTCCCGGTCTTCCTGGGTTACGTCGCCTATGGAGCCATTCGGTACTTCGTACTCGGCCTCCTCGATCGGGATCCGACCGGGCCCGGACGGGGCACAGGACCGCGCGGGGCCACCGCGCTCTCGCCCGGCGGCTTTCCGGTCGAAATCGAAGACGTTCTGATCGGCGACGACGTCGATGAACTCGATGAACTCGATGAGGTCGAGGAGATCGACGAACGTCCACGCCGGCGGCGGCGGCGCAAGCGGCCCCGCGGCGACTTCCCCACTGGTGAGTCCGCCACCGAGGATCCCTCCGTATGACGCAGTATCGTGCCGCCGTCCACATCACCCCGCGCCGCGGCATCCTCGACCCGCAGGGCAAGGCCGTCGCGGGGGCGCTTCACTCGCTCGGCTTCCAGGGCGTGGGCGATGTGCTCGTTGGACGCCATCTAGTGCTCGACGTCGAAGCCGCCGATGAGCAGCGTGTGCGCGCCGCGGTGCGCGAGATGTGCGAGCGGCTGCTCGCCAACCCGGTCACCGAAGACTTCGAGATTGCGAGCGTGGTGGCGTCATGAAGTTCGGCATCGTGACCTTCCCCGGCTCCAACTGCGACCACGACGCCTATCACGCCGTCGTCGATGCCCTCGGTGAGGAAGCGGTCTACCTCTGGCACAAGGACCACGATCTGCAGGGCGCGGATGTGGTCGTGCTCCCGGGTGGGTTCAGCTACGGTGACTACCTGCGCGCCGGTGCGATCGCCCGTTTCAGCCCGATCATGCGCGAGGTCGTGGCCCACGCGGAGCGGGGCGCCCCGGTGCTGGCCGTGTGCAACGGCTTCCAGATCGCCTGCGAGGCCGGGCTACTCCCCGGTGCGCTGCTACGGAACGCCGGGCTCAGCTTCATCTGCGAGCCGGTCACGCTGCGCGTCGAGAACGCCGCGACCCGGTTCACGAGCGGCTACGCGCCGGGCCAACTGCTGAACATCCCGATCGCGCACGGCGAGGGGCGCTACACCGCCGACCGCAGCACGCTGGACCGGCTCGAGGGCGAGGGGCGGGTTATCTTTCGTTATGTCGACGCGACCGGCAACCCGACGTCCGCGGCCAATCCGAACGGCTCGCTCAGCAACATCGCCGGCATCGTGAATGAGCGCGGCAACGTGCTCGGCCTGATGCCACACCCCGAGCGAGCAATGGATCCGCTGCTCGGGAGCGACGATGGCGTGGCCCTATTCGAAAGCGTGCTTGGACGTGTGACTGCCTGACCGATCGCGTCTGACGTGCCGCGCGTCGAGCCCCGGCGCACGGTGCACCACGGAGATTCCGCCGTTCCATCGACGCGCCTACGCGCGAGCGGCCAACGTTTGCAGGGGAATTCAGTGCCCGTACACCCGCGACCCGGTGACCCGGCGATCACCCCCGCGCTCGTCGCCGAGCACGGACTGACGCCTGACGAGTTCGAACGCCTGGTGACGCTGTTGGGGCGCGAGCCGACCTTCACCGAGCTTGGCATCGTCAGCGCGCTCTGGAACGAGCACTGTTCCTACAAGCACTCGCGCCCGGTGCTCCGCACCTTTCCCACCGAGGCTCCGTGGGTTCTGCAGGGCCCCGGCGAGAACGCCGGTGTGATCAGCGTCGGCGACGGGCTCGCGGTCGCCTTCAAGATCGAATCGCACAACCATCCGAGTGCGGTCGAGCCCTATCAGGGCGCAGCGACCGGTGTGGGCGGCATACTCCGCGACGTTTTCACGATGGGGGCCCGCCCCATCGCGATGCTCAACTCCCTTCGCTTCGGGTCGCTCGAGACGCCGCGCGTCCGCTACCTGTTCGCGGGTGTGGTCAAGGGGGTCGGCGACTACGGCAATTGCGTCGGCGTTCCCACCGTCGGGGGCGAGGTGGTGTTCGACCCGGCGTACGAAGGAAACCCGCTCGTCAACGCGATGTGCATCGGCGTGATGCGCGAGGAGGAGTTGATTCGCGCCGAAGCATCCGGCATTGGCAACCCGATCCTGACTGTTGGCGCGCGAACCGGTCGCGACGGCATTCACGGCGCCACGTTCGCCTCGGAAGACCTCACCGCCGAGAGCGAGGCCAAACGGCCCCGCGTGCAGGTGGGCGATCCGTTCACTGAGAAGCTGCTGCTCGAGGCGAGTCTCGAACTGATCCGCAGCGGCCACATCGTCGCGATCCAGGACATGGGCGCAGCGGGGCTCACGTCGTCGTCCGCCGAGATGGCCGCCCGCGGCGACGTCGGTATCGTCATTGACACCAGCCGGGTTCCGGTGCGCGAGGAGGGCATGACGCCCTACGAGATCCTGCTCAGCGAATCGCAGGAACGGATGCTCGTCGTCGCGACCAGGGGGCACGAGGATGACGTGCGCGCGATCCTCGCGAAGTGGGACCTCACGGCCGAGGTCATCGGCGAGGTGATCGCCGAGCCGGTGTACCGCGTGGTCGAGGGAGATCGCGTGGTGGCCGAATTCCCGGGGTCGCGCCTGGTCACGGACTGTCCCGTCTATCATCCCGAGGCTCGTGAGGCAGACGCGATCGTCGCGCTACGCGAGCGGGACGTGCACGCGGTCGCCGAGCTGCCTGACGAGTCAGATCCCATGTGGACGCTCGAGCGGCTGCTCTCGTCGCCGACGATCGCCAGCAAGCGGTGGGTGTTCCGTCAGTACGACACGATGGTGCGCACGAACACGGTCGTCGGGCCTGGCGGCTCGGACGCGGCAGTGATTCGCTTGCGCGGCACCAACAAGGCGCTGGCGGCCACGACCGACTGCAACGGCCGCTACGTCTACCTCGAGCCGCGCGTCGGCGGCCGGATTGCAGTGGCCGAAGCCGCGCGGAACATCGCCTGCACCGGCGCGCGGCCGCTCGCAATCACCAACTGTCTCAATTTTGGCAATCCGAAACGGCCCGAAGTGTTCTGGCAGTTCAAGGAAGCCGTGGCAGGGATGGGCGAGGCCTGTCGGGCGCTGAACACGCCGGTCACCGGCGGCAACGTGTCGCTCTACAACGAGAACCCCCTCGGCGCCGTGCACCCCACGCCGGTGGTCGGAATGGTCGGCCTGCTGGATGACGTGTCGCATGTCGTCCGCGGCACCTTTCGGCGTGAGGACGACGCGATCGTTCTGCTGGGCGAGTGCACCGACGAGCTCGGCGGATCCGAATACCTGCTGCGCGTGCACGGTCTGACGGCCGGCGCCCCGCCCGCCTGCGACGTGCAGCGTGAGGCAGCGCTGGTCGAGACCCTGGTCGCCTGCGCACGGGGTTCGCTGCTCTCGTCGGCGCATGACTGTGCCGACGGCGGATTCGCCGTCGCGCTGGCCGAGTCGGCGATGGCAAACCCCGACACGCGCTTCGGCGCCGACGTCGATCTCTCGGCATACGAGAAGCTGCCGTTGCGCGCCGTGCTGTTCGGCGAGGCGCAGGGACGCGCGATCGTCTCGACGGCCGATGTCGACGCCGTGATGGCGGCGGCCGCGCGTCATGGCGTGCCGGCGCGCGTGCTCGGCCGCGTGGCCGCGCCTGACGCGGGGCTGACGATTCGCGTCGGCGATCGGGTCCTCGTGGCCGATCTCGCGCGACTCGCCGCGGCCTACCACGACGCGATTCCGAGCATCATGGATCGCGCCGGCGTTGCTGGACTCGTCGCCGCAGCGGACGCTGTCGACGACGAACTCCACGCCCCTTCGATTTCCTGAGCTCCCTCGCCCATGTGCGGCATCTTCGGCGTCACCGGTCATGCAGAGGCCGCATCGCTCGTTCATCTCGGCCTGTATTCCCTTCAGCATCGCGGCCAGGAATCGGCGGGCATCGTCGCCGTCGACTCCGTGGAGGGCGCCCGCCCGCTCCGCACGATGGGGCTCGTGTCCGAGGGCTTCCAGGACAAAGCGCTCGAGGAGATGCACGGCGACATCAGCATCGGCCACACCCGCTACAGCACCGCCGGCACCTCGACGATCGAGAATGCGCAGCCCGTGCTGGCCCGCTTCCGGGGCGGCCACATCGCCCTCGCGCATAACGGGAACCTGACGAACGCCACTGAGCTGCGCCGCGAGCTGGAAGACGCCGGCTCCATCTTTGCCAGCACGATGGACAGCGAAGTCGTGGTCCACCGGCTGGCGCGCGCCGAGGACCGCGACCCCGCCACCGCCCTTGCCGCCGCGCTGCAGGGCGTCGAGGGTGCATTCTGCCTGCTGGTCGTGCTCGGCGACACGATGCTCGCCGCACGTGACCCACGCGGCTGGCGCCCCCTCGTCATGGGAAAACTCGGCGACGCGGTGGTGTTCGCGTCCGAGACGTGCGCCCTCGACATCGTGGGCGCGACCGTGGTCCGCGAGGTCGAGCCGGGCGAGATCGTCTCCGTGCGGAATGGCGAGATCGTCTCGCACACATTCGCCCGCTCGCCGTCGCTCCATCGCTGCGTGTTCGAGTACGTCTACTTCGCGCGGCCCGACAGCTCTGTCTTCGGCGGGTCGGTCGACCGTGCCCGCCGCGCGCTCGGTCGACAACTCGCGCGTGAGGCGCCCGCGCCCGGGGCGGACTTCGTCTTCTCCGTCCCCGACTCTTCCAATTCCGCCGCGCTTGGCTACTCCGAGCAATCGGGGCTTCCGTACGAGCTCGCGCTGATCCGGAACCACTACATCGGCCGAACATTCATCCAGCCGACCCAGTCGGGGCGCGACGCGAAGGTCAAGGTCAAGTACAACGCGGTGCGCGAGTTGCTTACGGGGAAGAGTGTCGTCATGGTCGACGATTCGATCGTGCGTGGCACCACCACGCGCGGCCTGGTCGCGCTCATTCGAGCGGCCGGCGCGCGTGAGGTACACATGCGCGTCTCGTCGCCGCCGATCACGGGTCCCTGCTACTACGGCATCGACACGCCGACGCGTGAGGAACTCGTCGCGGCGAACATGACGGTCGACGAGATCGCCGGCCACATCGGCGTCGACTCGCTGGCCTACCTCTCGCTGGAAGGGATGCTGGCAGCGGTGCCAGGCGGCCCGGGTGGCTTCTGCCACGCGTGCTTCTCCGGCGATTATCCCACGCCGCCGCCCGCCGACCCGGACAAGCTGCGTTTCGGCTGCGGCTGCTGACGGCCGGCGGGCGCGCGCCGCTCCTCTAGCACCGTCCCGCAGCGCCTACCCCGCTCCCCGCTTCCGTCAACGATGACCAAATCCGTCTACTTCTTCGGGAACGGTTCCGCTGAAGGCACCCGTGAGATGAAAGCGCTCCTCGGCGGCAAGGGCGCGAACCTCGCCGAGATGACCAATCTCGGCGTCCCGGTTCCGCCTGGCTTCACGATCGCCGCCGATCGATGCCTGACGTATCTGCGCGACCGAACCGTACCCGACGCCCTGCGCGCCGAAGTCGGCGAGCACGTTGCCCGGCTCGAGGAAGCAAGCGGCCGCCGCTTCGGCGACGCGACACACCCGTTGCTCGTCTCCGTTCGCTCCGGCGCCGCGGTCTCGATGCCCGGGATGATGGAGACGATTCTCAATCTCGGGCTCAACGATCGGACGGTAGAGGCGCTGGCGCGGCAGAGCGGCAACGCGCGCTTCGCCTACGACTCCTACCGCCGCTTCCTGCAGATGTACGCCGACGTCGTCCTCGGCGTGCCGTCGACCGGGTTCGAGCAGCTACTCTCGGCCAAGCGCATCACCTCCAACGCCGCATCCGACGCCGAACTGGATGAGGAGGCGCTGCGCAACCTCGTCGAGGAATACAAGGCCCTCGTGCGGCGGTCGCAGGGCGTGCCCTTCCCGATGGATCCGCAGCAGCAGCTCTGGGGGGCGATCGAAGCGGTCTGGGGTTCCTGGACGCTCAAGAAGGCCGTCGACTATCGGCGCGTGAACAGCATCTCCGAGTCGATGGGCACCGCCGTCAGCGTGGTGGCGATGGTGTTCGGCAACATGGGGAACGACTCGGGCACGGGCGTCGCCTTCACGCGCGACCCGTCGACCGGCGAGCGGCGCTTCTATGGCGAGTTCCTGATCAACGCGCAGGGTGAGGACGTCGTCGCCGGCATCCGCACACCGCTCGCGATCGATCAGATGGCCGAAAAGCTCCCGGCATCGTTCGATCAGTTGATGGAAACGCAGGCGCGGCTGGAGCACCACTACCGCGACATGCAGGACATCGAGTTCACGGTCGAGCGAGGCGCGTTGTATCTGCTGCAGACCCGCACCGGAAAGCGCACGGCCGCCGCATCGATGCGCATCGCGCGCGACATGGTCGCCGAGGGACTGATCGACCAACCGGAGGCCGTGCTCCGGGTTCAACCGACGCAACTCGATCAACTGCTGCATCCGGTGATCGATGGCGGCACGCGCGCCGTTCCGATCTGCACGGGGCTCCCGGCCAGCCCGGGTGCAGCCAGCGGGCGCGCCGTGTTCGACCCCGACCTGGCCGAACGCCAGGCGGCGGAAGGCCTCGATGTCATCCTCGTGCGCGAGGAAACGACGCCCGAGGACTTTCACGGCATCGTAGCCGCACGCGCGGTGCTCACGGCGCGTGGCGGGATGACCAGCCATGCCGCGGTCGTCGCGCGCGGGATGGGCAAGTGCGCCATCGTCGGCGCGAACGCGGTCGAAGTCGATCTGGACCATCGCCGTTTCGTCGTCGACGGCACTACCGTCAACGAGGGCGACTGGCTCACGCTCGATGGCGCGACGGGTCGTGTCTTCCTGGGTGCGTTGCCGACGGTGCCGAGCGAGGTGGTGCGGGTGATCAGTGGCACGCTGCCCGCTCGTCAGGCGCCCGTCTATCAGGCGTATCACGAGGTGCTCGGCTGGGCCGATGAGGCGCGCCGTCTTCGGGTGCGTGCCAATGCGGACACCCCCGCTGATGCGCGCGTGGCCCGCGGGTTCGGCGCCGAAGGGATCGGGCTCTGTCGGACGGAGCACATGTTCTTCGAAGGCGACCGAATCGCCGCGATGCGCGAGATGATCGTTGCCCGCGACGAGTCCGGACGCCGTCGAGCACTCGCCACGCTGTTGCCGATGCAGCGCACCGATTTCGAAGGGATCTTCGAGGCGATGACGGGCTATCCGGTGACGATCCGGCTGCTCGATCCGCCGCTACACGAGTTCCTGCCGCACGGCGGCGAGGAGATGAAGCTGCTGGCGCGACAGCTCGACCTCTCGCGCGCCGACCTCGCGCGCATCGTCGAGGGGCTGCGTGAGGTGAACCCGATGCTCGGCCACCGCGGCTGCCGTCTCGGGATCACCTTCCCGGAGATCACGGATATGCAAACGCGGGCCATCTTCGAGGCCGCGGTCCGCGCACGCCGCCGCGGCTTCGACGTGCGTCCGGAGATCATGATCCCGCTCGTCGCGACGGTCGAGGAGTTCGTCAACCAGCGCGCCATCGTCGATCGCGTCGCGGACGAGGTGCTGGGCGGAATGGGCGAGCCCGTGCCCTATCTCGTGGGCACGATGATCGAGCTCCCGCGGGCGGCCCTGACCGCCGGGAAGATCGCCGAACACGCAGAGTTCTTCTCGTTCGGCACCAACGACCTCACCCAGACGACGCTCGGCATGAGCCGGGATGACGCCGGCCGCTTTCTCCCGGGCTATGTCGACCGCGGGATTCTTGCCGAGGACCCGTTCCAGGTGCTCGACATCGAAGGCGTCGGGCGTCTGGTCCGGATCGGCACGGAGGAAGGGCGTGCGGTGCGCGACGGGCTCAAGGTAGGTATCTGCGGCGAGCACGGCGGCGAGCCGCGGTCAATCGCGTTCTGCCACGAGTTGAATTTGGACTATGTCTCGTGCTCGCCATATCGCGTGCCGATCGCACGGCTGGCGGCTGCGCACGCGTCGCTCAATTCGAGGGGATGACCGGTAAAAAGTCCTCCGTCACCACGGATGTCGCAGGATGGAGACCGGCAGAATCGACCACGGAGGACGCGGAGGACGCGGAGGACTGCCCCGCGGCCGGATTTCGACGCCCGGCGCATGCTGCGTTGTCCACCGACGGTCCCGTCAACTGAAGTGGGGACACCCACAGCCACATGCACTCGTCGAATCGTCAGCCACGTCAGCCGGCTGCCGGCCCGCACGCGGCGCTGTTCCCCTCGAAGGCGGCAACTTCGCACCACACGCCGCTCGCCCCGCCCGCCGAGGCTTAGCCCGCGCATAGCCCGCGCAGGCGGTCCTCCGCGTCCTCCGTGTCCTCCGTGGTCGATTCTGCCGGGCCTTCTCTCGCGAAACACCCGCCCACGCGCACCACGGCAGCAACAGCAAGAGCGAGAACGCACAGCGGGCCACCGGAAGAACTCCGGTGGCCCGCTGCTTTCTGCTAGTGGAGGCGGGGGGAATCGAACCCCCGTCCGAGACTGAATCGACTGCGGCCGCTACGTGCGTAGCCCACTGTTTAGTGTCTCCGTGCGCCGGCCAGTGGACGGCCTGTGCTCGGACAAGTCTCCTGTTTTCTCACCCACGCCCGGCAGACACGGTCGTGAGCCAGCCCAAATTTGCGATACCTAGTGAGCCGCCTTGGGCGGGCTTCCCACTAAGCAAGGCGTGCGGTAACTAAAAGTTACGCAGCCAGAGCCAGGTTTGAGTTGGCAGTTAAAATTTTCCCGAGTGTTTAACCAGGGCTCGAGAGCCTGGACACGCTGCCTCAGCTTCACCAACCCCGTCGAAGCCAGTCGCCCCCGATTCGATTCCGGGACTGTCGTTCAATCTAGCGCCCGATGTCCGCCCGTCAACCGGTCAGGCGAAATATCCCCTGAGACCCGACCTGACACCGATAACGTATCTTATTGACAAAATACGGGTTACGAGTCTCCGTATCACCCGCGACGTGAAGCAGCCGTGACGATCCGGGCCGCCGCCACCCCGGCGCCGAACCCATTGTCGATGTTCACCACCGTGACGCCGGCCGCGCACGAATTGAGCATGGCCAGCAACGCCGAAATCCCGCCGAAGCTGGCGCCATAGCCCGTGCTCGTTGGCACGGCGATCACCGGCGTGGCGACGATCCCGCCGATCACCGAGGCGAGCGCCCCGTCCATCCCAGCGACCACGATCACCGCCCCCGCTTCCCCCAATGCTTCGAGGTGCGGGGCGAGGCGATGCAGGCCAGCCACGCCGACGTCCACAATCCGGACCACCCGCGCGCCGTGCGCGGACGCCGTCACCACCGCCTCGTCCGCCACGGGGAGGTCAGACGTCCCCGCAGTGATCACCACGACCGGCGCCCCGGTCGGTTCGGTGGCCGAGCGCGGCGCGACGAACACAGTGCGGGCCGTCGCGTTCACCTCAGCGTCCGGGATTGCCACCAGCAATCGAGCCCGGACGTCGGCCTCAGCACGCGTGATCAGCACGCCGTCACCGGTTTGGAGAATCGCGAGCGCGGCCGCGACCACCTGGTCCGGTGTCTTTCCCGCGGCCAGCACCACTTCGGGGAAACCCTGGCGGACGCCGCGGTGCAGGTCGAGCGTCGCGTCCAGCAGCGCGGCGGTGGGTGCGGTCGCGAGCTGGTGCAGCGCCTGGTCGACCGTGACGCTCCCCGACGCGACCGCGGCCAGCAGCCGGCGGGCGTCTGCGCGAATCACGCGTCCGCGGCGGCGAACTCGTCGGCGGCCGCTCCGAATCCGTCGCTCGGCGCATCGAGACGCGCGGCGAACTCGGCGCGTCCGGCGATGTAGTCGTCGAAGATCCCCTCGACCTCGGCGAACGAGTTCACCGCATGCAGTCGGCGGCGGAGGTCGGCGGAGTTGTGCAGCCCCTTCACGTACCACCCGAGGTGCTTCCGAAACTCGATCGCCGCCCCTTCCGGATCCACCTCGTACTCCTGGACCAATCGCGCATGGTCTAGGGCGACGGCGAACCGCTCCTCGACACCGGGCGTCTCGGGCATCGGCGCTCCCTCGAGCAGCGCTCGCGCCTGCCGGAAGATCCACGGCTGGCCGAACGAGCCGCGACCGATCATCACCGCCGCGCACCCGGTCTCCTGGTGCAGGCGCAGCGCGTCGAAGGGCGTCTTGATGTCGCCGTTGCCGATGACGGGAATCTCGAGGGCCGCGACCACGTCGGCGATCTCGCTCCAGCGAGCCTGTCCCGTATACATCTGGGTGCGCGTCCGCGGATGCAGCGCCAGCGCCGACGCCCCCGCCTCCTGGCAGTGGAGCCCGATGCGGACCGGATCGCGCATCTCCTCGCTCCAGCCGCTGCGAATCTTCACCGTCACGGGGAGATGCGTCCCGCTCCGCACGGCGCGAATCACCGACTGCACCAACCCGAGGTCCCGCAGGCACCCCGAGCCCCCGTTCCGCCGCACGACCTTCTTGACCGGGCACCCGAAGTTGATGTCGACATAGTCCGGCTGGAACAGCTCGGTCACCAGCGCGGCCGCGTCGCGCATTGCCTCGGGATCGGCGCCGAAGATCTGCACGCCAATCGGGTGCTCCTGCGGCGAGAAGCGCAGCTTGCTGATCGTGGCTTCATTCTCGCGGCGAATCCCTTCGGCCGACAGGAACTCTGTCACCACCACGTCGGCACCATGCGCACGGCAGAGCCGCCGGAATGGAGACTCCGACACGCCGGCCATCGGCGCGAGGAAAAGTGGGACGGCGACACCGCCAGTCGGATAGGGGAAGCGCATATCGTGAATGCTAGCCGCCCCTCGGTAGCGCTGCAACGTGAAGATTTGACACGACTTGACGGTCAACATACTTTCCGCTGTTGCGCTCGCCCGCACCGGCGGGCGGCGCCCCACGCCACTGAGGATCAGATGGAACTGCGCGAGTTCTTCTCCGAAGATGCGATCAAGCTGGATCTCGACGGCACGACCAAGGACGAAGTGCTGAAGGAGCTGATCACGCTCCTCAAGCTCGACGAGAAGTCCGAGGGAATGCTGTTCAAGATGCTCAAGCGCCGCGAAAACCTCGGCTCGACCGGTATCGGCCGGGGCATCGCCATTCCCCACTGCCGCTCGCTGGTCGTCAACAAGCTGCGCGTGGCATTCGGCCGGAAGAAGTCCGGTGTGGACTTCAAGGCGATCGACGAGAAGTCGGTGAACTTCTTCTTCCTCATCGTCGCGCCGCCGCTCGAAGTGTCCAACCAGTACCTCCCCGTGCTCGGCAAGATCGCCCAGTTCAGCAAGGAACCCGACGTGCCGGAGCGATTGCTGACGATCACCCAGCCGCGCCAGTTCATGGCGCTGCTCGAGGAAAAGGGCGTCTGACCAGCCGGCCGGTGACCGCCTGACGCGCGACCGCTACATCGCGAACGCCCGGGCCCAACGGTCCCGGGCGTTCGTCATTCGGCGCTCCGCCAGTCCCGCTCAGGCCGTGGGCGCTCCGCCGTGACCGCGGCGATCGTCGTCAGGCAGCGCACCGTTCACCAGAACCGACTCCCCGGAATCCCCTTGAACGGGCCGACGACGTGCGATGTGATCCATCCGCCGTAGAACCCGCCCGGCTGCGGCGTCACACGCTCGCCATCGACGAAGCAGCCGTCGAACGGGGCCGCGTAGAAGGCAACGAAGTCGCGCAGGCAGGCAAAGGTAACGGTGGCCGCAGGGTAGCTCCACGCCACGTCTGGCAGCGTCCGGCCCCCTGCCACCACGTCGAAGTAGACCGCGTCGCCCTTCCATTCGCAGAAGGATCGTCGCCCCGACGGCCGCAGCATCGACATGGCGACGTCGTCGGGCGGGAAGTAGTAGCTCGGTGGATGGCTGGTCTCGAGCGTCCGGACACCGCGAACCGTTTCGGCGAGCACGATGCCCGCATGCTCGATCCGCAGCAGTCGCGACGTCGGCTCCGCGATCGCCGGGCGCGGATAGCGCCAGACGCTTTCCTGACCCGCCCCCGGAGTTTCTGGCTGCACGTGCATCGATCACCTGGTACGAGACTGACGACGTCCAGCGACGGGAGGTGGTCGACGCCGAACGCGAGACGGGGTGCTCGAGAGATCAACCCGCGGCACGGCAGTCCGCGTTCCAGCTACGCGCTCCGATCGCGACCGAACCCGGGCGCATCGAGCGCCACTCCGCTGCGCCGTCGGTGTATCAGCACCGTCGCCGAACTCACTCCCCATAGCGATGTGCCGCCGCCGCACTCACGCGTACGAGACAGCCATGATTCTGAGACGTTCGCTGGTGCCCCTGTTTCTGTTCGTCCTCGCGGCGTGTTCGCCGCAATCGGTGCCCGACGCCGACAGTGCGGCCGCCGGAGCCCTCGAGCGTTCCGACCCGAGTGCACCGCCCGACTCAGCGGTGTCATCAATCGCGGCGACCCGCGACAGTGCCCTCACCGTCGCCCACGTGGCCATCGACGGCGAGGGGGTGCGAGTGATCGACTCCGTCACCGGCTCGGCGCGCCCGTTCCCGTTCGGCACTCAGCGGACGCAGCTCCTCCCAACGCTCGAGCGGATCCTCGGTCGGTCCACCGAGGGGCAGAATGGGGAGTGCGGGTTCGATTATGCCAACTGGACGAATGGGCTGAGCCTCGCGTTCCGCGATGGTCGGTTCGTCGGCTGGTCGCTCGATGAGCGTGCCCGCGGCGCCGTCTCGTCGATGAGCGGCGTCGGCGTCGGCTCGACACGCCGAGATCTCGATGCGGCTTATGCGGCGACCGTGCAGGAGAGCACGCTCGGCACCGAGTTCACCGCGGGCGCGATGGCCGGTCTCATCGACGGGCCGTCCGCCGGCGATTCAATCACCAACATGTGGGCGGGCGAGGTGTGCATCGCCCGTTGATCGCGCGCCGGCGCAGGCGCTCGTGCGGCAGTGCCTCATGATCGCGCGGCGCTCCCGGACCGTGCATCCGGGAGCGCGCGTTCACCTCACTCCCACTCGATCGTCGCTGGTGGCTTGGACGACACGTCATACACGACGCGGTTCACTCCGTCCACCTCGTTGATGATGCGGTTGGAGATGTGCGCGAGCACGTGGTACGGGAATGGATACCAGTCCGCCGTCATGCCGTCGGTGCTCGTCACCGCGCGCAATCCGACGACGTTGTCGTAGGTGCGGACATCGCCCATGACGCCGACCGAACGCACCGGGAGCAGCACCGCGAACGCCTGCCAGATGTCGTCGTAGAGCGCGGCGTTGCGGATCTCCTCGAGGTAGATGGCGTCCGCCTGCTGCAGCACCGCGAGCTTGTCGCGTGAGACGTCGCTGAGGATGCGAATCGCCAGTCCCGGTCCGGGAAACGGGTGGCGACCGACCATCTCCTCGGGAAGCCCGAGTTCACGGCCGACGTTGCGCACCTCGTCCTTGAACAGCTCTCGCAGCGGCTCGATGAGCGCGAACTTCATGTCGGGCTTGAGGCCGCCCACGTTGTGATGCGTCTTGATCGTGACCGACGGGCCGCCCGTCGGCGACACGCTCTCGATGACGTCGGGATAGAGCGTGCCCTGGACGAGAAACTTCGCATCCTCCCCTGCCCGTTCGGCTGCCTCCTCGAACACGTCGATGAAGGTATGCCCGATGATCGTACGCTTCTTCTCGGGTTCCTCCACTCCGGCCAGCGCGTCGATGAAGCGATCGGCCGCGTCGACGACTTCGAGCTTGATGCCGAGGTGCTGACGGAAGGTGCGCTCGACCTGGTCGCGCTCGTGTAGCCGCAGCAATCCCGTATCGACGAAGATGCAGGTCAGCTGATCGCCGATCGCCCGATGCACGAGCGCCGCGGCGACCGCCGAATCCACCCCGCCCGATAGACCGCAAATCACCCGGTCCGTGCCCACCCGCTCGCGGATCTGCGCGACGTGGTCCTCGACGAACGCACCCGGCGTCCAGGTGGGCTCCGCACCGCAGACGGTGAAGAGGAAGTTGGCGATCAGCTCCCCGCCGCGCGGCGTATGAGCCACCTCGGGATGGAACTGGACGCCGTAAATCGGGCGCGTTTCGTGGCGAATCGCAGCCACCGGAGTATTGGCGCTGCTCGCCGCGACGCGATAGCCGCGCGGCGGGGTGTCCACATGGTCACCGTGGCTCATCCAGACGGGAGTCCGCTCACCCGAGCCGAAGCCCGCGAACAACCCTTCGCCCGATTCCACGATCAGCTCCGCGCGGCCGTACTCGCGGCGGCCCGCCCGCGCCACGGCGCCCCCTTCGAGATGCGCGATCAGCTGCATCCCGTAGCAGATCCCGAAGATCGGTGCGAGTTCGAGCAAGGCGGGATCGGCGAGCGGCACATCGTCGCCATAGACCGAGTTGGGCCCGCCACTGAGAATGATCCCGGCCGGTTCCCACTCCCGAACCCAATCCAACGTCCGCGTCGGTGGGTGGATCTCGCAATACACGCGCGCCTCACGAACCCGACGCGCGATCAACTGCGTGTACTGCGAGCCGTAATCGATGATCAGGATGCGGTTGGCCATGACAGACAGAGAAGTTCGGAAGGGCGGTGCCGCTGTCGGCGGTCACGAATGTCACACATCAGCCGCGCGCGTCGCACCCGAATCGATCAGCGTTCCCACTCGGTACCGCGGAGGGTCAGAAACTCGACCTGACGCGAGGCGAGGTCCAGCACGGCGGCGGTCGGCGCGCCGTGTACCCATCCACAGGCCTCGCCAGGGTTCACGATTAGCGTATCGCCACGGGTTTTCATCTCCTGCAGGTGCGTCGAGCCGTGCACCACCACCGCGTGCGACTCGATCGATCGCTGCGACACCTCGGCCAGGTCGTGGGCGAGCAGGATGCGCGTTCCCGCCACCTCGACCGAGTGCGGCGCGTCGTAGATCTCGACACCGATGCCGCGTGCGGCGGCGACGGCGAGCCCGTCCCGATCGCCGTCGTTCCGGCCAAACACCCCGACGAGCGCCATCTGGGCGTCGAGGATCGGGTTGAGGGCAAAGGGGGCGCACCAGTCGCCGGCATGGAGGAGCAGCTGCACCCCGCGCTCCTGCATCTGCCGCACGAGTTCGGCGATCACGGGGATCCGGTCATGGGTGTCGGCCAGGATTCCCACGCGCATCACGACGTCCTCCAGGAAAGCGTCGCGGACTCGCCACGAACGAGGTCTTCGTATCGCTCGCGCTCGCGAACGACGGCCCACCGATCACCATCCACCATCACCTCGGCCACGCGCGGCCGGGCGTTGTAGTTCGACGACATGACGAAGCCGTAGGCGCCCGCGTTATGCACCGCGACCAGGTCGCCGGGCTGGACGGCGTCGACCGTTCGGTCGATCGCCAGGAAATCTCCGCTCTCGCACACCGGTCCGACGATGTCGGCGGTGATGGAGCCGTCCGTCGCGGCGACGCTGGTGATCTCGTGGTATGCCGCGTAATGCGATGGGCGGAGCAGCTCGGTCATGCCGGCGTCGACGATCACGTACTCCTTCCCTCCCGAGTGCTTGCGATACAGCACACGCGTCAGGAGCACGCCCGACTCCGCGACCAGAAAGCGTCCCGGCTCGACGAGCAACGTCAGCCCGGTGCTCTCGACGGCCTCACGGGCGATCCGGCCGAACGTCGCGAGATCCGGAGTCGGGTCGCCGTCGGCGTAACGCACGGCCAGGCCACCGCCGATGTCGAGAAAGCGAAGGCCGTCGTGGCCGGCGCTCCGCACCACCCCCACCAGCCCGCACACCTTCGTCACCGCTTCGGCGAACGCGGAAAACGCGGCGAGCTGAGAGCCGATGTGCATGGCGAGACCGATCACGCGAACCGTCGGCAACTCCGCGGCGACGGCCGCGACGTGCGCAATCTCGTCGAATGGGATGCCGAACTTGTCGCCGCGCCGCCCGGTGCCGATGTAATGGTGCGCCGCGTCGACCTCGACCTCCGGATTCACGCGGAACGCCACCGGCGCGACCGTTCCCCGGTCGGCGGCGAGCCGAGCCAGCAGCCGCAGCTCACCCTCCGACTCCACGTTGAAGGCGAGCACTCCCGCATCCAGCGCCTCACCCATCTCCCGGGCCGACTTCCCCACTCCGCTGAACACCACGTCGTCGCCGGTGAACCCCGCCTGCTGCGCGCGATAGAGCTCGCCGCCCGAGACGATGTCCACGCCCGCGCCGAGCTCGCGGAGAACGCCGAGCACCGTCAGGTTTCCGTTCGCCTTGACGCTGTAGTGCACCCGGTGGGGGATCCCCGCGAGTGCGGTCGTCAGGCGCTGGTACCGCTCGCGGATCGCCGCGGCGTCGTAGACGTAGGCGGGCGTGCCGACGGCCGCGGCGAGCGCGTGGACATCCACACCCTCCCACAGGGCCGCTGCCTTGCCGGCCGTGGTGTTCAGTACGCCCGGGCCCATACCACCTCGTGCTTCGCGCGCTCGCCGGTGACCATGCAGCGGGTCGCAGGTTCGGCCGACCGGAACTCCTCGTCGGGGATCACGCGGATCGTCGCCTTCGTCTCTTCCTTCACCTGCGCCTCGACGGCGGGATCGCCGTTCCATCCGGCGTAGACGAAGCCGCCCTTATCGTTGATGATCTCCTTGAACGCATCGTAGGAGATCTGGCCGCGGTAGCTGTTTGCCTCACGACGCTCGCGTGCGGCGCTCAGCAGGTCTTGCTGCATGGCCGCCAGCGCCTCGGCGATGTCCTCGCCAACCGAATCGAGCGACACCGCGACCTTCTGCTTCGACCCACGCCGAACGAGGACGGCCTGGTTCGCGTCGAGATCACGCGGCCCGAGCTCGAGACGCAGCGGGACACCCTTGAGCTCCCACTCGTAGTACTTGGCGCCGGGCTTCATTCCTTCCCGCGCATCGAGGTGAATGCGAAGGCGGCCGGGCGACCGGCGCTCCCAGTCGCCCAGTCGCTGCACGAGATTTCGCGCCGCCTCGACCACACGATCCCGCTCGTCGTCCTTGCGATAGATCGGTACCACGACGACCTCGATCGGGGCGAGCAGCGGCGGCAGCACCAGTCCGCCATCGTCGCCGTGCGTCATGACGAGCCCGCCGATCAGGCGCGTCGACACGCCCCAGCTCGTGTTCCACGCGAAGGCGGTGCCCCCCTCTTCCGTCTGGAACTTGAGGTCGAACGCTTTCGAGAAATTCTGGCCGAGGTCGTGCGACGTACCCGCCTGCAGCGCGCGATTGTCCTGCATCATCGCTTCGCAGGAATAGGTCTTGACCGCGCCCGCGAATCGCTCGGAGTCGGTCTTGACGCCCGTGACGACCGGCATCGCCATCCACCCTTCCATGAAGTCGCGGTAGATGCCGAGCATGCGCCGTGCCTCTTCCTTCGCCTCGTCGTGGGTCGCGTGCGCGGTGTGGCCTTCCTGCCAGAGGAACTCCATCGTGCGCAGGAAGAGGCGCGTGCGCATCTCCCACCGGATCACATTGGCCCACTGGTTGTACAGCAACGGCAGGTCGCGATAGCTCTGAACCCACTTCGCGAACATCGAGTAGATGATCGTCTCGGAGGTGGGGCGAATGACGAGGGGCTCCTCGAGTTCCTTCCCGCCGCCGTGCGTGACCACCGCCAGTTCGGGCGCGAATCCCTCGACGTGCTCAGCCTCCTTCGTCATGAAGCTCTGCGGAATCAGCAGCGGGAAGTACGCATTCTGATGTCCCGTCGCCTTGAACATGTCGTCGAGCGCGCGCTGCATCCGCTCCCAGATGCCATAGCCGTGCGGGCGAATCACCATGCAGCCGCGCACGGGCGAGTAATCCGCCAGCTCCGACCGCAGCACGACCTCGTTGTACCAGGCGCTGAAGTCGGCGTCGCGCGTGGTCAGCTTCTTGTCGTCACTCATCGGTGGGCGGGGCGGAGTCGGGAGAGGAAGGAGCGAGTCCAGCGAGGATGTCGTCGAGGGTGCCGAGCCGCGGCTCGCCCCCTGGCGAGGCAAGCTCGCGCAGTTCGACGTCCCCGTCGGGACGCAGGACGATCGCGCGCTGCGCACCCGCTTTCTGGGCCGCCTTGAGCTGTGCACCGGTCTTCTGTGTGCGGAGCTTGTCGGTATTCAGAACATACTCGACACTGTAGCCACGCGCGCGCAGCAACGTCGCGGCTTCGAGAACCGCGCGCGGCTCGACGTGCTCGGCGGGCGCGACCCAGAAGTCGATCGTTGGCGCCAGCGCGGGCATCAGCCCACGATCGCGTAGGAGCTCGCCGAGCACCACGTCGCCCATACCGAAACCCAGCGCCGGAAGATCGGCGCCGCCGAGCGAGGCGAGCAGCGTGTCGTAGCGTCCGCCGCCACAGATGGCGCGTAATTCACCCCGGGCATCGAACAGCTCGAAGACGATACCAGTGTAATACGCCAACCCTCGCACGATCGACAGGTCGAAGCTCAGCCAGTCGCCGAAGCCGAGCGCCGTCACATGTTCGCGATAGGCGACGAGTCGGTCGAACTGCTCGGTCACTGCCGCATCGCTCGCGTGCTGCACGCGAAGCACGTCCATGTCGCGCTCGTCGAGCAGCGCGAACACCCGCGCCGCCGTCTCGTCAGGCACTCCGGCTGCCTGGAGCCGCCCCGCCAGCACGTCGCGCGGGTCACGCTCGATCTTGTCGACGACCTGATAGACCGCCGGCTGGTGCTCGGGCTGGACGCCGGCCGCATCGAGGAGCGCGTTCAGCAGCCGACGGTCGGAGACGCGGGCGCGCACGTCGGCGCTGGTCAGGCCCAACTCGGCGCAGACGCTACAGGCGACCGCCAACAGCTCGGCATCGGCGAGCACGTCCCGCTCGCCGACGATGTCGACGTTGAGTTGGAAGTGCTCGCGCAACCGGCCACGCTGCTGTCGCTCGTACCGAAACAGCTGCGGCATCGAGAACCAGCGCACCGGCTTTCGCAACGCGTTCGCGCGTGCGCCCACCATGCGCGCCAGGGTCGGCGTCATCTCCGGGCGCAGCGACACGGCGCGGCCGCCCTTGTCCTCGAAGTTGTAGAGCTGGCCGACGATCTCCTCGCCGCTCTTGCGCGTGTAGAGATCCAGCGGCTCGAGCGGCGGGCCGTCATACTCCATGAATGCGAAGCGGCGCGCGACGCGCCGCCAGGCATCCATGATGAAGCGCCGTTCCGCGAACTCACCGGGGTAGAAGTCCCGGAATCCGGGAAGCGCAGATTGTTGCATTCCGCCAATTTACCCGTCGAGCGGAGCCGCCTGCAAGCGCGCCATCGCATCGCCGACCGTGTGGAAGGACCCGGTGACGAGCACCGTCCGTCCGGCGGACGCCGCCGTCTCGAGTGCCGCATCGAAATCGGCCGCCAGCACGGCCGGCCACCCCGCCTCTCGTGCATACGCCAGCGCCTCGGCCGCGTCCCACATGCGATCCGCCGGCGCAGTTGGCGCGGTGGTCAGCACGAACAGATCGACCTGCGGCGCGAGCGCCCCAAGAATCCCTCGCCAGTCCTTGTCGCGCAACACGGCAACTACGGCCACCACCGGTCCCGGCGGCGCGGCGGCCGCCATCGTCGTCGCCAGCGCCGCTGCCCCGGCCGGGTTGTGCGCGACATCGAAGATCCAGTCGCCCGTCCGCTGAAAGCGACCGGGGAGCCGAACGCTGGCGAAGGCCGCGGACGCAGCGGGCGGTTCCAACCGATACTGGTCGCCCGCCACGTCGAGCATCGCCAGGGCGACAGCCGCGTTCGACGCCTGATAGGCGCCGATGAGCGGTGTGCGCACTGGGACGCCACCGAGCCGCATCGCCGTGCCGGCGCCGTCGATCGCGACCTCGCTGACGGGGAACCGCTCATCGACCATCACCACCGGATCGGCACCCTGAGCTTCCGCCGCGGCGCGCAGTACCGACCGCGCTGGCTCCGAGCGCTCGCCGATCACCGCCGGTCGGCCAGGCTTGAAGATCCCGGCTTTCTCGCGCGCGATCTCCTCGACCGAACTCCCGAGATACTCCGTATGATCGACCCCGATCGAGGTGACCCCGGCGACGATGGGCAGCAGCACGTTGGTGGAGTCCAACCGACCGCCGAGCCCCGTCTCGACCACGGCAACGTCGATGCTCGCGACGGCAAAGTGGGCGAATGCCATCGCCGTCGTGGCTTCGAAGAAGGTCGCATCCACCGAGCGGATCGTCTCGTCGTGCGTCTCGAGAAACGCGACGACTTCCGCCTCGCTGATCGCGACACCGTTCACGACGATCCGCTCGCGGAAGTCCACGAGGTGGGGCGAGGTGTAGCTGCCGACGCGCAGCCCACGCGAGCGCAGCGCCGCCGTCAGCATCGCGACCACGCTCCCCTTTCCGTTGGTGCCCGCGACGTGAAAGGCGGGAATCGCCCGAGGATCCGTGCCGATGCGAGCGAGGAGGGCGACCGTCCGGTCGAGCCCGGGCTTGATTCCGCCGCCGGTCCGCGCGAACAGGGCGTCGATCGCGGCGTGGTACGCGTCAGGCAGCGTCAGGCGGCGTCAGGCGGGAGCCCATCCGGCGGCGGCCGGCTGGCCGGACATGTGGCGCAGCAGCCGCCCCACCGTCGCCTTGAGCTCGCGACGATGCACGACGGTATCGAGCATCCCGTGGTCGAGCAGGAACTCGGCCGTCTGGAACCCCTCGGGCAGGTCCTGGCCGATCGTCTGCTTGATCACCCGTGGACCGGCAAACCCGATCACCGCGCCCGGTTCGGCGAGGATGGCGTCGCCCAGCATGGCGAAGCTCGCACTCACGCCGCCGGTCGTCGGGTTGGTGAGAATCGAGATGTACGGAATGCGCCGTTCGGCGAGCTGGGCGAGCACGGCTGACGTCTTCGCCATCTGCATCAGCGAGAGCACCCCTTCCTGCATCCGCGCGCCGCCGCTGGCCGAGATCACGATGAGCGGGAACTTGCGCTCGAGCGAGCGGAGCCCCGCCCGCGCGATCTTCTCGCCGACGACGGAGCCCATCGATCCGCCCATGAACGCGAAGTCCATGACGCAGACGTTCAGCGGCATCCCCGCGAGCTGGCCCGAGACGCTCAGGAGCGCCTCGCCGTCGCCGACATTGTTGAGCGCCTTCTTGAGCCGCTGCGGATAGTCCGGAAATCCGAGCGGATCGACGGACCGGAGATCGGCGTCATGCTCCTCGGCGGTGCCGTCGTCGATGAGCACGTTGACGTACTCGATCGCGCGGATGCGACGGTGATAGTCGCAGACCGGGCAGACGTTGAGGTTGCGAACGAACTTCTCACGGATGTCCGTGTGGCCGCATGCCTCGCACTTCTCCCAGGCATCGGGCGGGATCTCCAGCTTTTCCCGGCGCGGAACGCGCGGCTTCTTCTCTTTTCGGAACCAGGCCATGGCGGGAAATGTGGCCGGAACCGTGGGTCGGTGGCAAGGCCTCCGCCCGATTGTGCCGATGGGCGCCCGTCAGACCGCGAGCGCGCCGGCCCGCCCGCGTCCTTCACTGCTGACCCGCAGCAGGATGCCGACGGCCAGCCAACTGGCCAGCAGGAACGAGCCCCCATAGCTGAAAAACGGCAACGGAATGCCCGTAATCGGCATGAGGTTGAGCGTCATGCCGATGTTCACCAGCACGTGCACGAACCAGGATGCGAGCAGCCCGAAGGCAACCAGGCTGCTGAACGGCTCGTTGGCGCGTGCCGCGACCCGCACAATGCGAAGGAACAGCAAACCGAACATGATGAGTGCGATGGCGACGCCAATGAAGCCCATCTCCTCGCCGACGACGGCGAAGATGAAGTCGGTGTGCTGCTCGGGAAGAAAGGCCAGCCGCTTCTGCGACCCTTCGGTGAAGCCCGCGCCGAGCCACCCGCCGGAGCCGATCGCGATCTTCGACTGAGTGACGTGGTATCCCGACGCCTGCGGATCGCGCGCCGGATCGAGGAAGACGAGCAGTCGGTTTTGTTGGTACGGCGCCAGTTTGTCCCACAGCACCGGCGCGACCACACCCATGGCCACGTTGGCCATGACGAGCGCGACCCCCTCGAGCAGGTAGGGTCTGTACCAGAGGACGAAGATCAGCAGCACGAGGAACCAGAGTCCCCACATGAGCGTGCTGAACGTCAGCAGCAGGCTGACGACGGGGCTCGCCAGCAACACGAGCAACTGCCACGGCACGCCGGCCCAGAACAGCATTGCGAAGCAGATCCCGACGAACACGATGCCCGTGCCGAGATCAGGCTGCGCCATGATCAGTACCCAGGGCACGAAGACGATCAACCCGGGCAGCCAGAGATCGACCAGCGATTTCGGAGGCTCGCGCCGCGCCGACAGTACTTTCGCCAGCATCAGCACCACGACGATCTTGGCGAACTCGGCCGGCTGAATACGAATCGGCCCGAGGCCGATCCAGCTATTGTTGCTGGCCGCGGTGCCGCGCCCGCCGCCGAACACGAGCGTGATCGCCAGGAGCGCGAGAATGCCGAGGTACGCGGGCAGCGTCATCCACTCGAGCATGCGAACCGAGAAGCGGCTCACGATGAAGGCCGCGGTCACAGCCACGCCGAGATAGATCGCCTGCTGCTGCCAGAGCCCCCGCGCGGCGGTGGGCGCGTCGGTGCTGCCCGCCGAAAACACCATCGCGACGCCGTACGCGGACAGCAGCAGGGCGATCGTGACGAGCGGGATGTCGGGGACGATACGCCGGTTCACCGAAAGGTCACTCGGGCTCGTCGGTGATGGGAATCGGCGCCGTGGGGGCCTGGAGGTGGTACCCGATGACCTTGGAGGCCAGGCGGGCGGCCACGCCGCCGCTGAGCCCGAACTCGACCATCACCGCGACGACCATCGTCGGGTGCTCGGCCGGCGCGAAGCCGACGAACCAGGCGTGATCGGCCCCCTGGGAGTTCTGCGCCGTACCCGTCTTTCCGGCAATCTGGATCCCCTGCAATGCCGCGCTACCAGCCGTCCCGCGCGACGACACCACGTCCAGCATCGCGTCGCGCAACCCGGCAAGCTGGGCGTCGTCGAGATTGAGCACCCGCTCACGCCTCGGCTGGCGCTGCGCCACGGTCGGTGTCGCGGCATGCCCGTCGGTGGCCAACGCAGAGTAGAAGCGGGCCATGCTGGTGATGGTCTGCAGATTCTCCCCCTGCCCGATCGACAGGTTCGCCGTGATTCCGCTGGCAACCCAGCGCCCTTCACCGAACTTGCGGTCGAAATAGGCGAACGCCTCGGGGAAATTGGGGCGGTTCTCGCCGTACAGGTCGATCCCGCTCCGCTCGGTCAGGTTGAGCGTGACACCACCCGCGAGCAGCCGCCGCAGTCCGATGCGCAGGCCGAGCTGGTAGAAATACACGTTGCACGACCCGGCAATCGCCTGTTGCAGCGTCACGTTGCCATGCCCGGTGCTTTTCCAACATTTGAACGCCCGGCCACCAACCACGTAGCTGCCGTAGCACGGCTGCGGCATCCGCGTGCCCATGTCGACCAGCCCCAGCTCGAGCCCGATCGCGGCGGTGGCGAGCTTGAACGTCGACGCCGGTTCATACCGCCCCTTCAGCGCCTTGTTGTACAGGGGCTTCCGCGGGTCTGTGTTCAACGAGTCGTAGTACGAATGCGAGACGCCGCCGATGAACCGGTTCGGGTCGTAGCCGGGCGCGCTATGGAGGGCGAGCACCCCGCCGGTGTGCGGATCCATGACCACGATCCCGCCCTGCAGCGAGTCGCCGAACAGGCTGGCGGCGTACTTCTGCAGGTTGAGATCGATGTTGGTCATCAGCGCTTGCGGAGTTTCGGGCGGCCGTTCCGTCCGGGCGCCCTGCTCGCGCACGATGCGATTCCGCGCGTCGACCTCGACGTAGCGCGTCCCCTCGCGCCCGCGCAGCCGCTCCTCGTAGCTGCGCTCCAGACCGTCCTTCCCGATCTGCTGCCCCGCCTTGTAGTCGGCGTACTCCGGCTGGGCGAGCTCCCGCTCGCCGATCTCACCCGTGTAGCCGACGAACGCCGAGACAGCCTCCCCTTCGGGGTAGTAGCGCCGCGGCGAGGCCTGGATGATCAGTCCGGGAAAATCCGCCCGCAGTTCCTCGAGCACCGAGACGAGATCGAATCGCGCGTCGGCGAGGACGAGCGCCGGCCGGCTCGGCATCGCCGCGTAGCGGCGCATCGTCGCCTCGATCTGACGCTGATCCAGGTCGATCGACTCGGCAAGCCGGTCGAGGGTGGTGCGCAGGCTGTCGGCGTTCTTCGCGATGAGCGACACCGTGTACCCCGGCACGCTCTCGGCGATGATCCGCCCGTGGCGATCGTAGATCGCGGCGCGCGGGGCCGGCAGCGGGATCGGGCGCAGCCGATTGGTCTCGCTGCGGAGCGCGAACTGATCGTGCTCGAGCACCTGCGTGCGGAAAAACGCCGCCCCCAGCAGGACCAGCGGCAGGATCACGAGCAGCGCGGCGGCGAAGGCGCGGCGGCGGACGTCGTGGGGATGAAAGCTCATGACGAGCGGACCTCGAGCACGGGGCGCAGCAAGAGCAGGAGAAGCACGCCGGCGGCAGCGGTAGCGGCCGCGGCCAGCGGCGACCAGAGCAACGCCTGCATCATCAGATCGGACCCACCCAGCCGGCGATCGATGGCGAGGTAGATCAGGTCATACACCCATTTGCCCAAAAAGAAAAAGAAACCGTTCAGGACGACGTTGTCGGCAAAGAAGAGCGCCTTCAGCCACGAGGCGCCGAATCCGATGATGCACATCGCCAGCGCCGAGGCGCCAAGCACCCCAGGGACCAGAGAGTCGGCGAGGAGGCCGAGCACGAAGCCGACGACCGCGGCGCCACCGGGACGCAGGCGGACGGCGACGATCAGCAGGGCGATGACAAGGAAGTCGATCCCGGCACGCCATCCGAGCAGTGGACGTACCGAGTAATGTAACGCCACGAGCCCGATGAAGAGCAGCGCGGCGCGGAGGATCCGAACGAGGGTCATCGGCGGGTCCCCGCCGCACGAGCGAGCCCGCCACCGGTCGCGGCGCTCGTGTCCGGCGGCGGACGCCGCACCGTGTCGGGGCGCGCCGAGTCACGCCGCGGCGGGGCGGTGACGTCGGGACGTGTGGCGGGTGGCGGCACGACGCGAACCGGCGCTGGCCGCACCGGCGTGGGAGCCGGCGACGGCGGCGGTGCCGCCGCGCGAGCCGCTGCAGCGGCCGCGGCGGCCGCCGCCGAGTCCGCGCCCGCTCGACGGGCACTGTCGGCGCGGATCGAATCAAGCCGCGCGGCCTGCACCAGCGAGTCGCGGAGTTGCGCGCGGATTCGCTCACGCTCGAGCTCGGCGACCGCAGCGGCGGAGTCACGGGCGAGCGAGTCACCGGCGGCGATCACACCCTGCCGCAGCGAGTCTACCGCCGTGGTGGTCTGCCAGACGTTGAGCAGTCCTTCCGGGCGTACTTCGGACCGCACCACGATCACCTGACGCGCCTCGGCCGGGTTCACGTTCGGGCGCAGGAGATAGGTGCGCTGGAACGCCGAACCCTCGGCGGTCACCTCGGCGACGACCGTCCCGATCGGGATTGCCGCCGGGTAGGCCACGCCGATCCCCGACGTCACGATCTGCGTCCCAATCGCGAGCGTGTCACGATACGGGACCCACTTGAGCTCGAGCAAATCGCGGTCGGTGCCGTCCTCGACGTCGTCGGTCCCGGCCGATCCCAAATACGTCTGGACCATGCCAAAGACGCGTTGGTCGGCCGACATCGCGCTGGCGCGGAAGTCCGGGTGCGAAAGGAGGATGACTTCGCTGGTCGTCGCGTCCACTGAGCGGACCATCCCGACCAGCCCCTCGGGTGCGACCACCGGCGTCAGGCGCTGCACGCCGGCGTTGGACCCGGCCGAGATCAAAACCGTGCGCGGCTGCCCCGGCCCCTCGATGCCGATGACCTCGGCCACCGCGAACTCGACCCCCAGCCGACGAGCGAGTCCGAGGAGGGCGCGGAGGTTGACGTTCTCACTCCGCAGGGGAACGGTGGCCATCGTCTCGAGGACGAGGCTGTCGATTACCCGTGTGGTCGAATCGTGGGCGAGGAGCGCGGTCCGGCTGCGCTCCGAGCGGAGCTGCAGGCTGACCAGCGGCGCACCGACGGTCGCTCGCATCGTGGATGCAAGCCCTTCGCGCGTGGACCGCGGAATGACGAGTAGCAGGAGCGCCAACGCGACGCAGACGGCCAGAACGACGGTGTCCGCGCGGTTGCCCTGCGCGACCGGACGGGGCACGGAACCCTCAGGTGCTCAGGACGGACCAGTACTTCTCCTCATCGTCGAGAATGCGACCGGTGCCGCGAACGACGCAGGTCAACGGATCCTCATCGACGTGGATCGGAAGGTTCGTCTCCTGGCTCAGGAGGAAATCCAGACCGCGGATGAGCGCGCCGCCACCGGTCATCACGATGCCGCGATCGACGATGTCGGACGCCAGCTCGGGCGGGGTGATCTCGAGGGCGCGGCGAACCGCGTCGACGATCTGCTGGATCGGCTCCTGGATTGCCTCACGAATCTCGGCCGAGTGGACGCGCACCGTCTTCGGAATCCCCGATACCAGATCGCGGCCCTTGACGTCCATCTCGCGCTCGTCACCGATCGGGTAGGCTGACCCGATCTGGATCTTGATCTGCTCCGCCGTCGGCTCGCCGATCAGCAGGTTGTAGTTCTTGCGCATGAACTGGACAATCGCGATGTCCAGTTCGTCGCCACCGGTGCGAATCGAGGTATCGCTGACGATTCCCGAGAGCGCGATGACGGCGATCTCGGTGGTGCCGCCCCCGATGTCGATCACCATGTTGCCGGTCGGGGTGTCCACCGGAAGCCCGACGCCGATGGCAGCAGCCATCGGCTCCGCGACCATGAACACTTCCTTGGCGCCGGCGCCGAGCGCGCTGTCGCGCACCGCGCGCTTCTCCACCTCCGTGATCCCGCTGGGGACACAGATGATGACGCGCGGCTTCACCTTGAAGAGATGGTTCTCGATAATGAGCGCCAGGAAGTAGCGCAGCATCTTCTCGGTGACGTCGAAGTCGGCGATGACGCCGTCCTTCATCGGCCTGACGGCGAGCACACCCTCGGGCGTTCGCCCGAGCATGCGCTTGGCCTCGAGGCCAACGCCCTTGATCTTCTTCGTTTCCCGGTCGATCGCGACGACCGACGGCTCGTTGAGCACGATGCCCTCACCTTTGACGTAGATGAGGGTGTTCGCCGTTCCGAGATCGACGGCAATCGCGTTGGCGGGAAAGAGCGAACCGCGTTTGAAGAAGGGCCAGCGCATGCAGACACGGTAGCGGACGCGAGAGCGCGTCTCGTAACGGACAACGGGGGGCGTAGTACGCTGTCAACCTAGTCGCGGCGTTCAGAGGCGACAAGGCGTTTTCCAGTTGGCGACCGGGGTTCTGCGCATCGCGGCTGCACGACGCGGCGGCGTCTGGTGCCGCAGGTCACACGGGACGCGGCCGTCTCCGTCCCGCTGCCTGACGCGGCCGCACCGATCGCCGCGTCAACCCGGCCCCGCCCTGGTCGTTCGGGGTTCCTCGGCACGGACGCGCGACTCTGGCGGAGGATACATCTCGCGCGCGGCCAGGCCGACGCCGGCCCGGTCCCCAGCCGCGGCGATCGGATGCCACGCGCCCGCCGTCAAGGATCGCCAGCGGACCCGCGTCCGACGTCGTCACGCACCCCTCACCCAACCATGCCGGCGGGCTCGGCGAACGCAAGCCCGAACGACTCGGCCACCGCGGCGTAGGTGACCTTTCCGCCCACGACGTTGAGCCCCTTCGATAGCGCGCCGTTGTCTCGTAACGCCTGCTTCCACCCCTTGTTGGCGAGCAGCAGGGCGTACGGAAGGGTGGCGTTCGTGAGCGCCAGCGTCGACGTGCGCGGGACTGCGCCCGGCATGTTGGCGACGCCGTAATGGATCACGCCATCCACGACGTACGTCGGGTCCTCGTGCGTGGTCGGCTTGATCGTCTCGACGCATCCGCCCTGGTCGACCGCGACGTCCACGATCACCGCACCCGGCTGCATGAGCGAGAGATCCTCGCGACGCACCAGGTTCGGCGCCTTGGCGCCGGGAATCAGCACACCGCCCACAACCAGGTCGGCCGTGCCAATCGCCTCGAGGATATTGTGGCGATTCGAGTAGATGAGGCGCACGTTGGCCGGCATCACGTCGGAGAGGTAGCGAAGCCGCTCGAGCGAGATGTCCAGCACGGTGACCTGGGCGCCCAGTCCGGCGGCCATCTTGGCCGCGTTGACGCCGACCACCCCGCCACCGAGGATCACGACGTTGCCCGGCGCCACGCCCGGGACGCCGCCGAGGAGCACGCCGCGCCCGCCGTACAGCTTCTCGAGGTACTTGGCGCCCTGCTGCACCGCCATCCGCCCCGCCACTTCCGACATCGGCGTGAGAAGCGGCAGCTCACGTGTCGGGAGCTCCACCGTCTCGTAGGCGATACAGGTCGCACCGCTGCCGATGCACGCCGTCGTCAGCTTTTCGTCCGCGGCGAAGTGAAAGTAAGTGAACACCGTCTGCCCATCGCGCATGCGCGGCCACTCGATGGCGATCGGCTCCTTCACCTTCATGATCATGTCCGCCTGACGCCACACGTCGTCGGCGTCGGGGCTGATGGAGGCGCCAGCGCGCTCGTACAGCTGGTCGCTGAATCCACTTCCCTCACCCGCGCCGCGCTCGATGAACACGCTGTGCCCGGAGGCGACGAGCGCCTCGGCTCCAGCGGGGACGAGGGCGACGCGGTTCTCGTTGGTCTTGATCTCTTTGGGGACGCCGATCTTCATGGTGACGTTGTACCTGCGGTCGGAACAGAGTGAACGATCGAGCGCAACGGGCACGGAGCCACGCGGCGCGGGAACGAACCCCGGTGCCCGCTATATGCGGCGCGCCGGTCCCAGCGTGAGAATCGACTGCTGATCTGGCGAGAAGAAATCCCGGCACACACCCGCGACGTCGTCGGGGGTGATCGCATCGACGAGGGCCAGCACCTCGTCGAGCGGACGGAACGGAATCCCGTACAGGTCGGTCGCCGCTGCGCGATACATCCGCGAGCTCACACTCTCGAGCGAGAACGTGACGGCGCCCTTGAGCTGCGCCTTGCCTGACGCGAACTCATCCGCGGGAATCCCATCCCGCACCACCAGTGCCAGCTCGTCCTCGATCACCTGGAGCGCATCGGCCGCCGTGTTGTGCGCGGTTCCGACATATACCCCGTGCATCCCCGTGTCCGCATGGAACGACTGATAGGTATACACGCTGTAGGCCAGCCCCAGCTCCTCACGAACCTTCTGAAACAGCCGCGAGCTCATCCCCGCTCCGAGCACGGTGCTCACGAGGGTGAGCGCGTATCGCCGTGGATCGCCGTAGGGAATCGTCGCCGAGCCGAGCACGACATGCGTTTGCGCGCCGTCGCGTGCAACATGCCGACGCGTCGCCGTCGCGGCAACTGGGTGCGCCGCCTCGAGGGGAGTCGCGTCCCCGGCCGGGAGGTCTGCCCACCCGGTCCGGGCGAGCACGTCGAGGAGCTGGTCGTGCTCGACGTTGCCGGCAGCCGCCACGATGATCTGCGACGGGTGGTACGCCCGGCCGTGCAGCCCGCGCAGGTCCTCGGCGCCGAGGGCGCTGACCGTCTCGCGGGTACCGAGAATCGAGTAGCCGTAGGGATGCGTGCCCCACAGCGCCTCGTTATGCAACTCGAACACCAGGTCGTCGGGCGTGTCGTCGACCATGCTGATCTCCTCGAGCACCACCTTGCGCTCGAGCTCGAGATCGGTGGCCCGCAGGGCGGGACGGAAGATCAGGTCGAACAGCACGTCGGCCGCCTGCGGCAGGTGCTCGTCGAGCACCCGCGCCTGGTAGCTGGTGTGTTCGCGCGCTGTATATGCGTCGAGCGAGCCGCCGAGGCTTTCCAGCGCGAGCGCGAGATCGCGCGCGCTTCGGGTCTCGGTGCCCTTGAACACCATGTGCTCGAGCAGGTGGGACACGCCCATTCGCTCGCGCGGCTCATGGATGGAGGCGGCGCGCACCCATGCCCCCAATGCAACCGACCGCACTCCCGGAACGAATTCCGAGAGTACGGTCAGACCATTCGGGAGCAGGGTGCGGCGCGGCGCCGCGTCAGCGGAACCGTTGGCGGTGCTCAACGACCGCCGCGTCCGCCACTACGTCCGCCACCGCTGCGCCCACGGTCGCCACCGCTGCCACCGCGGTCGCTCCGCTCACGCCGCGGCGCGCCGTCGGCGCCCTCGCCACCTTCGGTGGGCTCCGGCTCCACATGCCCTTCCGGAACCGGCATCAGCACCTTGCGCGACAGGCGGAGGCGTCCGCGCTCGTCACGATCGATGAGTTTGACGGTGACGCGGTCGCCCTTCTTGACGACGTCTTCCGTGCGGTCCGTCCGGGCATGCTGCAGCTCCGAGATGTGCAACAGCGCCTCGGTGCCGGGCATGATCTCGACGAAGGCGCCGAACGCGGTCGTGCTCTTGACCGTCCCTTCGTACGTCTCGCCGACGATCGGCTCCTGCGTGAGCGCCTGAATCATCTGGCGCGCCCGCTCCATGTTCTCGCCACCGACGGCGGCGATCGTCACGGTGCCATCGTCCTCGACCGAGACCTCGGAGTTGGTCTCCTCCTGAATCGCGCGGATCGTCTTGCCCTTGGGGCCGATCAGGTCGCCGATCTTGTCGGTCGGGATCTGCATCGTGACGATACGCGGCGCGTACTGCGACACGTCGGCGCGCGGCTCGGCGAGCCCCTTGTCCATCTCGCCCAGGATGTGCAGCCGGCCCACGCGGGCCTGCTCCAGCGCTTCCTTCATGATCGAGATGTCGAGCCCCTCGATCTTGATGTCCATCTGGATCGACGTGATGCCATCGCGCGTGCCGGCGACCTTGAAGTCCATGTCGCCGAGATGATCCTCGGAGCCCAGGATGTCGGTCAGGATCGCGTAATCATCGCCTTCCTTGATGAGCCCCATCGCCACACCAGCCACCGCGGCACGGATCGGCACACCCGCGTCGTACATCGACAGCGAGCCACCGCAGACCGACGCCATCGACGACGAGCCGTTCGACTCGAGCACTTCGGAGACGATGCGGATCGTGTACGGGAACTCGTCGTACGGCGGCAACACGGCCTGCAGGGCGCGTTCGGCCAGATTGCCGTGACCGATCTCGCGACGGCTGGTGCCGCGCATCGGACGGACTTCACCCGTCGAGAACGGCGGGAAGTTGTAGTGCAGCATGAACGACTTGTTCGTCTCGCCCGGCTCGTTGACCGACTCGACCCGCTGGGCATCCTTCTGCGTCCCGAGCGTCACGGCGACGAGCGCCTGCGTCTGGCCGCGCGTGAACAGCGACGAGCCGTGCGCACGCGGCAGGAGGCCGACGTCGGTAGCGATATCGCGGATCTCGTCGAGCTTTCGGCCGTCGACGCGCACGCGCTGCTTCAGCACCTGGTTGCGCATCGTCGTGTACTCGGCGTCGCCGACGAGATTCGAGATGTCCTTCGCGTTGTCCGGGAATTCGGCGAGCAGCAGCTCGGCGATCTCACGTTTGACGGCGGCGACGGCCTCGATACGGCCGTGCTTGTCCTTGCCGTTGAGCGCGTCGGCGATCCGACCATCGGCGAGCGCCGAGACGCGGGCGACGAGCCCTTCCGGCGGACCGGACTTCTGCCAGGCCATCTTGGGCGCACGCGACTCCGCGAGCATCTCCTCCTGCAGCGCCACGAGCTCCTGGATGCTGCGATGGGCGACGGCGAGCGCCTCGAGGACGTCGTCCTCGCTGGCCTCGAGCGCGCCACCCTCGACCATCACGATGGAATCCTTGGAGCCGGCGACGATGAGCTCCATGTCGCTGTACTCGAGCTGCTGGAACGTCGGGTTGACGACCCACTTCTCCTGGATGCGGCCGACGCGCACACCGGCGATCGGCGCCGAGAACGGCGCCTTCGACGCGTTCAGCGCATAGGAAGTCGCGAGCAGGGCGAGGACGTCGGCCTCATTTTCCTGATCGGCCGAGATCACGTAGATGAAGACCTGAACCTCGTTCTTGAATCCTTCCGGGAAGAGCGGACGGATCGAACGATCGATGATGCGGCAGGCCAGGATTTCCTTATCCTGGGGACGCCCCTCGCGCTTGATGAAGCCGCCCGGGATCTTGCCCGCCGCGTAGGTCTTTTCCTTGTACTCGACCGTGAGCGGGAAGAAGGGGAGCGAGCTCACCGTCTCGCTGACAGTGACGGCGGCGAGCACCATCGTCTCGCCGAATTGCACGACCGCGGCGCCCGCGGCCTGCTTGGCCATACGGCCGGTCTCGATGATCAGCTTGCGACCAGCGAAGTTGCGTTCCACACGTTGCATGATGTCCGCTTTGTTACTCGGTGGGTCGCAGGAGCGGGTACATGCCCGCGCACAGCCTGCGATGAAGTGACCGCGAAATCGGGCGTTCGGCGGTGCCTAACGCCAACCCGATGCAATACAAACGCGCGGGTCGCATTATGAAAATGCGCCCGCGCGCGAACCCTGCCCCGTGCTGGCTAGTAGCGGAGGCCGAGCTGCTGGATGAGCGCCCGATACCCCTCGAGGTTCTTGCGCTTCATGTAGTCGAGCAGGCGCCGACGGCGTCCGACCATCTTGAGCAGCCCACGACGACCATGATGGTCCTTGTGGTGCTTGCGGAAGTGATCCGTCAGGTAATTGATTCGATCGGTGAGCACGGCGACCTGTACTCGCGTGGAGCCAGTGTCCGTCTCGTGTGACCGATGCTTCTCGATCGTCGGTGCTTTCTCGAAGGCCATGGTGTATATTCTCGAAACGTCGTGCAGCGCAGCGCGCGCCCAATTGATTCAATCACGGTAACTTACTGGATCCGCACCCACCTGTAAAGGTTACCCGTTGCCTGAGCGCTATCTCGGCCGTGTCCTCGGCCGCTATCGGGTGGATGCCTTCATCGGCACCGGAGGGTTCGCCTGGGTCTATCGGGGCTTCGACCCCGACCTCGAGATTCCCGTTGCCCTGAAGGTGCTCAAGCCTCAGTTCGGCGCCGACCCGGAATTCGAGGCGCG
Organism: Gemmatimonadales bacterium; assembly: GCA_038324385.1. Lineage (GTDB taxonomy): Bacteria > Gemmatimonadota > Gemmatimonadetes > Gemmatimonadales > Gemmatimonadaceae > JBBQHX01. The sequence goes on along the minus strand of JBBQHX010000001.1, from coordinate 17,630 downwards.
CTTCCGGCGCGAGGCCGCGACCGCCGCCAAGCTCCGCCACCCGAACATCGTCACGATCTACGCCGTCGGTCGAGAGGACGACGCCGTCTACTTCGCGATGGATTTCCTCGCGCAGGGGCTCACCGCGCGCCTCGAAATCACCCCGACGCTCCCCGAGCCTGCCGTCACCCGACTCGGCGCCGACGTCGCCCGGGCTCTCGGCTTCGCCCATCGCGCCGGGGTGGTCCACCGGGACGTGAAGGTCGACAATATCATGTTCGACGATCACGGCAACGCGGTGGTCGTCGATTTCGGGATCGCGCGCGCCGCCGCCGAGGCCGCGCACGAGACGCGCACGAACATCGTCGTCGGGACGCCGCAGTACTTTGCGCCCGAGCAGGCGCGCGGCCGGCCGGTGGACGGCCGGACGGACATCTACGCCCTCGGCGTGACGCTCTTTCGCGCGGCCACCGGCCAGCTGCCGTTCGAAGGCGAGGACTGGTACATCATCGCAAAGCAGCACATCGAGATGGAACCGCCGTCGCTGCGCTCACTCAACCCTTCCCTCTCCCCGGCGTTCGACACCGCCGTGCTGCGCTGCCTCGCCAAGGATCCCGACGACCGGTTCGCCACGGCCGAGGAGCTCGCCGAGGCGTTGAACCAGTGCGCGGGCAAGGCCGTGGACGCGAGCTCGGCGCCGACGATGGCCGTCCCCGCGCTCGACCTGCCGACGCCCGCTCGAGGAGCCCGTACCGGTGTCGGCCCATCGCTGGGTGGCAACCGCGGCTGGCAGCGGCCCACGGCAATCGCCGGCGCGGCAGCCGCGGGCCTTCTCGCGATCATCGCGCTCGCCTCGCGCGGCGAGACGTCGGGCGATCTGGTCATGCCCGGTGCGGCGCAGGCTGGGGTCGACACGCTGGCACCGCTGGTGGTGGCGGCGCCCGCGGCCGATTCGAGTGGGGTTACCGCGCCCACGGACGACGCCCGCCCGCGCGCCTCGCTCCGCGTCGTCGCCCGTGGGGCGCAGATCCAGGCCAACGACCGGCGTGTCGGCGCGGACAGTTGGAGCAGCGATACGCTCCCGCCGGGCCGATACCGGATCACCGCCCGAGTCGCCAATGCCATCGGCGGCTGCGAATCCGCGGAATCGTCGCAGACGGTCGTGCTGACGGGCGGTGCCCAGCGCACCGTGAGCCTCGACGCGCGGGCGTGCGGCCGGATCAGCTTCTCGCGCGCGCCCACCGGCACCAGCTACCGGTTCGTCTCCCAGAGCGGCGATCGCCGCGTCTTCGACGGTCTGGTTTCGCTCCAGCAGCCAATCGTGCTTCCGGTCGGGCGGTACGATGTCACGCTCAGCCGTCCGGGCTGCACGGCGTACGAGGACGTGGTGGAGATTCTGCCCGCTACCGCCGCGGTGCCGGAACAACGCAGCTCCGCCCTGCCGCTCTGCGGATCGTAGAGCACGCAGCGCGCGAGGCAGTCGTAGCGTCACCGAGCCCGTGGGCGCTACAGCAGCGCCGCGCCGGCCGCGGCGCCGACGATCAGCCCGGTGAGCGAACCCACCCAGAACATCGCCTGACGCCAGAATGGACGCGGTGGCCGGTCGATCACGGCGACGTGCGCATCGATCAGCCGACGCGTCTGCCCGGTGATCAGCGCCTCGGCCCGGTCGCTCTCGACGATCAGGACGCGGAACTGTGCGACCATCTCGTCGCTGCGGGCCGGATCCAGGGCGCGTCCTTCCATGCCGACCTTCACCCACCGGTGATCGCCGATCACGAAGACGATCGTGCTGTCCCTGACCGTCGCGATGGTGAATCGCGCGGCCACCGCCTGCGCCTCGGCAGCGAGTGGGGTGGCCGCGCCCGCGAGCGCGAGGGCGGCAATGAGGTGGAGGGTGGGCAGCCGACGGGCCATCAGAGGAAGGACTGGATGAGGCTCTTGATGTCGTTGAACATCACGACGACGAACAGCATGCCGATGGCGACGAGCCCGACGCGGAGGATGACATCTCGCGTGCGTGGACTGAACGCACTCCCCTTCGCCGCCTCGAGCACGTTGATCAGGATCTGTCCGCCGTCCAGGATGGGGATCGGCAGCAGGTTGAAGATCCCGATGTTCACGCTGAGGAAGGCGATCAACGCCAGCAAGTTCTCCGCCCCGGACTCCGCCGCGGCCACCGAGATGCGAGCGATCGCCACCGGCCCGCCGAGGTTCTCGACCGACTCGCGCCCCGTGACCAGTCGCTGCAACACAGTGACGACGGCGCCGGCCATCCCCCAGGTCGCCGTCCAACCCCGGCTGGCGGCGTCGCCGATCGGCAATGCATCCCGCCCCACCCGATCGACCGGGACCGCGCCGATCCGGCCGTCCTGGCGTTCCTCGCCCGTGAGCGGGTTCGTGACCGTGGTCGCCTCGGGGCGCACGGTGATCGATACCGGCGCTCCACCACGCAACACATCGATCCGGATGTCGCGGCCGGCGGCCGGCCCGACCCGCTCGACCACCTGCTCGAACGTACGCACCGACTCCCCGTCGACGGCGACGATGCTGTCGCCTGACTGCAGCCCGGAGGTCGCGGCGGGCATCCCCGCGACCAGCGAGTCGACCACCGCGACGCGGTACGGCTGCCCGTAATAGGCGAAGGTGCCGATCGAGACGACGAGGCCGAGCAGCACGTTCATCGCCACGCCGGCGATGAGGATCAGCAGGCGCGCCGGGAGCGACTTGGATTCGAACCAGCGGTGCTCGGGCACCGGCTTCGGGCCGAACGGCGTCAGCGCTTCGGGATCCCAGTCGTCAGGCCTCACGCCGTCGGCAATCGACTCGTCGGCCATCTTGAGATCCGAAGCGTTGCCACCGACGGTATGCGGCTCATCCGACGCACCGGCGGCCTTCTCCCCCCCGCCCTCGATGAGCGCCATCGCCTCGTCTTCTCGTGAGGCCATGCGGACATAGCCGCCAAGCGGCAGAGCGGCGATCACGTACTCCGTCTCGCCCCACCGCTTCCGCCAGAGAGCCGGACCGAAGCCGATGGAAAAGCGGGGTGCGTAGACGCCCACCGCCTTGGCGGCCAGGAAGTGGCCGAGTTCGTGGACGAACACCACGAGCCCGAAAACGAGTAGAGGCGCGAGCCAGCTCAGCATGCGAACATCTCCGAAACAAGGCGCCGCGCTTCGGCATCGGCGGCGAGCAATCGATCGCGGGTCCCGGCCGGCGCATCGGCCAATCGGTCCAGCACGTGTTCGATCGAGCGAGGGATATCGGCGAAGGTCAGACGGCCCGCCAGGAAGAGTGCAACCGCGGCCTCGTTTGCCGCATTGAAAACCGCCGGCGCGGCTCCACCGCGCCGTCCCGCCTGGATACCCAAGCCGAGCGTCGGGAAGGCATCGTGCCGAACGCGCTCGAAGGTCAGGGGCGAGAGCTCGACCGCGTCGAACGGCGGAACGCCCGTGTCCGACACGCGATCCGGATGGGTGAGCGCGTACAGCACCGGAAGCTCCATGCTGGGAACGCCCATCTGCGCGATCACGCTCCCATCGACAAATTCGACGAAGGAGTGGACGACGCTCTGCGGGTGCACCACGACTTCGATCCGCTCGTACGGGATGCCGAACAGGAAGTGCGCCTCGATGACCTCGAGCGCCTTGTTCGCGAGCGTGGCGCTGTCGATCGTGATCTTCCGTCCCATCTGCCACGTGGGGTGCTGCAACGCGTCGGCCAGGCTCGCCCTCGCCAGCCGCTCGGCGTTCCATTCCCGAAACGGCCCGCCCGAGGCGGTCAGCACCAACCGCCGGATCTCGGAGCGTGGCCGGTCACCGATGCACTGCAATATCGCCGAGTGCTCGGAATCGACGGGCACCAGTTCGCCGCCATGGGCTGCGGCGGCAGCCAACACCAACTCGCCGGCGACCACCAGCGTCTCCTTGTTCGCGAGCGCGACGCGCTTGCCGCGCTCCAGCGCGACCAGCGTCGCATCGAGGCCGGCGGCGCCGACCACGGCGTTCAGTACGATATCGGCCTCCGGCAGGCTCGCCGCCTCGACAAGGCACTCGGCGCCCGACCGCCAGCCATTGCCGGCCGTGGAGGTGACCATGCCGACGTAGGCCGGGGCGAATCGGTTGGCCTGCTCGCGCAGCAAGGCCTCATTCTGATGAGCGGTCAGCGCGACCACGGAAAACCGCTCGCGTTGCCGCTCGAGGACGCGCAACGCCGTCGTGCCGATCGAGCCGGTAGAGCCCAGCAATGCCACGCCACGGATGGTCATAACGGTGCCGGCAGCAGGAGCAGGTCGGCCAGCAGATAGCCCACCGGGAGGGTGAACAGCAGGCTGTCCACCCGATCGAGCACGCCGCCATGCCCCGGAATGAGCCGTGAGCTGTCTTTCACGTCCGCCTCACGTTTGAGCAGCGACTCGGCGAGATCGCCCACCTGGGCGGCGACACTGATGATCGTCCCGAAGATGACGGCGCCCCAAGGCGAAAGCGCCAGCTGCGCGGCCGGCCGCAACGCGAAGCGGCTGTAGAGGTAGGCGACGATCACCGTTGCGATCAGCCCGCCAACGGCCCCCGCGACTGTCTTTCCAGGACTGACCGATGGAATGAGTTTCCGCTTGCCAAAGGTGCGGCCGGCGAAGTACGCGCCGGTGTCCGACCCCCAGGTCAGGACCACTGGGAGCAGCACCAGCGCGCTGCCCGCCAGTGCGCCGATGGCGAAGCGATGGTAGCGGAGCCCATACGCGAAGCTGAGCGTCGCGCCGACGTACACAATGCCGAACACGGTCACTGCGGCCGAGGCGAGCGGGCGTCCCGCGACACCGCGCGCCCAGATCGCGACGCCGAGCACCACGAGCGGGATCAGCACCGCGAGGGCGAGCGGCGGTCCGAACAGCCGGAGCTGGTAGCCGTGAACGGCCAGCGGCACCGCGGCAGCGAGCGGTATCCCCAGCCAGGCGATCGGGCGGGCGCCGGTCCGTTCGGCCATCCGAAACAGTTCCCAACAGGCAAGCGCCGCGGTAACCCCGAGCAGCGATGCGAGGGCGGCATCGCCGAGGTAGACGGTGGCAACCACCACGGGCACCGCGACGAGCGCGGAGAGGATGCGCAGAGTGAGTTCGGACACGCGGACGGAGGATCGGGAGGGCGCGACAGCGTCGCGCGTGCGCGGTCGCTGACGCGGCCGCCGAACACGTTACACCGTCACGCGCCCGAAGCGCCGCTCCCGGCTCTGGTAATCGAGGATCGCGCGAAACAGCTCGTCGCGGGTGAAATCGGGCCAGAGCCGGGACGACATGTACAACTCGGCGTAGGCGAGCTGCCAGAGCAGGAAGTTCGAGATCCGTCGCTCGCCCGAGGTGCGGATGAGCAGGTCAGGGTCCGGAATGCCGACGGTGTACAGCCGGTCGGCGAACAACTGCTCGGTCACCTCGTCAGGCGTGAGGCGCCCATCGAGTGCGTCCTCGACGAGCAGGCGCGCGGCCCGGGTGAGCTCGGCGCGGCTCCCGTACGAGATGAACAGGTTGAGCAGAATGCGAGTGTTGCCCGCGGTCAGTTGCACCACGCGATCGACGGCATTGGCGGCGGCCGGCGTGAGGCGCTCGAGCGCGCCGAGCACCCGCACACGCACGCCGTTGGCGTGCAGCTCGTCCGCCTCGCGCGCGACGTACTCCTCGAGGAGCGACATGAGCGCGGAGACTTCGCTCTCGGGTCGCAGCCAGTTCTCCTGCGAGAACGCGAAGAGCGAGAGCACCTCGAGACCAGCCTCGATGGCGCCCTCCACCACCTCGCGCACGGACTTCATGCCGGAGCGATGCCCGTACGGGCGCGGCATCGATCGCTCGCGCGCCCAGCGGCCATTCCCGTCCATGATGATCGCCACGTGCCTCGGCACGTGGCCGTGGACGCGGATCTGCGCCAGCAACTTCTCGGCGCTCGTGTCCTCCGGCATGACGACCGTCAGACCTCCATGATTTCGACTTCCTTGGCCTTCACCATCTCGTCCATACGCGAGATCTGGTCGTCGTGGAGCTTTTGCAAATCCTTCTCCGCCCGCTTGACCTCGTCCTCGGAGACACCGTCGAGCTTCTTGAGGCGATCGCGGCCGTCGGTGCGGCCGTGACGCACGCCGATCTTCCCTTCCTCGGCCAGCTTGTGCACGACCTTGACCAGGTCCTTGCGGCGCTGCTCGTTCATCGGCGGAATCGGAACCCGGATCACCGTGCCCTGATTCGACGGCTCGACGCCGAGGTCGGACTCGCGGATCGCCTTCTCGATCAGCTTCGCCTGGCTCTTGTCGTACGGCGTGACGAGGAGCAGGCGCGGCTCCGGGGCGCTCACGGACGCGACCTGGTTCAATGCCATCTGCTGACCGTAGGCTTCAACGCGCACGGTGTCGAGAAGGGACGCACTGGCCTTTCCCGTGCGGATCGCGGCGAACTCCCGGCGCGAATTCTCGACGGCTTTCTCCATCCCGCTGCTGGCATCGCTGACGATCTGTGCAATCGTGCTCATGGACAAGAGCTCACTGGACGAGGGTTCCGACGCGCTCTCCCCGCAAGGCGCGTCCAACGGCCCCAGGCTGATTGATGTTGAGGACGATGAGGGGCAGCTTGTTTTCCTTGCACAACGTGATCGCGGTCTGATCCATCACGGCGAGCTCACCGACGATCGCGTCGCGATAGCTGATCGTCTCGTAGAGCGTCGCGTCCGGAAATTTGCGCGGGTCGGCCGAGTAGATGCCGTCCACGCCGGTCGCCTTGATGATCACCTGCGACTTGGTCTGGATCGCGCGCAGGACCGCTGCCGTATCCGTCGAAAAGTACGGATTCCCGGTGCCGGCCGCAAAAATCACCGTCCGGCCCTTCTCGAAGTGGCGCAGCGCACGGCGGCGGATGTACGGCTCCGCCAGCTCCTCCATCCGAATGGCGGTCATGACGCGCGTGTCGACATTCACGCGCTCCAGGACGTCCTGCAGGGCAAGGGCGTTGATGACCGTTCCGAGCATGCCCATGTAGTCCGCGGCGACCCGGTCCATACCCAACTTGGAGATCTGGGAGCCGCGGACGATGTTGCCGCCGCCGATGACGAGCCCGACCTGGGCCCCCATGGCGACGACTCCCTTGATCTCCTGCGCCAACCGGCTGATCGTCTCGAAGTCGAGCCCGAAGCCCTTGTCTCCGGCGAGCGCCTCGCCAGAGATCTTGAGCAGGATGCGTTCGTACGTGAGGCCGGACACGCGGCCGCTACTCGCCGAGCTGGAAGCGGACGAAACGGCGGACCTGAATGTTCTCTCCGACCTTGGACGACGTCTCCTTGACGAGGTCGGCAATCGTCTTCTTCGGCTCGCGGATCCAGGGCTGCGACATCAGGACGACGTCCTTGTAGAACGACTCGACCTTCCCCTCGACCATCTTCTGGACGATCGCGTCGGGCTTGCCGCTCGCACGGGCCTGCTCCTCGGCGATGCGGCGCTCGCGATCGACCGCCTCGGCGGGCACTTCGCTCTTGTCGACACCCAGCGGGGCGGCGGCGGCGATGTGCTCGGCGATAGTCCGGACGAGCTGCTGGAAGTCCTCGGTGCGAGCGACGAAGTCCGTCTCGCAGTTGACCTCGACCAGAACGCCGATGCGGCCGTTGTGGTGGATGTAGGAGTTCACGGCGCCCTCGGACGTCGCCTTGCCAGTGCGCTTCTCGGCCTTGGCGATCCCCTTCGTGCGGAGATACTCGACCGACTTGTCGATATCGCCCTTGTTCTCCTCGAGCGCCTTCTTGCAGTCCATCATGCCGGCGCCGGTACGCTGCCGAAGCTCGGCGACGTCCTTGGCCGTGAAAGTCGTAGTCGTCATGGTTGAATCAGTCCTCGGGTCGTGGAAACGCCGCCGGCCAAGGCCGGCGGCGTACACAAGTCTACGCGGAAATCCACGGGCGCACTACCCGCGGCAACGGCGACGGCGAAACGCCGCCCGATCGCTCACTCGCTCTCGGGCGCGGTCTCGGGCGCCGTCTCGGGCGCCATCTCGGGCGCGGCAGCTTCCGCGGAGGCGGGCGCCGGCGTGGCCGGACGCGGAGCCTCGGAGCCAGCATCGGCGCCGCTCTCGGCGCCGGTCTCGGCACCGCCCTCGGCGCCACCTTCACCACCCTCGCTGCCCTTGAGCTGCGCGGCCAGCGCTTCCGGCTTGGCACGACGACGGCGCGGGCGACGGCGCTTGGCGTCGTCCGGCGCGGCACGCTCGGCGCCACGGTCGGAGCTGTACGTGTAGGACTCCGACTCCTCGCCGCCTTCACCGCCACGCGCGGCCGGGGCCTGCTGACGCGCCTCGGAGATCGCCCCGGCGATCGCGTGCGTGAGCAACTCCACCGAGCGGATCGCATCGTCGTTACCGGCGATCGGCACCGTGATCACATCGGGATCGGCGTTCGTATCGACGATCGCGATGATCGGAATGCCGAGCTTCTTCGCCTCGGAGACGGCGATGCGCTCTTTCTTCGAGTCGACGATGAAGAGCAAGCCGGGAACGCGGCCCATCGTCTTGAGACCCGACAGGTTGCGGTCGAGCTTGTCACGCTTCCGCTGAAGAAGGAGCTGCTCCTTCTTCGTGTAGTTCGTGAACTGGCCGCCTTCCTCGGCGCCCGACTCGAGATCCTTGAGCTTCTTGAGCTGCTTCTTGACCGTCTGGAAGTTGGTCAGCAGCCCGCCGAGCCAGCGCTCGGTGATGTACTGCGCGCCGCACCCTTCGGCCTCGTCACGCACGATGGCGGAGAGCTGCCGCTTGGTGCAGACGAACATCACCTGCTCGCCGCGCAGAACGACCTCGCGCACGAGCTGCTGCGCGAGCTCAAGCTGCCGCAGCGTCTTGTGCAGGTCGATGATATGAATGCCATTGCGTTCGGCGAAAATGAACCGACGCATCTTGGGATTCCAGCGGCGCGTCTGGTGTCCGAAGTGGACACCCGCCTGCAGGAGATCCTCGATTGCTGGGACTGCCATGGGGGAAAGCCTCGATGGGGTTGTACACGTCCGCGTCCATCACTGTACGAGCCTCCGGCGGTGCCGGACCCGGACTCGTACTCAGGAACGCGTGAGAGATGGAGAGCAACAGGTGCCGCACGCCGGGAGCATCCCCGGCACGCGGCACCGTCGTTCTCTTAGCGCTTCGAGAACTGGAAGCGCTTGCGGGCCTTCGGACGACCCGGCTTCTTGCGCTCGACCGCACGCGCATCACGCGTGAGCAGGCCGAGATCGCGGAGCTTCTTGCGATCTTCCTCGTCACGGATGACGAGGGCACGGGCGATGGCGAGGCGCAGCGCGCCGGCCTGTCCGCTCATGCCGCCACCGGCGATGTTCGCCTTGACGTCGAAGGTGCCGAGGGTGTCCGTGGCGGCCAACGGCTGCTGGATCATCGACACGAGCGTCGGACGGGGGAAGTAGTCCCCGAGCGTGCGACCGTTGATCTCCCACTTCCCGGAGCCCGGGCGGAGATAGACGCGGCAGACGGCTTCCTTCCGACGGCCGACGGCGTGGAGATTGTTCATGTCCGCCATTACTTGGCCCCGGTCGCTTTGAAGGTCATCGTCTCAGGCTGCTGCGCGAGGTGCGGATGTTCGGTGCCCGCGTACACGCGGAGCTTGCGGCGCAGGACCTGACGGCCGAGCGTCGTCTTCGGCAGCATGCCGTAGACCGCCTTCTCGATGATGCGTTCGGGATGCTTGGCGAGCATGGTCGCGAACGGCGTGTAGCGCTCGTGGCCCATGTAGCCCGTGTGGCGGAAGTATTCCTTCTGTTCCGCCTTGCGTCCCGTCACGCGCACCTTGCTCGCGTTGATGACGATGACGTTGTCGCCCGTGTCCATGTGGGGCGTGTACATCGGTTTGTGCTTGCCGCGAAGAACTTTCGCGATCTCGGCGGCGAGCCGGCCGAGCACCATTCCCTCGGCGTCGACCACAAACCACTTGTGGTCGATGTCCTTGGGCGTTGCGGTATACGTTTTCATGTCCGTCAGCCAAACGATGGGTCCAGCGCCTCACCGGTGCGTATTGCAACCCGGGTCTCGGCCGCCACGAGGGCGTTTTTATGCACAGTCATCCAAGCTAGACAGATCGCGCGCGAGTGTCAACGACTCGCCGCCTCAGGCAAGCTCGACCAGGACGGCGCCCTTCTCCACGGCGGTGCCCGGTTCGACCAGCACCCGGGTCACCGTACCGGCGCTGGTCGCTCGCAGCTCGTTCTCCATCTTCATCGCTTCCATCACGACCAGCCCGTCGCCCGCGGCCACCACGTCTCCGACGGCCACGGCCACGCGGACCACCAGCCCCGGCATCGGGGCGACGACCGGGGCGGGGCCGGCGGCGGCCGCCGAGGCGCGGGTCAGGTCGCGGATGGCGCGCTGGCGCTCGTCGAGCGCATCGACCTCGTAGCGCCAGCCGTCGATCCAGAGGGTATAGCGGCCGCGGCCGGGATGAGCGCGCACATGGACGCGATGCTGCACCCCGTCGATCGTCACCAGCCGTACGGGACGCCCGGCGCTCTCGGCGTCGGAGGCGCGCACCGCCTCACCCGCACCGAGCGCCGCCATGCCGTCGTCGAGCGCAACCTCGAGCCGATCGCCGTTGACCTCCACGATGTACTTCATAGCGCCTCGGGAACGAGCTCGCACACCGTCTCGACGTGCGCGGTCTGCGGGAACATGTCGAAGGTCTGCAGGCTGGCGATGCGCCAGCCGGGGAGTCGGGCGATGTCGCGGGCAAGGGTCGCCGGGTCGCAACTCACGTAGACGATCGCCCGAAGGCCCGAGCGCGCCGAGGCGAGCAGCGCGGTCACGCGGGCGTCGACCCCGCCTCGGGGCGGATTGAGAATGACGACGTCGGCCGGGAGCGCGCCGGCGAGCGTGTCCTCGACCGCACCGGCCACGGTACGCGAGCCAGCCGGCAGCCGATCGGTCAGCCAGGCGACCGCGGCCTCGTCACGCTCCAGTGCGGTGACCAGAACCCCGGCGGCGGCGAGGCGACGGGCATACTCGCCCGTTCCTGCGTAGCCATCGACGACACGCGCCGGCCGGTGGGCGAGCACGAGGGCCTCGACCGTTGCCCGGAGCTCGTCGGCGACCGCGGTGTTGACCTGCGCAAACGAGGCGCCGGGCCCGCCGCCCGCATCGCTCATGTCGGACGGCGCCGTCGCGTCGGTGCGCGTTTCGCCGGCACCAGTGGCCAGCAGCCGAGGACGCTCACCGTCCGGCGCCCACCAGAGCTCGGCCAGCTCGGGCACGGCGGCGGCGAAGTCCGCCGCGGCCGCCCAGCGCCGTCCGCCCTGCACCACCAGCGCGGGGCCCGCACTCGTCAGGCGCACGGCCCCCCGCAGCGAATCCGCGTGCGGCAGTAACGGACCGGCGGCGAGGATGGCTGACCAGGCGGCGAGCACCCGCTCGTCAGTGATCGGGCAGTCCTCGAGCGCGAACACGGCTGAGGGGTCGTCGTACGGATGCAACCCCGCCCGCCAGCCGATCGACGCGGCGGCCAGCCCCGTCGCGCCGGCGGGCCGTTCGACCGTGCGGCGAAGGGCCAGCGTCAGCTTCGTGCGGTACCGCCACGGCTCAGGACTCGGCGCGACGGGTGGCGCATCGACCGCGTGGCCGCCGATCCGGGCGAGTGCGTCGCGGACGATCATGCGCTTGGCTTCGAGCTGCGCCGGGTAGCTGATATGCTGCAACTGGCAGCCGCCGCACCGGTCCTTCACGTAATGGGCACAGCCGGGGGTGACACGATCCGGCGAGGCGCGATCGAGCACCCGCATCTCCCCTCGCGCGAAGTTCTTCCGCACGACCACGTCCGCTGTCCCCTCGTCGCCCGGTGCGGTGCGCGGCAGGAAGATGACGAGTCCGTCCGCGCGGGCGACGCCATCACCACCGGCGGCAATCGCGTGCACGGCCACCTGCACCGACCGGGTGGGCTCGGCCGGCCGATTCGCCACCGCCTCAGCGCGTGCGGACTTGCGTGCGTGGCGGCGAAAGCCGCGCTCGGGCTTCTTGCTCATGATCCGCGCATTCCTTCGCGCCGCGCCGCCTGCCGCCAGGCGTCCGACCCGCCGGTGCCTGACGTGGCCGCGCCTCCTCCCCCGCGCACCGCGCCCGCCACCGCCGATCCGCCGGAGAGCCGCGCGGAGCGCTCGCGTTCGGCGAACAGTGCGCCAGCGATCGCCGCCACGCGCACCCCCGCCACCGGCGGCGCGGCCTGCGTCAGTGCGGCAAGGTTCTGCTCGAGCCACTGGATCGACACGTTGCCCGCGCGGTAGTCAGGGTGTTCCATGACACGCAGATGGAAGTCGCGCGACGTTTCGACCCCATCGATGGTGAGCTCGAGCAGCGCGCGGTGCATGCGGGCGATGGCTTCGGCGCGTGTGGCGCCGTGCACGATCAGTTTTGCGAGCATCGGATCGTACGAAAGTCCGATCTCGCTGCCCGCAACGATGCCGCCGTCCCAGCGCACACCCGGCCCCGCCGGTAGTTCGAGGTGCGTGATGCGCCCCGTCGAGGGGAGGAAGCCGTTCGCCGGATCCTCGCTCGTGAGGCGGCATTCGATCGCCCAGCCGCGCGGCGAGATGTCGTCCTGCACGAATGGTAGGCGCTCCCCGGCGGCGACCCGTAACTGCCACTGTACCAGGTCGATGCCCATCACCAGTTCCGTGACCGGGTGCTCGACCTGGATGCGAGTGTTCATCTCGAGAAAGTAGTACGCGCCGTCACGATCGAGCAGGAACTCGCAGGTGCCGGCGTTGACGTAGCCCGCCGCGCGCGCGGCCGCGACCGCGGTCGCGCCCATGCGCGCCCGCAACTCGGCATCGACGGCGACGCTTGGTGCCTCCTCGATCATCTTCTGATGACGGCGCTGAATGGAACATTCACGCTCGCCGAAGTGCAGCGTGGTGCCGTGCTGGTCGGCCAGCAGCTGCACCTCGACGTGGCGCGGGCCCTCGATGTACTTCTCGACATAGACCGCATCGTCGCCGAAGGCATTTCGTGCCTCACGACGAGCGGCGTCGAGCGCGGCCGGCAGCTCGCCCGCCTCACGCACCACGCGCATTCCCTTTCCGCCGCCGCCGGCCGCGGCCTTGAGCAGCACCGGATAGCCAAAGGTGTCGGCGACCGCCAGCGCCTCGTCGGCATCGCGCAACGCCGTCTGCGTCCCGGGTACCACGGGGACACCGGCCGCGATGGCGAGCGTGCGGGCGGCTGTCTTGCTTCCCATCGCCGCGATCGCCTCGGCCGGCGGGCCCACCCAGACCAGCCCGGCGTCCCGCACCGCACGCGCAAACCATTCCCGCTCCGACAGGAAGCCGTAGCCCGGATGGATCGCCTCGGCGCCGGTCCGCTGGGCGGCCTCGATGATCCGATCGCCGACGAGATAGCTCTGCGCGCTCGGCGCGGGACCGATGTGCACTGCCTCATCGGCCGCGCGCACGTGAGGCGCGTCGGCGTCCGCGTCGCTATAGACGGCCACCGCGGCGATGTCGAGCTCGCGACAGGCGCGCACGATTCGCAGGGCGATCTCGCCGCGATTGGCGATGAGGACTTTGGAGAACATGTGCGACGGGTGTGGGAAACGCGGGACGATCGCGCGATGCGTGAACGCAGGCCGAACGGCTACAGCGGAATGTTGCCGTGCTTCTTCGGCGGGTTGCGGTCGCGCTTCCGCTGCAGCGAGTCGAGCGCATCGATCAGGCGCGGCCGTGTGTCGCGCGGATCGATGATGTCGTCGAGATAGCCGCGGCCGGCGGCGATATATGGATGCGCGAACTTCTGCCGATACTCGTCGATCTTCGCATCGGTCGCAGCGACAGGGTCATCGCTCTCGGCGATTTCCTTGCGATAGAGAATCTCGACAGCGCCCTTGGGCCCCATCACGGCGATCTCCGCCGTCGGCCACGCGACATTGAAGTCGCCGCGGATGTGCTTGGAGCTCATCACGTCGTACGCGCCGCCGTACGCCTTGCGCGTGATGACCGTCAGCTTGGGCACCGTCGCCTCGCAGTACGCGAAGAGCAGCTTCGCGCCGTGCTTGATGATTCCGCCGTGCTCCTGCGCCACGCCCGGCAGGAACCCCGGCACGTCCTCGAGCGTCACGATCGGGATATTGAACGCGTCGCAGAAGCGGATGAAGCGCGCTGCCTTGACCGACGCGGCAATGTCGAGCACACCCGCGAGCACGGCGGGCTGGTTGGCGACGATGCCGACGCTGTACCCGCCGAGATGCGCGAAGCCGCAGATGATGTTCGCGGCGTGCGCCGCCTGCACCTCGTAGAACTCCCCGTCATCCACGAGCATTCTGATGACGTCGTGCATGTCGTACGGTTTGTTCGGATTGTCCGGCACCACCGTGAGCAGCCCGTCGTCACGCCGGTCCCGCGGATCGGTGCTCCGTCCTCGGGGGGCGTCGTCGAGGTTGTTGGACGGGATGTAGCGGAACAGCTCACGAATCGCGCTCAGGCTCTCGAGCTCCGACGCGTGCGTGAAGTGCGAGACGCCGGACGTTTCGGCGTGCGTGTCCGCGCCGCCGAGCACCTCCATCGTCACGTCCTCGTGTGTCACCGTCTTCACGACGTTCGGACCGGTGACGAACATGTACGAGATCCCACGCACCATGTAGATGAAGTCGGTGATCGCGGGCGAGTAGACCGCCCCGCCGGCGCACGGACCGAGGATGGCGGAGATCTGCGGCACGACGCCTGACGCGAGCGTGTTGCGGAGGAAGATGTCCGCATAGCCGCCGAGGGAGACTACGCCTTCCTGAATTCGCGCGCCGCCCGAGTCGTTCAGGCCGACGACGGGCGCACCGTTGCGCACGGCGAGATCCATGATCTTGCAGATCTTCTCGGCGTGGGCCTCGGAGAGCGAGCCGCCGAACACCGTGAAGTCCTGCGAGAAGACATAGACGATTCGCCCCTCGATGCGGCCGTAGCCGGTCACGACGCCGTCGCCGTAGATCGGCGCCGTGCCGTTCTCGCCCGACCGCGCGGTGACGAAGCGGTCCATCTCGACGAAGCTGCCCTCGTCGAGGAGCACGTCCAGCCGCTCGCGGGCGGAGAGCTTTCCCTTGTCGTGCTGGGCTTTCACGCGGGCGGCACCGCCGCCGAGCTCGGACTCGGCGCGCCGGCGCTCAAGGAGCGTCAGTTTCTCGGTCATCGACATGTCGGGAAGCTACTCCCCACAGGCGACGGATGGGAGTACAAACCGGCGGCATCTCCGCCGCCGGCTGGTCGTGACGCTACGCGGGCGGGTTGAGCGAGCGAGGTGGCGTCTCCGCGAGGCGTCGATCTAGGAACGTGTGGCAAGGAGGGGAACGAGGACGGCTGCAGTGCCGGCGTCGCGTGGGCTGAGCATCGGACACACCGGGCGCCGGCCGCGCGGATCCCGTACGGACGATTTGCGTTTTCGCCGATCTGGGGGTAGAATCGCGCTCGTGGCGATGGGGGACTGGACAGGAAGTCCCCCCTCCACCACCTGCCGACGCCGGCAGGTTCATAGCGCGGATCGACGTCGCTCTGCGCATGCACGGACACCGCTGAGGGTGCGCGATGTCCCCACCGGCTCGTCCCTCACAATCGCGGATCCACTACGACGCTTCCCTCTGGCAGCGATCCGGATCCACCACTCTCTTCGAGGATCAGGCATGCGACCCAGTATCGCAGTACTGTTGACCGTCAGCGCACTCAGCGCATCGGCGGTCGCCCTCCCGGCTCAGACGATCGCCACGGATCCGGGCACCACGTTCGAGATCTCCGGCCTCACGAGCTTCACCACGAGCGGCGCCGGGATGAGCGGCATGTCCGTCAGCGCCTTCTTTACCGATGGCTCAAGCACCGGGGGAGCCTGGGGCGATCTGGGAGGCGGCAACTTCGGCGTCAGCAACGCCTTCTTCAGCCTCGCCTTCGCCAGCGCCGGCGATACGTTTGGCGGACCGTGGACGCTGATGAATCTGTACGGGTCCGGGCTGAATCGGCTCGTCTTGAATGGCGTTCCGGGTAGGACCGTCTTCGATATCGACGGCACTACCTCGGGGACGACGGGCTCGGCTCTCGGACGCGCCTTCACCGTGATAGGCGGCGATCTCAACAATTCGCTCGCCACCTACCGCAACCAGGTTCGCGTGACGGGCGAAGCGCTCATGGGCGATCTATTCACGACGCTGGACGTGAGCTTCCGAACGGCGCTCGCCGGTAACCTGCAGTTCCAGGCGGACACCGACAACATTCCGGCCGGCGGATTCATTCGACCCGATCCGACCGTCGTTCCTGAGCCCGCGACCATGGTGCTGTTTGCGTCGGGTCTCGTCGCGCTTGGCGGTGCCCGGTTCGCGCGGCGCCGTCGTTCCGCACACGAGCTCTGATCAGCGCCGCACGATGACTCATATGACAAGGGGGCTCCGGACCGCATGGTCCGGAGCCCCCTTGTCATGCAGGCGCGACGATCAGCCTTCGATCGGCTCCGCGTCGGCCGCTGCATCTGCGTCTGCATCGGCGTCGGCGTCGGCAACGGTATCGTCGCCAGCGTCGCTCATGTCACCACCGGCCATCTCGTCGTCATCCGACGAGAGCACGACCTCGGACGGCTCCGGGCGGGGCGGCTGGTCCTCGGGGATGTTGAGCACCGTGAGCACGATGCGGCGGTGAATCGGATCCACCTCCAGCACGCGCACGTCGAGCTTCATCCCTTCGAACGCGAACTCCGCCACATCCTCGACCGCTTCGCCGGCGTTGAGCTGGCTCGACGGCACGAAGCCTTCAATGTCGTTGCCGAGATCCGCGACGACGCCCTTGTCCATCAGGCGGACGATCGCGGCCTGCATCTCGAGGCCGACCGGGAAGGTCTCGCCGATGCGGAGCCACGGATCCTCCTCCGCCTGCTTCAGGCCGAGGCTGATGCGCTTGTTCTCCGCATCGATGTTGAGAATCACGACGTCCACCGCATCGCCCTTCTTCACGACTTCTGACGGGTGCTGGACACGCTTCGTCCAGGACATGTCGGAGATGTGAATGAGGCCGTCGATGCCCGGCTCGATCTCGACGAAGGCGCCGAAGCTCGTCAGGTTGCGGACCTTGCCGTTGATGCGCGTGCCGACCGGGTACTTGAGCGGCAGCACCATCCACGGATCCTGCTCGGTCTGCTTCATACCGAGCGAGATCTTCTCCTCGTCCGGATCGACCTTCAGGACCACGGCCTCGATCGTCTCACCGATGGAGACAAGCTTGGACGGGTGCCTGACGTTTCGGGTCCAGCTCATCTCACTGATGTGCACGAGGCCTTCGATGCCCGGCTCCAGCTCGATGAACGCGCCGTAGTTGGTGATCGAGACGACCTTGCCCGTGACGCGCGTGCCGACGGGGTACTTGTCGGCGACGTCCTTCCACGGATAGGCCTGGAGCTGCTTGAGGCCGAGCGAGATGCGCTCGCGCTCCCAGTCGATGTCGAGGACCTTGACCTCGAGCTCCTGCCCGATGTGCACCATCTCGTTGGGGTGCGAGATGCGCCCCCACGACATGTCGGTGATGTGGAGCAGTCCGTCCACGCCGCCGAGGTCGATGAAGGCGCCGAAGTCGGTGATGTTCTTGACAACGCCGGTGCGCACCTGATCCTTGGCGAGTTCCTTCATCAGCTTCTCGCGCTT